>CAZZDQ010000001.1:0-3119 GCA_964652845.1 uncultured Chitinophaga sp.
AGCCAGCGTTCATAGGCCATGGCCTCATTCTTTAATTTAAATTCTTTAGTAAATAAGGTACAAGAAGTTGAACTTTGAAATAAATCTTAACAATACCTTGTTCTCAGTTCAGGTCTGGCTGGGGTGTATAACGCAAATAAGGCTTGATCACATTTACCCCTTTGGGGAATTTCTTTATGGCATCTTCTGTGCTGACTGCCGTAACGACAATCACATCCTCTCCCTGTTTCCAGTCGGCCGGCGTGGCCACACTGTATCCTGCCGTCAGTTGCAGTGAATCCACCACACGCAGCACTTCATAAAAATTCCTCCCGGTGGATGCCGGGTAGGTGATCATCAGTTTCACGAGTTTGTCGGGGCCAATGACAAACAGGGAGCGGACCGTTTGCGTAGCGGAGGCATTGGGATGGATCATATCATACAGACCAGCTACTGTCCTGCCCTCATCGGCAATGATGGGGAAATCAACCGCGCAGCGCTGGGTTTCATCGATATCATTGCGCCATTGAAGGTGCTTATCCAACGGGTCGACACTTACTGCCAGCACTTTTACATTGCGTTTGGCAAACTCTTCCTTCAGCAGGGCCGTTCTTCCCAGCTCCGTAGTGCAGACTGGTGTAAAATCAGCGGGGTGGGAAAAAAGTATTCCCCAGCTTTTGCCCAAAAAATCATAAAAATCAATTTCACCTTCCGTGGTGTTTGCTTTGAAATTGGGAGCAGGGTCCCCGAGATGTAATGACATAGTTATTTATTTTGAAGCGAAAATAGGAGTAACCTTTTTTCCTGCCAAATCAGCCGGCCAATTTTAAGGAAGTCTATACTGATTTCAGGATTTCAAGGGTATAATGAATCGGGGAATTCTTCCGCAACATGGCGGATACGCCGCAATATTTTGCCAGTGAGAGGTCAACCGCTTTTTTTACTTTGGCCTCATTATGAGCTGCTGTTTTCAGGCGGTATGTGATATAAATATCCTTATACACTTTGGGAAGATCTTCCGTCTGCTCTGCTTTCACTTCAATTTCAAGATCAGAAAAACGTACCCGCATCTTGTGCAGGATATCCACCACATCGATACCCGAACAGCCCGCCAGCCCTGACAGCAGGAGGGCCTTGGGTCCGAAACCATGCTGCAGGCTGCCGTCGAGCTCAATTGAATTGTCATGCAGGAAGCTGGTGAATTCGTGTGCCCGTTTCCACCGGGTGATCGTTTTAGTCATAACGCAGTGCGTGTTTTTTATTTTGAGAAATATTTTCCAGTGTCCACCCGATCCTTTTTTCAAACGGGTGCTTTCTTTCCGCACAATCCCCCTTATTGCAAATCTTACAGGAAAAAGGCAGACAGCCATCCGAATGTACAAATAGTTCCAGCGATTCTCCGAATTGCTGCCTGATCAAACCGGCCAGTGCATCAATTTCACGGTGCGCTTCGTGCACATTCAGGTACCAGGGCACGGTGAGGTGGCAGTCCACATGCAATACACTCCCGTATTTGATGACCCGGAGATTGTGCAGATCGACCCAGTTCTCCCTCCTGTGCTGATCCAGAACGGATACCATTTTCCCCAACAGCTTCGTATCGGCCTCATCCATGATCCCCGCGACCGAGCTTCGCACGATCCTGTAGCCTGTAACAATGATGATCATCCCGAAGATCAAAGCCACCACACTGTCGATCCACTGATAGCGGGTGATGAACAGTAAGGCGAGCCCGGCAATGATCCCGATGGTGGACAGGGTATCAGCCTGCAGGTGCCTGCCACTTGCCTGCAGCACCGCTGAATCATTTCTTTTTCCCTTCCGGATACAATAATACCCTGCAATATAATTGGCAATGGCTGTTACGGCCACCAGGATCATTCCTTTATCTATTTTATGCAGGATTACGGGGGTGACCAGGTGTTGTATCGCTTTATAAATAATGATGGCCCCTGCTGCGCCGATCAGGGTCCCTTCCACTGCCGCTGAAATGAATTCAACCTTCCCGTGACCGTAAGGATGATCCCTGTCTCTCGGTTTGGCTGCGATAAATAAACTGTACAAACCGATGAAACCTGCCGCCACATTCACAATGCTCTCCATGGCATCCGTTAAAATGGCGACGGAATGTGTAAGAAAATAAGCGATGAACTTTATGCCCAGCAGGAGCAGGGACAATATCGCCACCGCTTTCTGTACCTGCAGGTTTTGCCGGCTTCTATCCAAAGAGGTATTATTCAAAAGATTCGGTTGCAAATTTTATCCATTCTTTCCTGGCATATACGATGAAGGAGGGATTGGCTTTGGCAAATGAACTTTCAGAGCGGTAACGGCCGAAGGTTTTCATATATTCTTCACCGGTTTTTTGATACCCGGGCAGGGTTTCGAGGTCAGCATTATTTTCCGTGACCATGAATCTGTCCGTATCATTCAGTTTAACCCATAACAATCCCTGTAACACATAACGCGAAGAATCCTCATGCATCACCAGGGTGGCTTCTGCAGGTGATACATCACTGCGGCAGGCCGTTTTATACTCGTATTTCACTTCGGCTATCCCATTACTGTCCAGGTCGGTGACCGTTGTAGCATCCTTTATAAAACTGCAGGTGATATCAAAAGGGCATGATCTTACGGAATCAGTTTCATTCCATGAAAGGGCAAAGGCTCCGTTGCGTTCAATGTATTCGCTAACAAACAAGAAAGCGGAATAGGTCTGACCCTCTTCGGAATCCACAACGGAAGAATCGGGATAGGATTTCAAGTATGATGCGACAAAAATATGCTTCCCCTCTTTATCATTCCATTGCCATGCTTCCTGCAGTTGCCCGCTGAATTTGATGGCTGCCGGTAACTGTGACAGGTTGATCTGTTCAATCTTCATTGGTGAATAGTTGATATGCTGATCTCCCTTGTCCCCATTTTTCCCGGAAGAATTGTTTTGACAGGAAAACAACAAGGCAGCTGAAAGGGCCAGGCAAACAAGCTTCATGAACCTGCAATTAGATGAATAAAGATACATCAAAAAAAACCCCGGTTTTAAACCGGGGTAACGCTCAGACATGATGGTTAATGGTTATTGAACGCTGATCGTAGCAGACGGCAGACTTTTATCTTGCAATGACGAATTTCTTTGACAT
>CAZZDQ010000001.1:3219-136979 GCA_964652845.1 uncultured Chitinophaga sp.
ACTTCAAATCCGCGGTTATTCTGTTCACTGCTCGTGCTCCAGTTCAGGATATTGTTCACGCCGGAACGGTGTCCGTTGAAACTCAGAATGTCAACAGGTAAGCTTACAAGGTCCGTAGTTTGTACATATTGATCATTGTTTGGATATGTTCCCAGGGTGCTTTGGCCTCCGTTAAAATAAAAAAACGCAGAATAGTTCGTTATATCGCCATGCTGAGAAGATGTCACCACAAAAAAGGTATTAAAATTCTGACCTCCGCCTGCAATGGTATAATCCGCCATTCTCACAAGCGTATTGGCCTGCCCTCCTGTAAATGTCACCGTAACACCCGCGAATTCGACCCCCGAGGTCCAGGACATGGTTGAAGGCCCGGGGTTCACGCAAACCCAGGTGAAGACCCGCTCGGAAGTTGAAATCTGTGTGTATTGCGGTGCCTGGGCAAAATTGAGACCGGTAAAATTACTGGAGTTGATGGCCAGGCTCGCTGTTACTCCTGCCGAATAAGCGGCAATAGGAATAGTCAGTGAGAACTGGATAAAGTTCAGGTATTCGCCAGCATTACTGGTAAAATTGGGCTTAAAGAGTACATCCACTGAATTATATGCCGCGCCTTTTCTGATGGAGCCCTGCATGAAGTTCTGTGCACGACTAAGAAATCCGCAAGCCAGGATCACTAAAACAATCATACTCTTTTTCATAATTGTAGATTTCAGTTGTTTATAATTACAGGTGGTTGGTCAGGATCTTTGTCACATCTCCTCCCAATGTAGCATTGATCAGGAAGAGGTAATCGTTAATGGTAGGAGGACCACTGGCCCTGACTGTTCCATCCAGATTGAAATCAGCTGTATTATACACGCCGGACAGGATCGTGGTCACATTTCCCCCCAGTACTGTATTGATCAGGTATAAATAATCATTCAGCGTGGGTGGGCCGCTGGCCCTGACTGTATTATTGCTGTTCGCATTGCCGCCCCACAACCCAAACACACCGCCGGTAAGGTCTTTCATAGCAGCATTCGAAGTAATAGCAACATCCTGGTAAGCCTGTGATTGTGAAGTAGTGAAATTATATGCTGCAATTGTATTATCCGCAAGCGCTTGCGCTGAAGCTGTGCGGATACTCAAATGGTTCCTGTGACCGACCATGATATGATAATTTCCGTCGGCATCGATGGGCATGGATACGGGAGATACACCATCCAGGTCAACCACATCGCCATCCCGCTGCACGAGCGCTGCCCTGGTCTGTAATTTAGTGGTAGGCGTGATGGGATCCAGCGTGGCAACGTATACCCAATCCACAATTGCATTATTTCCTGTAGTGGACAGTACACTGGAGTTGATGGTCTCATTTACGCTGCCTGTACCGTCATATATTCCGACCCTTGTGAACTGAGCATTCAATGCTGAACTATAAGGTTGTGTCAGCGGGATCAGGCTGGCTGAACGCAAACCGTCATTCATCATGCCGGTGCCGGTGTTATAAGGTCCTTGCAGGAAAACTTTCAGGTTCAATTGAGCGGTGTTTACCTTGCCCAAATCCGCAACGGCAAATACCCCTACGGAGGTGATTCCCGTGCGGTTCCTTGTATAGGGATTGGATCCGGATGCAGCGATTACATTGCTGGCAGGAAGATCCCAGTCGGTGCCCGTATTATACCTGGCAACCCCGCATTTATTACGGTTGAAGCCTCCAAGCTCATCACCTGTAGCCCATTGTGATGTGATGTTCAGGTTGGAGCCTCCTGCTACTGCTTCAGAGACCACCCAGCTGTTATTGGCAAAATTGGCTGAGACGGGACTGCCGGAAAGTCCGTGATCCAGTACATTCTGCAGGCAGTACACGCTGATATCATCTATCGTTCCATTATTGGCAATGGTAATGGGATTATATTCGGAAGAACTGTATCCAACGGGATAAGTAAATGAAGAAGAACCGAGGCTGCTCCGGGTCAGCACGCCCGTGCCGTTGGTAATAACAAATTTCGAAAAACCATAATTGGTCAGTGTTGCAGCAGAAGCAATGGTCAGGTTCTGGCTGAACAGCTGAAAATAACCATTGGTAAAAGTGAATCCGGTACCGATCGAAGCGTTTGAATTCAGCAGCCTTGCATTGGAAGTATTATCGAGTTCAAGGTTGGGGATGAGATGCCCGCCCATATCCAGGTTTTGCAGGGAAGAACCTTTCAGCAACAGTAAGCCGGGCCCCTGGATATCCACATTGCTCGTTACATCGCCCTGAACGGTCACTGTAGCGCCGCTGCCGATATAAAAAGTGGCGTTGTTGATGTTCAGTTGAGCATTCACCAGTAAAGCGCCTGCCATGCCGGGAATGAATAAAAAAAGTTTTCTCATTGCTTAGATTTTAGAGCTCAATCGACCCTTTTCAACCTTAACAGAATACTGATTAAAGAAAGCTAGCGCAATTTCAGGCATATAGCCAACAGGATAAACGTCAATTTAGTAAACGGACGCTTTAGTTTAGTATTCGGGTTTTCTGCTCTAAGTTACTAGGCAGTGAAGCCTCGAAAAATACCACAAAAGGGTGATTTATCTGGCCGGTTCTACCGCTTAAAAAGACCCTTGAAAAACCTGGCCGACCTGAAATAGAATTCTTTATTGAAAAGCTGTGAGTCACGAAGGGCCTTATAGGTCAGAAAAAGGCCGATCGGCAATAAAATGAAAGTCGCCATCCACATTCCGAAAAAGGGGCTGAGGGAGTTTTCCTTGGCGAATTTCTCCCCCGTGGTACTGGAAAAATAAAAGACCATAAAAAAAACAATGGAGAAGATCAGGGGGGTGCCCAGCCCTCCTTTTCGTATGATGGAGCCAAGTGGCGCCCCGATCAGGAATAAGACCAGGCAGGCAAGCGATAAGGTGATCTTCCTATGCCATTCGATCTTATGCCTCCGCAGGTTTTTATTTTTTCCATCCAAATTGATCAGGAATCCCTGCATATTATCCCTGATACTCCCGGCAGCGGATTGTACACGCTGGTTGATCGAACGAATGGCTGAGTCCGGCAGGACCTGGTCAAAAAAGCGTATGCCTTTTTTCAATGAATCGGCAGGCGCCATCTCTTTCCAGGCTGTATCGATCAGCCCGCTGAACCGCAGGGAGCGGAACAGGTTGATCTCAGAAAGCGTTTGATAGGTCTTGTTTTCCTTTTCAAGGGAATCAATGGCAGTGTTCAGCTGCCTCATGCTGTACATTCTTTCATTATTCTTATTTACGCTGTCTGGGGTCCAGCTGATACGAAAAGCACTGAGGTCGAATTGCTTTTTATATTCTTTGAACCCGATGCGTATATATTCCGTGCCCTGCCCCGTGGAAGATTCCCCTCTTTCCTGGTAGCGCCAACCGTTCTTCAGATCGAATTCCAGCAAACGCTTGCCCGGGAGCACGTGTAATATCCCATCCCTTGCGATGATAAAATTATCCTGGAGGGGGCTGGCTTGTTCATAGATCGTGATATCCCTGATCACGCTGTCATTCTCTTTTTTCCCGATCTTAATGGCAAATCCGTTGAGTTTGTCGTAAAAAACACCTTCCTTGATGTCAAAGGCCGGTTGTGCATTCACAATATCCGATAACAGGGTCCTGGATTTCAGGGTGGCCACGGGGATGATATAATTGGAAAAAAGGAAAGCAATCCCGCTGATGGCGGCGCAGACAATGAAAAGGGGCCGCATAAAGCGTAATAAAGAAATACCCGACGATTTGATGGCGACCAGTTCAAAGGATTCTCCCAGGTTGCCGAAAGCCATTAAAGAGGAAAGCAGAACGGCCAGGGGAAGCGCCAGCGGCACCAGTACTGCGCTCTGGTACCATATAAATTTCAGGATGATAACAATGGGGAGCCCCTTTCCCACAAAATCATCAATGTAGAGCCAGAAGAACTGCATGACCAGCACGAAGAGGGTGATAAAAAATACGGCGGCAAAAGGGCCGACAAATGCCCGGATGACCAGCTTATCTAATTTCCTGAACACGTAATTTTATCGGATGATTGCGACAAAATTAAAACTTTCAGCAAAGGAATGGGAACTCGTGAACAACAGCCGGATCATTTTAACAAAGAATGCCATCCTGGAAAAAGTGAAAGCCTGGTTGCAGGTGCTCAATAGAGAACAACTGGACTTTATTAAAAATGGACTGCGCCCGGAGCCGGCCGGCATATTTCATTCAACACCCAAGATCTCGAGGGGGGAAAATTACCAGGGCCTGCCTTACCTGGTGCTGGATTATCCCCGGGTCTTTGAAACAGAAAAACTTCCCGAAAGAAAGGGCGGGATCGCAGCGATCCGCACCTTGTTCTGGTGGGGGCATTTTTTCACTGTAACACTTCATCTCGCAGGTATCTATAAAAAAGGATCTGAACAAAACATCCTGGATGCATTCCTGCTGCTGAGACGACATAATTTTTATATCTGCGTGAACGAGGGGCAATGGGTTCATCATTTTGAAAAGGATAATTACAGGCCCCTTAAAAAAATGAGTTACCCGGCATTCAGCAAGATCGTAAAGAGGAAAAACTTTTGTAAACTGGCTGCCAGGATCCATCTGGCAAAAAAGGATTTCACTTTACAGGAGAAATTAATGACTTGCTTTACATTATTGGCGGGGCTGGTGAAAAACGGTCAGTTGCCCAGGCGGTGAAAGAGTTCCTTGATCTGGTAATCCCAGAGCATGGTCTGATCTTTGATATCTTTTTTTTCAGCAAAATCCTTAATGATCATGATGGTCTGGTTGGTGATCTCTGTTTTTTCAATGCGGAATTCAAAATATTCTTCTTCGGGAGCTGTGGTCCAGCGAAACCTGATGAATTTATCCTGTTCTTTTTCGATGAGGTTGGCTTTTTCCGGCGCGGTACTCCAGTAAAAGGAGAACACATTGTCCTTTTCATCCACTTTGTCGGCGAACCATTCACTTAATCCCGCGGGTGTCGATAGGAATTCATATAAAATGGCCGGAGAGCACCGAACCGGGTATTCAAGGGTATATAGCTGTTTACTCATTCCGTATCGTTAATGCATATTCTACCAGCGTGCAATAATAGAAAAATAATCATTGCAACAAATAATTATTTTTTCCCGGTAATACAGGCGTCACATATCTTTTTCCAGTAAAGTAAACCATCATCATTGCCAAAATAATTTTTGGTTTTATTTCACATTTTGTTAACTTGCTCCTTTGTTTCAACTTTCCGGACAGTTTTTGGACATTGCGGTGGGTATTTTTTGAGTGAAGATCACCTGTTTCTTTGACCCTTAAAATGCACCATTAAAAATCTAGCCTATGAGTATGCGTCAACTCAAGATCTCCAAATCCATCACCAACCGTGAATCCCCCAGCCTTGAAAAGTACCTGCAGGAAATCGGCAAGGTGGAAATGATCTCCCCCGAAGAAGAAGTCAAACTCGCCACCCGCATCAGGCAAGGCGACCAGAAAGCCCTCGACCGGCTTACCAAGGCCAATCTGCGTTTTGTGGTTTCCGTGGCCAAACAGTATCAAAACCAGGGCCTGTCGCTTCCTGACCTAATCAACGAAGGCAATGTGGGCCTGATCAAGGCAGCCCAGCGCTTTGATGAGACCAGGGGCTTTAAATTCATCTCCTATGCCGTGTGGTGGATCCGCCAGAGCATTTTACAGGCGCTGGCCGAACAGGCCCGGATCGTCAGGCTCCCGCTGAATAAAGTAGGGCTCACCAACAAAATACAAAAAGCTTATTCGCAGCTGGAACAGCAATTTGAACGGGAGCCCTCAGCCGAAGAGCTGGCCAGCGTACTGGATATGGAATTGGAAGAAGTAGCGGCAACACTCGGCATCAATGCCAAACATGTGAGCATGGATTCCCCGCTTTCAGACGGAGAAGAAAATACCCTGATCGATGTGCTGGAGAACCCGAATGCAGAAAAAACGGATGAACAACTTGTCTATAACCAGTCCCTGAAGACTGAGATCGACCGCTCCCTGAGTATGCTGACAGAAAGACAAAAGGAAGTGATCTGCTATTTTTTCGGTATCGGGGTCGATCACCCGTTGAGCCTGGAAGATATTGGTGAGAAATTCCACCTTACCCGCGAACGGGTGCGCCAGATAAAGGATAAAGCGATCACCAAACTCAAGACATCGAGCCGGTGTAATATCCTCAGAACATACCTGGGTATATAGCTGGATTCGTCTTTCGGGTTTATCTTTGCAAACTATTTAAAGTGAACTTCATGGTTCACTTTTTTATTGGACTCACCCCCATCATCCCCCTCTCTGCCAGCGGAGAGGGGGAAACTGAACGATGTGAAGTGAGTAAAAACCTTAGTAAAGATGTTTAATTCTCTCCAGGAAAAATTAGAATCAGCTTTTAAAAACCTCAGGGGACAGGCCCGCATCACGGAACTGAATGTGGCTGCCACCATCAAGGATATCCGAAGGGCCCTGGTGGATGCGGATGTCAATTATAAGATCGCAAGGGAATTCACTGATACCATCAAGGAAAAAGCGATCGGGCAAAAAGTGATCAATGCCGTTTCCCCCGGGCAGTTGATGGTGAAGATCGTGCAAGATGAACTCACCCGCCTGATGGGTGATGAAGAAGCATCTTTCAATGCAAAGGGCAACCCCGCTGTGATCCTTATTGCCGGGCTCCAGGGCAGCGGTAAGACCACTTTCAGCGCCAAACTGGCCAACTATCTGAAAACAAAAAAAGGGCTTTCCCCTTTATTGGTTGCAGCCGATGTATACCGCCCCGCCGCCGTTGAACAACTGAGGATCCTCGGGGAACAGGTACAAGTCCCTGTTTTTGCCGAAACTGAAAAGCAGGGTCCTGAAGGACAGGTGATCATTCCTGGCAGCAAGGATCCTGTGGAGATTTCTGTACATGCGATGGCTGAAGCCAAACGCAATAATAAAAATGTTCTCATCATCGATACAGCCGGCCGACTGGCAGTGGATGAAGAGATGATGAAGGAAGTGGCGAATATCAGGGATGCCACGCATCCGCAGGAGATCCTGTTCGTGGTGGACAGTATGACCGGGCAGGATGCGGTGAATACGGCCAAAGCATTCAATGAAAGGCTTGATTTTACCGGCGTAGTGCTGACCAAACTCGACGGAGATACAAGGGGCGGGGCCGCCCTTTCGATAAAGTATACCGTGCACAAGCCCATCAAATTCACCAGCAATGGTGAAAAAACGGATACCCTCGATGTATTTTATCCCGACCGGATGGCTCAGCGCATCCTGGGCATGGGAGATATCACTTCCCTGGTGGAAAAAGCACAGGAGCAGTTTGACGAAGCGAGTGCAAAAAAGCTGGAAGCAAGGATCCGGAAGAATAAATTCGATTTCTCTGATTTCAAGACCCAGCTGGAACAGATCCGGAAGATGGGCAATATGAAGGAGCTTCTTGGCATGGTGCCGGGTATGGGAAGTAAGATCAAGGACCTTGATCTCAACGATGATTCCTTTAAAGGCATTGAAGCCATGATCGGTTCCATGACGCCTGCCGAGCGGGCCGATCCCGACCTGATCGATATGAGCCGCAAAAAACGCATTGCCAGGGGAAGTGGCAAGGATATCAGTGAGGTGAACGCTTTCATGAAACAATTCGAGCAAATGCGGGGTATGATGAAAAACATGAACAAGATGGGTAAAATGATGCCTGGGATGAGAAGGTAGGTTCAATGGACACTGGTCAATTGGCAACTCGCAAGCCGTTTTCATGACCAGTTTTGCAAATTGTTTATTGCCAATTGTCTATTGTCCCCATTTGGCATTTTGCCCTTCCGGTATTATATTTGCTCCCCGGTTTCTACCGGCCTTCCCTGCAAGGGCAGGGGTTGCAAACCATATTCTTTAAAGCCTTTAAATGTCTATTTAAAATGGCAGTCAAAATCCGTCTACAGCGACATGGGTCGAAGAAAAGACCCTTTTATTTTATCGTAGTTGCCGATTCCCGCTCACCCCGTGATGGCAAATTCATCCAGAAACTCGGTACCTATAACCCTCAAACCATTCCGGCTACCATCCAGATCGACCGTCAAAAAGCATTGGATTGGCTGCATAAAGGAGCCGAGCCAACGGATACCGTGAGGCGTATCCTGAGTTTCAAGGGCGTTCTCTACCTCAAACACCTGTTGAGAGGCGTTAAACTGAGTTTGTTCGATGAAGCCACCGCCATGCAAAAATTCACGACCTGGAGCGCCGAACATGATGCACATGTAAAAAAACGCCAGGAAGACGCCATCCGCAACAAAAGGGCCCGGCGCAATGCAGCCCCCAAAAAACAGGAGAAACCCGCTGACAGTAATTCGGAGAACCCGGCCTGATCAAACTGCTTAATTATTCATCCCGTTTCATGGATAATGGAACGGGATTTTTTTATCTTTCATAACTGAAAATTTTCCCGATGTCTGAATATTTTCACCTGGGCAAATTCACCGGCATACACGGGCTGAAAGGTCATTTACTGATGCGCCATGCCTGGGGTGAAGACCTCCCTGTAAAAAAAATAAAGACCATATTCATTGAACAATCCCCTGACAACCTGGTGCCCTGGTTTGTTGAACAGGTCAGCCTTAAAAACATACAGGAATGCCATATCAAACTGGAAGGGGTCAGCACCCGTGAAGAGGCAGCCAAACTTGCCCAAAAAAATATCTGGGTCTTAAAATCTGATTTCGAGGTCCTTCTTCCGGACAATGCCCCTGCCAAACTGATCGGTTATACGATCCTGCAGAAACGAAAAGCACTGGGCCGGGTGCAGGAGGTATTTGAACAAAGCAACCAGTTGATCTGTAAAATTGAATTGAAAGGGAAGGAAGTGCTGATCCCGCTCAATGAAGCCTCGCTGAAGAAGATCAGCCATGAAAAGAAGGAAATACATGTTATGCTTCCCGTAGGGCTGTTGGAGATCTACCTCGAAGAATGATCTTGCTTTCATGGAGAAAGAAAAAAAACATATCGCCCATTTTGACCTGGATTCATTTTTTGTATCGGTGGAGATACGGAATAAACCTGAACTGAAAGGCAAGCCGGTACTGGTGGGCGGATATGAACGGGGCGTAGTGGCTGCCTGCAGTTATGAAGCCAGGAAATTCGGTATTCATTCAGCGATGCCCATGAAAAGAGCCCTGCAACTTTGCCCGGATGCCATTGTCACCAATGCCAGCCGTGGGGAATACAGCAAATATTCCCGCTGGGTCACAGATATCATTGCTTCCAAAGCACCGCAGTTTGAGAAAGCCAGTATTGATGAATTTTATATTGATCTCAGCGGCATGGATAAATATTTCGGTGCAGGAAAATTTGCCCGGGAATTGCGGCAAGTGATCACGGATGACACAGGATTACCGATCTCGGGGGGGTTATCCACGGCCCGTTTTATCAGTAAGATCGCTACCAATGAAGCCAAGCCGAATGGTTTCCTGGAAATTCCGCCGGGGAAAGAAACGGAATTCCTCTGGCCTTTGGCCGTGGAGAAGATCAGCGGGGTGGGAAAACAAACGGAACAGATCTTAAAGAATTACGGGCTCTACACCATTGAAGACATTGCCCGGTCCTCTGCTGAATTGATGGAAAAGATCGCCGGTAAATGGGGGGCTTCCCTCTGGAACAAGGCCTGGGGAAGGGGCAGTGATGAGATCGTCACGGAATGGGAACAAAAAAGTATGAGCCATGAAAATACTTTTGATAAGGACCATCATGATGAAACCTTCCTTTTATCCGAACTGATCAGGCTGACTGAGAAAACGGCATATGCATTGCGGGAAGATGAAAAACTGACCGGATGTGTCACGGTCAAGATACGCTACGCAGATTTTGAAACCATTACCAAACAGGAGGTCATTGATTATACTGCACTTGATGATGAACTGATTGCCAAGGCAAAGAATATTTTTTCCAAATCCTGGCGCAAAGGTCAGCCGGTCCGCCTGATCGGCGTCCGGTTCAGTCACCTGATCCCTTTTACGATGCAGATGAGTTTATTTGATAATAAAATGGGAAAAATTAATCTTTATAAAACCGTAGACGAGATCAAAGACCGGTTCGGTTCAAAGTCCGTTAAGAAAGCCGTGACAGTGAAAAAAGATAAGTGAACACCCGGACACTATCAACATCGCCTTCATTTCCCCATCCTTCCTATCTTCGTTTAAAATAAAACATCATGAATAGCGCTTGGAAAGAATACCAGGAAAAGAACAAGGACAGGTTTTTGAATGAGCTCCTGGACCTGTTACGCATTCCTTCTGTCAGTGCAAAAAGCGAGCACAAAGCAGACATGCTGAAATGTGCGGAAGCGGTGAAAGAAAAATTGATCGCAGCGGGCTGTGATAAAGCCGCCGTGATGCCTACCGATGGTCACCCGGTCGTCTATGGTGAAAGAATTGTCAGTGCTTCCAAGCCCACTGTACTGGTATATGGTCATTATGATGTGCAACCCCCCGAGCCCCTGGAACTTTGGCATAGCGGTCCTTTTGAACCCGTGATCAGGGACGGGAAAATATTTGCACGCGGCAGCGCCGACGACAAGGGCCAGTTCTACATGCACGTAAAAGCACTGGAGATCCTGACAAGGACCAAAACGATGAAGACAAATATCAAATTCCTTATTGAAGGTGAAGAGGAAGTGGGCTCTCCCAACCTTGGAAAATTTGTAGCGGCGAATAAAGAAATGCTCAAGGCTGATGTGATCCTGATCAGCGACAGTTCCATGCTGAGTATGGAGACCCCGTCACTCGATACCGGTGTCAGGGGATTGAGTTATATCGAGGTGGAGGTGACCGGTGCCAAAAGGGACCTGCACAGCGGCACGTATGGCGGGGCGGTGGCCAACCCGATCACGATCCTGGCCAGGATGATCGCCAGCTGTCATGATAAGAATAATCATATCACGATCCCCGGGTTCTATGACGATGTGGTCAAAGCCGGGACGCAGGAAAGAAAGCTTATCAATAAAGCGCCTTACAGCAATAAAAAATACAAAGAAGAGATCGGTGTAAAGGACCTGTGGGGAGAAAAAGGTTATACCACCTATGAGCGCACCGGCATCCGGCCCACTATTGAAGTGAACGGGATCTGGGGCGGTTATACAGGTGAAGGAGCGAAAACGGTGCTTCCTTCAAAAGCGACGGCGAAAATTTCGGCCCGGCTGGTTCCCAACCAATCATCCAAAAAGATGACAAAAAAACTGCTCGCGTATTTTAAATCCATTGCTCCCCGTTCTGTTACGGTAAAAGCATGGGAACATCATGGCGGGGAACCTTATATGACCCCCATTGACAGCAAAGGATACCAGGCAGCAGCAAAAGCCATTGAGACCACATTCGGAAAAACACCCATCCCGGTTCGCGGCGGCGGCAGTATCCCTATTTGTTCCATACTGGAAAAGGAACTGGGGATCAAGATCGTTTTCATGGGGTTTGGGCTCGACAATGATAACCTGCATTCACCGAATGAGAAATTCAATCTTGAGAATTTTTACAGGGGCATTGAAACGATACCTTATTTTCATCAATACTTTTCAGCCCTCTAAACCTGCCTGCGGCAGGCAGGTCTCAAAAGAGAATTTTATAAGTTGGAAAAAGAAAAACTGCGTTTAGATAAATATCTCTGGGCAATACGTCTATTCAAAACAAGAACACTTGCATCAGCAGCCTGCGAAAGCGGCAAAGTAAAATTCAACGCGTCGGCTGCCAAAGCGTCCAGGCATGTATGTATCGGGGATGTGTATGAAGTGAAAACAGAGCACAAGCGATGGCAGATCAAAGTCACCGGCTTATTGCACCACCGGGTCGCTTATGCGGAAGCTGTAAAATATTACCTGGATATCACCCCTGCGGAAGAAATTCAGCGGCTTCAATTCCAGGCCGCTGTTTTTCATACCGGGAAACGCCGGAGCAAGATCGGCCGTCCCACCAAAAAACAAAGAAGGGATCTCGACAGTTTTCAGCAGGAAGGGGATGAATGATAAAAATCATCCGCTTCCTTAACAACTATCAGCCGCCTGCGGCACGCATCCTTTTATTTTCGTTTTATATTAGGGTAAATAATTCACCATGCAATCAGCCGTTACGAAGCCTGCCTTAAAAAAAGGTTTTCTTTTCCGTGATGAAAAAGAAAATGCGCAGACCAAAAACAAAAGACTCCTCTGCCCGGCCGTTAATGTCTTTAATGAAGAACAGGAGTATATCATCATCGTGGCTTCTCCGGGATTTCTCAAAAATGATTTCGCTATCGTTATTGAGAACAATAAAATAACGATCTCCGCTTCCCGGGAGGCTGGTGAAACAGCCGTTATACACGACCGGTGGGAATTCGACTATCATTCCTGGAGCCGGACCTTCACCATGCCCGATGATGCTGATGGGATGATGACAAGGGCGGTATACAAAGCGGGGGAATTAATTATCACGATCCCAAAAGGGCTAAACGAAAGAAGGGAGGGGATTCATACTATTTATGTTTATTAATGCAACGGAAATGTATCTACAAATCAGGCCACTACGGTTGATCAGGGAATTGCAGGAGGATTTCAATCAAGTATTTCCATTCCTGAAGCTCGAATTTTTCTATGCCCCACCCCGGCACCAGGAAGGGATTGCTGTCAAACAGGTCTTGCCTGGTGAAAAAAAGATCGCTGAGATCCAGGGCAAACTTTTCGGCGGGAAAATCGAGATCCGGGATGATATGAAAGTAAAAGACCTGGAAAAGACATTCCTGACAAAATTCAAATTGAACGTACATGTGTTCCGTAAATCGGGTAACCTCTGGCTTGAAACCAATATGACCGACAACCTGACCCTTCAACAGCAGAATATGCACGGAAAAGAGATCTCCTCGGGGAAAAACTGATCAGTTCGCCGGTAAGCAATACATCCGGCGGGATCATATGGATGCGAATCAATACAGCAGGTTCTTCAACTTATCCAGGTGGGTGATGAGTATCTTTCCGTCCCTGATCTCGATCAGTTTTTCTGATTTGAAATCGCTGAGTGTCCGGATCAGGGACTCGGTGGCCGTGCCTACATAATGCGCAAAATCCTCCCGCGATATCTCCAGCGGGTTGTCCTTGTTCTCCGTATTGAATTTATGGTTGATATCTACCAGCGCCCGGGCCACTCTTTTGCGGAGGGAACTATAGGCCAGGTTCAGCAGGCGCTCTTCTTTTTCCTTTACATTTTGTGTGATGATGCGGATGAATTTGGCAGCCACTTCCATATTACCGTACATCATCTGTAAAAAATCTTCGCGGGGGATCTGCATCACTTCGCAGGTATCCAGCGCTACCGTACTGTCATCATAGTTCTTGTCTTCAATGAGGGCGGGGTAGCCTATAAAATCTCCGTCAGCATACAGGTCGGTGATATATTCTTTGCCATCCTCATGTGTCCGAAAGCCCTTCACCTTTCCTTTCACGAGATAAAATAAAAAACGGGGGCGCTTTCCTTCCTGGTAAATGGCCTGCTTGCGGGGATAGGTTTCCACATTGTACTGGTCGGCCAGTTTGTTCATGAGCCCGGCCGATTTTACGTCCCGCAGAAACTGGTTGATGCCCTGCGGGGAGGCGGTATAGCGGTTTTCGAGCACTTCCGCTTTTTTGAGCCTGGTCTCAATTGCATTCAGCAGTTCGATATCCTCAAATGGTTTAGTGATATAATCATCGGCCCCCATTTCCATTCCCTTCCGGAAATCGCTTCTTTCTGTTTTTGCGGTAAGAAAAAGAAAGGGAATATGCTGTGTGCCGTCATTTTTTTTCAGCAGATGCAATACGCCGTAACCGTCCAGTTCAGGCATCATGATATCGCAGACAATGATATCCGGTTTTTCCTTCTGTGCAAGGTCCACACCGATCTTTCCGTTCTCGGCGGTGAATGTCTTATAACCCGCCAGCTCCAGTATTTCGGCGGTATTTTCCCTGATATCCAGGTTATCATCGATGACTAAAACAGACTTGGGCATCAGCGTTTATTTTGAGGTAAGGCAAAGGTAACATTTGTGCCTTCATTTAATTTACTTTCAATATGTATGGTACCCTTCAGGAGATCCACGTATCGTTTTACAATATGCAGGCCCAGTCCCGTACCCTGGATATTGAGGACATTGGCTCCCCTGAAAAAACTGGAGAAAAGATGCAACTGGTCCTCGGGTGCAATTCCCACTCCCTGATCGGCAATGGAAACAATGATCTTTTTGTCATCCGATTCCGCCCTGATATGGATCGGTTTTTCTTCCGCTGAGAATTTGGAAGCATTACTAAGCAGGTTGATCAGGATGTTACGAAGCAGCCGCCGGTCGGTATGTGCTATGACGTTTGCCCCGCAGGACAGCTCAATATGTTGTTTTCGTTTCAGGACCGCATTCATTTCATCTGCTATATCTGCCATGAGTTCTTTCAGGCTGAACGTCGCCGTCTGTACGTTCACCTTGCCTTCATTAAGCCTTCCAAGCGAGAGGAAATCTTCCAGCAGTTCATTCATATGATCCACCGAATTCTTGATACGGCGTATATGTTTCTCCCGTTTTTCCTGTTCCGTCGTGGTGGTGTAATGGGACAGCAGGGATGCCGAAGACAGGATACTGCTGAGCGGGGTCCTGAATTCATGGGAAGCCATGGAAACAAAGCGGCTCTTGATCTCGTTGAGCTGCCTTTCCTTGTCAAGCGAGGCGCTCAGTTCTTTCTGTGATTCTTCCAGTTTTTGCAGGGCTTCCTGCAGGATCAGGGTCCGTTCCTCCACCTTGGTTTCCAGGCTTGCATTCAATAACTGCATGTTCGAAGTGATCTTTTCCAGTTCGTTACGCTGGTTGATGATCTCATGCTCCAGTTGTTTGCGGCGGGTGATATCGATGATATAAGCAATAATATATTTTCTATGATCATAGGTATAATAGCTCAGGCTGATCTCAACCGGGAAGACTGTTCCGTCTTTGCGTTTGCCGGCCAGGTCCCTGCCTTCGCCCATTTTACGATGAGCTGGGTGCTGGATAAAATGATTACCATATTGCTCATGAGTGGCCCTGTATTTTTCGGGGATCAGCATTTCGATCTCCCGGCCATTGAGTTCATCATTTTCATACCCGAACATCCCGGCTGCAGCAGGGTTGAACTGTACGATCTGTCGTTTATCATTGCAGATAATGATCCCTTCATTGGCATTTTGGAACAGGGAAAGAAAGTGATTCGCTTCCAGCATAAGTAAACAAAATAAGAATAATCCGCTGAATGTCCCGGCACAATTTAACGGGAAAAAGTTGCTTCTTTGAATCTTTCCGGCAATTCTGTTTCCCTGTCAGCGTCCCGGGATATGCTCATTAGATCTTGGATGGTAGTAGTAGAAAAAATATGCAGGAACTGGTTCCTGTTCTCCACAACCTTGTCATGAAGGGGACATTTATTCCGGCTGCTGCATTTCTTCAGGCGCAGGATGCAGATATCTAACTGGTTTGATCTGCCCGTGAGTTCCAGCAGTTTCAAAAGGGGAGCTGATATCGTACGGGAAGTGGCGGAGAAACCACCGTTCGGTCCCTTTTGCGATTGCAAAAGGCCATTCTTGACCAGTTGCATTAAGATCTTTCCCAAAAAATATTTGGGAGCATGCAAATGTCTGGCGATCTCCTTCAACTGTACCGGTTTCCGGACACGCGGCTCTTCGGTGAGATACAAGATGGCGCTGAGCGCATATCCGAAGGATTTCGAGGTCATAAATATAAAATTTCCGGGCGCCAAAACTATTTTTGTCCTTTGCTGACCGGGCTGACTAATATCAGTTCCGGCGTTGATATTTATCAGATATTTCCCATACGGAGGACAAATATTTTTGTGCACTGAAAAAAGACATCCATATCTTTTAATCAAAACAAATGAACATGAAAAGTTTTCAACCGACGGTAGCCTTGGCAGCATGCATTTCCCTGGTCGTTTCTGCCTGCCATGAAGGGGTGAAGAATGATAGCCCCGCAGTCAACATTCATGAAATGATCAAAGACACATCCCAGCGAGCTCCTGAAGTCAAACAGGATGAGATCAAGCTTAGCAACCCCCTCAATGCGCAGTGGGTGACAAACGGGAAGGGCACGTATGAATTAAAATGCCAGTCCTGCCACCGGCTGACCAATGAAAAATTAGTGGGCCCCGGCTGGAAAGATGTCACGAAACGCCGTACACCCACCTGGATCATGAATATGGTCATGAACACGGAAATGATGCTGAACAATGACGAGGAAGCCAAGAAACTGCTCGAGTTCTGCATGGTGCGAATGCCCAATCAGAATCTGAACAAGGACCAGGCCCGTGAAGTGATCGAGTTCATGCGCAGCAATGACGGGGAAAAATGATCCTGAATACAGGAACCGGCATCAAAAAATGGATCTTAAAAATTAAACATTCTATATGAAACATCCCCTGCAAAAAAATTTATTAGTTCCCATCGTCCTGGTAGGTGCCCTGATTTCACTATTGGGCTGCAAGCCGCACGGGGCTACCACCGCCATCAGCGGTGATGCCGCTTCAAAAGTTTATGTCGCACCGGGTAAATATGACGAGTTTTACAATTTTGTATCAGGCGGTTTCAGTGGGCAAATGTCCGTATACGGACTGCCCTCCGGCCGTTTGTTCCGCGTGATCCCCGTATTCTCAGTAGATCCTGAAAAAGGTTATGGCTACAGCGAGGAAACCAAAGCGATGCTTAACACTTCCCATGGTTATGTGCCCTGGGATGACCTGCACCATATCGCTCTTTCGGAAACAAATGGCGTACACGACGGACGCTGGGTGTTCGGTAACGGTAATAACACGCCCCGCATTGCCCGGATAGACCTGAAAACTTTTACGACCGCAGAGATCATTGAAATACCAAACAGCGCTGGAAATCACTCCTCGCCGTTTATTACCGAGAATTCAGAGTATGTGGTAGCCGGCACCCGATTCAGTATACCCATGGATAATACCAACGGCGACGTACCCATCAATACCTATAAACAGAATTTCAGGGGAACGGTAAGTTTTATCGGCGTGGATTCTTCCACCGGGAAAATGCATATCGCATTCCAGATCCTGCTTCCGGGCGTGAATTTTGACCTGGCCCGAGCCGGAAAAGGCAAATCGCACGGATGGTTCTTTTTCAGTTGCTATAATTCAGAAAGGGCGAATACCCTGCTCGAAGTGAATGCCAGCCAGAAAGACAAGGATTTCATCCTCTGTGTGAACTGGAAAAAAGCCGAAGAATACTTGAAGGCCGGAAAAGGAGAAAAAAGATCTGTGAAATATGCGCACAATACCTATGATGAGGCCAAACATATGGCCAGCTCCACTATAGAAAATGAAGTGACCGTCCTGGATCCGAAGAATTGCCCGGATATGGTTTATTTCATGCCATGCCCCAAATCCCCCCATGGATGTGATACTGATCCCACAGGTGAATATATTGTTGGTAGCGGAAAACTGGCAGCCGTTATCCCCGTATTTTCTTTTACCAAGATCCAGGCTGCCATTGCCGCCAAGAATTATGATGGCGATTATGAAGGTATCCCTGTATTGAAATATGATGCGGTCCTGCATGGCGAAGTGCAGAAACCCGGGCTGGGCCCCCTGCACACTGAATTCGATGCCAACGGTAATGCCTATACTTCTTTCTTCGTATCCTCCGAGATTGTGAAATGGAGGCTTAGTGACCTGCAGGTGCTGGACAGGGTGCCAACCTATTATTCCATCGGGCACTTGTGCGTGCCGGGCGGACCCACTGCCAAACCATGGGGTAAATATGTGATCGCTTATAACAAGATCACCAAGGACCGTTACCTGCCCACCGGCCCTGAACTTTGCCAGAGCGCACAGTTATACGATATCAGCGGAGATAAAATGAAACTGCTCCTGGATTTCCCCACGATCGGAGAACCGCACTATGGAGAAGCCATACCGGCCGACCTGGTCATGAAGAATTCATTGAAATTCTATAAGATCGAGGATAACAAGAATCCTGCGGTTGCCATGGGCGATAACAATACAAAGGTTGAACGCAAGGGTAATGAAGTGCATGTCTATATGACCTCCATTCGTTCCCATTTCACACCTGATAATATCGAAGGCGTAAAACTCGGTGATGTAGTGTATTTCCATGTCACGAACCTGGAACAGGATTGGGATATCCCGCATGGTTTTGCCATCAAGGGTGCTAATAATGCGGAAATCCTCATCATGCCCGGTGAAACGCAGACCCTCATGTGGAAACCGGACCATATAGGTGTATATCCATTTTACTGCACCGACTTTTGCTCAGCGCTGCACCAGGAAATGCAGGGCTATATTCGTATCAGCGCACCCGGTAATAATGTGCCCCTGATGTTCAGTACCGGGAAGAACATGCCTAAGGATTCAACGGGGCAAAACAGAAATTGACTGTTCATTTTAAAAATCAAAATGAAATGAAAGTAATATCCAGGATCGCAGTCATATTATCCATGATCACATGGATGGCCTGCGGAAACAATAAGGACAATCCGTCACAGACCGTTTCAACGAACGGGAACAACACGCCCGCTGGCGGACAGGAAGCCGTGCAGGATACTGCTTCACAAAAAGATGTCGTTAAAGTGGCAGTAGGCTCAAAGGACCATACCACGCTGGTATCAGCTTTAAAACAGGCAGACCTGGTGACAGCCTTATCGAATGCAGGTCCTTTCACCGTTTTTGCGCCTACCAATGCAGCTTTTGATAAACTGCCCAGGGGGACAGTGGATGACCTGATGAAACCTGAGAAAAAAGCCGACCTGCAGAATATTTTGCAGTATCATGTCACCACATCTGCCCTTAGCACGGATTTCTTTAATGATGGCATGACCCTGAATATGGTCAACGGGGATAATGTCACTATCAGCGTAAAAGACGGAAAAATAATGCTCAATAAGGCGGCAACCATTGTAGCATCGGTGCGGGCATCCAAGGGTGGGTGCACGTGATCGATGCCGTATTATTGCCTCCTGCCAAAAAGTGATTTTTTTGGGCGATATTTCATTGTACACAGACCCGGGGTTTTGTGGCCCCGGGTTTTTTTAAAAATATTTTTATGCCCCATAAACTTACAATCGGATCCAGAATGCTGGTGGCTTTTGCTTCAGGCGCACTGCTCGTTGTGTTTTTTCTCCCGGCCTGGCGGATCGATCTCTTCGCCCCGCAATACCCGGAAGGACTGAAGATGAATATCTGGATAAACGGACTGAGCGGGGATATTGATGTGGTAAACGGGCTGAATCACTATATCGGCATGCACCGCATTACGGAAAACATGTTCCCCGAATTTAAATTCCTGCCTTATGTGGTGGCATTTTTCATTGTGCTGGGAGTTGCTGTTGCGGTTACCGGAAAAAGAAAGTTCCTGTTTTATTACCTCATCCTGACAGTGCTGGGCGGAGTTGCAGCGATGGTTGATTTTTATAAATGGGAATACAATTATGGTCATCACCTGGATCCCACTGCCCCTATCCAGATCCCGGGTCTCTCCTACCAGCCTCCGCTGCTCGGGCATAAACGATTGCTGAACTTTGATGCATATTCACTACCGGATATCGGGGGATGGGTTGTCATTGGGGCGGGAGCCCTGGCATTTGCGGTCTGGTTTGCCGACTGGTATCACCAGCACAGGGAGGCAAAGAAAGGGAGAAAGCCATGAAAAATTTTGTTTTGCATGTCCTGGCCTATGGAAGCCTGCTTTCCCTGGCTTCCTGCTCACAAAAACCGGAACCTTTCCAGTATGGTAAGGATGAATGTTATTACTGCAAAATGGGGGTCATTGATCCTCATTTCGGCGGCGAGGTCATCACAAAAAAAGGGAAGGTCTTTAAATTCGATGACCTGGCCTGCATGATCAGGTATTTGAAATCAGGCTTGCTTACTGATAAGGAAATATCACGGAGGCTTACGGTCAATTACAGCAGGCAAAATGATTTTATTGATGCAGACAAGGCAATTTACCTGGTCAGTCCTGCATTTCAAACCCCGATGAATGGCCATACCGCTTCTTTTGTAACATTAGGTGAAGCCCAAAAAGTGCAGGTTGAAAAACTGGGTAATATTGTAAATTGGAATGAATTATTTGATACCGTGCAGTGATGAAACCAATTATTATCTTTCTTGCATTGTTCCTGCCCCTACAACCTTTTGCCAACAGGATCATCGTGGGTTCCGGCCGGCAATTCACATCCATCAAACAGGCCATTGCTGTTGCAAAAGATGATGACACGCTCATCCTTCAGCCGGGACTCTACCGGGAAGGGCATATCACCATTACCCGGCCCCTGACGGTCATTGGCGAAAATGGGGCCCTGCTGGACGGGGAGAACAAATACGAGATATTCCTGCTCAGCGGAAAGAGGATCCGTATAAAGAATTTACAACTGCTCAATGCCGGTTATTCCGCTACCAATGATTTTGCCTCCATTAAAGTGGTAGATGCCTCTGATATCATACTGGAAAATAATTTCATTAACAGCGCTTCTTTCGGCATTCATATTTCCAATTCCAGTTATATAACTGTGAAAAATAATTTTATTACCGGTCATGCGACACTGGAGCAACTGTCAGGCAATGCCATTCATCTCTGGAAATCCAATCATGCCCTCATCGAAAATAATTATGTGGGGGGACATCGCGACGGAATCTATTTTGAATTCGTCACCTTTTCCACGATCGTTGGCAACCTGAGTGAAAAAAATATACGCTATGGCCTGCATTTCATGTTTTCCAATAATGATACATATCGCAGCAATACTTTCCGCAACAATGGCGCGGGGGTTGCGGTGATGTATTCCAAAAGCGTTACCATGCAGGACAATCACTTTGAAGAGAACTGGGGCCCTTCGACATACGGGATCCTGTTAAAGGATATTTCTGACAGCCATATCAGTCACAATACATTTTACAAGAATTCCGTGGGGATCCATATGGAAGGTTCAAGCCGGATGGATATTGAAAGGAATATTTTTAAAGATAACGGCTGGGCGCTCAAAGTGCAGGCCAGTTGCGATAACAATAATTTCTTTCATAATAATTTTACCGGAAATAGTTTTGATGTAGGAACCAATGGCTCCATTTCACTGAATAGTTTTTACAATAATTACTGGGATAAATATGAAGGATATGACCTGAATAAAGATGGTATCGGCGATGTGTCCTATCACCCCGTCAGCCTTTATTCTGTGATGGTGGAGGATAATCCCAACATGCTCCTGCTGATGCGCAGTTTCACTGTGCAATTGCTGGACAGGGCCGAAAGAGCCATCCCCAGCCTGACACCTGAAAACCTGGCTGACAATAAACCCCTCATGAAACCCCTGCCTTTATGATCCGGCTCGAACATATCAGCAAACGTTTCCGGAAATTGAATGCCGTAGATGATGTAACGGCTTCCTTTAACAACGGGCAGGTCATATCGCTTATCGGGCCCAATGGTTCGGGAAAGACCACCCTGATCAAATGTATCCTGGGAATGGTGCATCCCGACAGCGGGAAAATATTTGTGGACGAAAAAATGATCGACCGGGATCCCGCTTACCGTACACAGATCGGGTATATGCCCCAGATCGGGCGTTATCCCGATAATATGAAAGTGGGGCAGTTATTCAGCATGCTGAAAAAGATCCGAATCCGCAGTGACCAGGACACGGATACATTTTTATATTCTCAATTTGGTTTGGATAAAGTGGAAAATAAACCGATGCGCACGTTGAGCGGGGGCACCAGGCAAAAGGTCAGCGCGTCACTGGCCTTTCTCTTTCATCCTTCTGTATTGATCCTCGATGAGCCGACTGCGGGTCTTGATCCGCTGGCTTCCGAGATCCTGAAAGAAAAGATTCTTGAAGAGAAAAAGAAGAACAGGCTGATCCTCATCACATCCCATATCCTCAGCGACCTGGATGAAATCACCACCCATGTTATGTACATGCAGGAAGGCAGGCTCCGCTTTTATAAACCGATCGGGGAATTACAGGCAGATACCGGCGAACAAAAATTGGGTAAGGCCATTGCCCAGATCATGAAAAATGAACAAAACAGGCAACAAAATGGCTCGTCCGTGCCTGTCAACAAGGTGGTAAATGAAAATTAAGATGCTGAAACTGACACGATATGTTTTGTATGATATCCTGCGCAGCAAAATCATCCTTGCTTATACGGCTTTTTTGCTGATCGTTTCCTTGAGTATGTTCCAGACGGAAGAAAGCGGCAGCAAGGCGCTTGTCAGTTTGCTTAATATCGTACTGATCGTTCTGCCGCTTGTCAGCCTTATATTCACGACCATTCATTATTATAATTCCTATGAATTCATTGAACTCATGGCTTCCCAGCCCATGAGCCGGAGAAGGATCCTGCTTAGTGAATTTGCGGGCGTGGGTTTTTCTCTGACCGGAGCCTTTCTGGCCGGTGCAGGCATCCCTATTTTGATCTATTCACCGAATGCAACGGGCCTAGCCCTTATCTTCAGCGGAGTATGTCTCACTCTGGTTTTCACTTCGCTTGCTTTTTTCACATCTGTCAGGTCAAGGGATAAGGCAAGAGGAATCGGTTTCGCTTTATTATTGTGGTTTTATTTTGCACTGATCTATGACGGGTTGCTGATCCAGATCATGTTCCGGTTCAGTGATTACCCGCTTGAAAAGATCACACTGGTCCTTTCTGCATTAAACCCCGTGGACCTGGGCCGGATCTTCGTATTGCTCAAAATGGATATCAGTGCGCTGATGGGTTATACCAGCGCTTTGTATAAAGATTTTTTTGGCAGCGGGACAGGCATGCTTTTTACAACAGGGATTATGTTCCTGTGGATCATAATTCCGCTCTGGCTTTCCCTGAGAAGTTTCCGGAAAAAGAATTTATGATCATAGGGGCCTGATCCTTTTTACATGAGATGGCTCAACCGGTCTGACTTTATTTGTCCTTATATTTCCGGCCAAAAAATATAACATGCTCAGGATCTCTGTTTTTATTGTGCTTTTAACGTTGTATGCCGTATACAGCGCCGTGGTATATACCAGGGGAACAGAAAGTTCAGCAAACATTCCGGCCCGGGAATATGCTCATATCGTGGAAGGAAAGCAATTATACCAGCAGTATAATTGCACTTCCTGCCACCAGATCTATGGCCTGGGTGGTTACCTCGGCCCTGAACTCACGACTGCATACAGCGACCCGCAGCAGGGCGAGTTGTACATGCGGGCATTTTTACAGGCAGGCGGACCCCGGATGCCAAATTTTCATTTCACCAAGGAACAGGTTGATGATATCATCAGTTATCTCCGGTACGTGGATCGAACAGCTATTACTTATAAAATACCCAGCCATTTTTGAGCATTGCCGTTAATAATATTGTCCAGGTAAGTCCGGACCATAGGTCCTCGGATAAAGTGGCCAGGGCCTTTCTCTTCCTCGCACTTTCCTACCTGTTGACCGGGCTCTTATTGGGTATGGGAGGTGCATTCCAGTATATCGTTCCTGAGTTTCTGAAGAATAAACTTTCCTTTCAGCAAACCCGTCCCCTGCATGTCTACCTGGTAATTACCTGGATTTTTACAGCGGCCCAGGCAGGCATCTATTATTATATCCCCAGGGTTGCCAGCCGAAAAATTTTCTGGCCGCAGGGAGCATGGATTCATTTTATCCTCCAGCTCGGCATTTCACTTATGATAGTAAGCTGTTTCTTTATGGGTTATTTTGGCGGCCGCGAATACCTTGAATTCCCGCCCCTGCTCGGTGGAGCCATTATTATTTCCTGGATACCCTTTGCAATTAATTTCTTTTTTACCCTGCGGCCCGATTACCGTAAAGCCCCTGTGTATATCCTGAGCTGGTCCACCGGCATCATTTTCTTTTTTATCACCATGATGGAATCCTATCTCTGGCTTTTCGATTATTTTTTCGTCAATATTGTGCGGGATATGACCATACAATGGAAAGCCATCGGTTCCATGGTGGGCAGCTGGAATATGCTCGTCTATGGTACGGGAATGTATGTGATGGAAAAAATGAGCGGCAACACGAAGACCTGCCGTTCCCCGCTGGGGTATTTCTTTTATTTCCTCGGCCTGGTCAATCTGATGTTCAACTGGGGGCATCATACTTATATCGTCCCCGCCGCTTCCTGGGTGAAAATGGTAGCCTATATCATCAGTATGACGGAACTGCTCATCCTGGCACACCTGATCATGCAATGGAGAAAGACCATGAGCGGTGCCCGGAAAAATTATCATCGCATTCCCTACCGGCTTCTTTCTTATGCCGACAGCTGGATCCTGCTCAACCTGGTGCTCGCTATTTCCATTTCCGTGCCGGCATGGAATTATTATACGCACGGCACTCATATCACGGTAGCCCATGCCATGGGCGCCACGATTGGTATCAATACCATGCTGCTCTTTGCTTCCGTATTTTATATCATACAGCAGGAGCGGACAGATGCATTTGCACGTAAAAAAAGATCGGCGGGTGCGGGGATATTGATCACCAATATCGCCCTGCTTGTATTCTGGATATCCCTGATCGGGGCCGGGATCACAAAGATGTCGGGCAGGCTGGATAAAGATGCATTCGCTACGATCATGCAGAAAAGTCAGTCCTGGTTCAGATTGTTCACATATAGCGGCATTGTGATCTTTCTCGGGCTTTTGATCATGATCTGGGCCGCCATAACAGCTTTACGCAGCAAACCCGGAAACAGTACAACTGCGACGCTTTCAAATGAACAGGCTACTGGAAATCAAAAACAATTGCAGAACGCAGCTGATTAAGATCAGTCCGCGTTTTGAATTTGCTCACCCCGGCAGGGTATACTTACAGATATTTTAGACGTTTATTTTCGGTAAATATGCCCTCAACTATTTCCAGGCAGACCCGTTTGCAATGCTATCACTGCGGTGAAACCTGCCTGAATGATGCTATCCGCGAAGATGAAAAATATTTTTGCTGCGAAGGGTGCAAAATGGTCTATCATATCCTGGATCAGTCCGGTCTCTGTGAATATTATAACCTCAATGAGCGCCCGGGGGTCAGTCAGCGGATCAAACCGCGGAAGAATAAATTCGCTTACCTGGATGATGAGAAAATACAGGCCCGGCTCATCAATTTCAGGGATGAAAACCAGGCACACCTCAGCTTTTACCTGCCCCAGATGCATTGCAGCTCCTGTCTTTACCTGCTGGAGAATCTTCATCGACTCAATGCGGGGATCATTTCATGCAAAGTGAATTTCACAAAAAAAGAAGTGGATATCATTTTTCAGCCTGCATTTACCAGCCTTCGGAAAGTTGCCGAGACCCTGACGGGTATCGGGTATGAGCCTTATATCAGCCTGCATGACCTCGGAGAGCGGAATTTTTCCCGAAAGGAAAAAAGGGCATCCGTTCATAAAAGAATGATCTACCAGCTTGGCGTAGCGGGATTTTGTTTTGGCAATATCATGTTGTTGAGTTTTCCCGAATACCTGGGCATTGACGCTTCGGAAACGGGACTGCGCAGCATTTTCCGCTGGCTTAATTTCGGCCTGGCCATCCCGGTCCTCCTGTATTCATCGCTTCCATTTTATGAATCCTCCTTTACAAGCCTGAAAAATAAATTCCTGAACATTGATACTCCCATTGCTCTTGCCATCATCATTACTTTTATCCGAAGTGCCATTGAAGTGATCGGGGGCAGGGGTGGCGGGTATTTTGATTCCATGTCGGGGATTGTATTCTTTATGTTGGCAGGAAGGGTACTGCAGAACAAGACCTACCGCCAGCTTTCCTTTGAACGGGATTATACTTCATATTTCCCCGTTGCGGTTTCATTATGGAAGGATGAAAAGGAGATCCCCATTCAGTTGCCGGACATCAAACCAGGCGATACACTCCTGGTCCATCATGAAGAGCTGATCCCTGCCGATGGCATTTTAACAAGGGGAAAAGCATTCATTGATTACAGCTTTGTGACGGGTGAATCCCTGCCCCGCTTGAAAGAAGTGGGAGAACTGGTCTATGCCGGGGGCAAACAAATAGGGGGAAATATGGAGATATTGGTTGTAAAGGAAGTATCACAAAGTTATCTTACCAAATTATGGAACAGGGAAGGAAGCGCAATGACCGCAACGGAAAATCCTGTTTCATTTGTGCACCTGCTCAGCCGTTATTTCAGTTTTATTATGCTGGGTATTGCCCTGGTTGCGGGTGTATACTGGAGGTTCAACGACCCCGCCCGGATCTGGCCGGCCGTTACTTCTGTTTTCATTATCGCCTGCCCCTGCGCCTTATTACTCTCGAATAGTTTCACCAACGGGAATATCCTCAGCATCCTCGGCAAAAATCATTTTTATTTACGCAATGCAGAGATAATTGAAAAGATCGCCGGGGTGAACATTATTGTTTTCGATAAGACGGGCACCCTTACTACTACGCGTGACCAGGAGATCAGGTATGAAGGAGAAAAACTGAATGAAGTAAATAAACAATCTATCCTGTCCATGGCTTCCGTATCATCCCATCCCCTGAGCAAGGTCCTGGTAAGGCATTTTGAATCTTCCGTATCGAAAAGAATGAAGGTTGATTCATATTCCGAAACGCCGGGAATGGGAATTTCGGGTTTGATCGAAGGTGTGCGGGTACAATTAGGGTCAGCAGCATTTACCGGCCACCCGGCCATAACAGAAAACAAGACTTCTGTATTTGTAAATATCGGGAGCAGGCCCATGGGATATTTTATATTTACAAATCATTACAGGCCCTTTATTCCCCGGCTGGTAAAAGATATGGAAAAAGATTTCAGCCTTTCGGTATTATCCGGGGATAATAATGCTGAAAAACAGAATCTCGAAAAAATACTCGGAAGAGAGGCAACGCTTTTATTCGATCAGAAACCGGAAGACAAACTGGCTTATATACAACAGTTGCAGAAGAAAGGTCATCAGGTCATGATGATCGGGGATGGCCTGAATGATGCCGGTGCCCTGAAACAGGCAAATGCGGGTATCGCCGTATCCGATGAATCTAATAATTTCACACCTGCCAGCGATGCCATCCTGGAAGCCCCTATGCTCCCGAAACTGCCGCAGTTCATCCGCCTTTGCAGGGCCAACCGGCAGATCGTCATTTCCAGTTTCATTCTGTCAATTGCCTATAATGTTATCGGGATATTCTTTGCCGTCCAGGGAAAATTATCCCCCCTGACCGCTGCCATCCTGATGCCCAGCAGCACCCTGAGCATTATCCTGCTCACATTTGGCAGCAGTGCACTCCTGGCAAAGAAAATGCGTTTATGATAACCCTGTCGTTCAATGAAATTAACGACTGATTAAAATCAGTTGCCGGTTTGATAAACATTAGTTCAGCCTTTTTAATACCCGGATACTTTTACTTTTTTGGAAAACTGAAACTATGAGTGTGATCATCATCCTGCTGGCCGCCAGTATCGGGGTAGCTGCCGTTTTTCTTATTGCTTTTTTATGGAGTGTGAAAAGCGGGCAATTCGAAGACGAGTATTCCCCCGCATCGCGCATTTTATTCGATGATAAACCTTCCGCCGTCGAAAAAAAATAACTCACCAAATACCCAGGTTATGCAAGTAGAAAAATTCTATTATGACAACAAGATCGTAAAAGCTTTCGGCTATGCCACCATTGTCTTTGGCGTGATCGGCATGCTCGTGGGACTCTGGGTGGCCATCCAGATCTATTTCCCTGCTGCCAGCCTGAATTTTGCGCCCACCACTTTCGGCCGGCTGCGTCCCTTGCATACCAATGCCATCATCTTTGCATTTGTCGGTAATGCATCCTTTGCGGGTATCTATTATTCGCTGCAACGGCTCTGCAAAGCAAGGATGTTCAGCGACCGGCTCAGCTGGATCCATTTCTGGGGATGGCAGGCCATCATAGTGGCAGCAGCCATCACGCTCCCGCTGGGGCTGACCAACGGCGCCGAATATGCAGAACTGATATGGCCCATTGATGTAGCCATTGCCATCATCTGGATCATCTTTGGCATTAATCTTTTCGGCACGATCATTAAAAGAAGGGAGCGCCATCTTTATGTAGCGATCTGGTTTTATATCGCTACCTGGGTTACTGTTGCGATGCTGCATATTGTTCGTTCAATTGAACTCCCCTATTCCGCTACGGGTAGTTACAGCGTTTATGCCGGCGTACAGGATGCCCTGGTGCAATGGTGGTACGGTCATAATGCTGTTGCATTCTTCCTGACCACGCCTGTGCTGGGCCTGATGTATTATTTCTTGCCAAAGGCAGCCAACCGCCCCGTTTATTCTTACCGGTTATCCATTATCCATTTCTGGGCGCTCATCTTCATTTATATCTGGGCAGGCCCGCACCATTTGTTATATACCGCCCTGCCCGACTGGGCACAATCATTGGGCACCGTATTCTCCATCATGCTGATCGCTCCCAGTTGGGGCGGTATGCTGAATGGACTATTCACATTGCGCGGTGCCTGGGATAAAGTAAGAGAGGACCCTGTGTTGAAATTCATGGTGGTCGCCATCACCTGTTACGGTATGGCAACCTTTGAAGGACCTATGCTGAGCCTGAAAAATGTGAATGCTATTTCGCATTTCACCGACTGGACCATCGCCCACGTACATATCGGAGGCCTGGGATGGAATGGTTTCCTGGCCTTTGCCATTCTATATTATATGATCCCGAAGATGTGGGGAACCACACTCTATTCAAAGAAAATGGCTACCAATCATTTCTGGCTGGGCACGATCGGGATCATCATTTATGCCGTTCCGATGTACTGGGCAGGTTTTGAACAAAGTATTATGTGGAAGGCTTTTACGCCAGAGGGACAATTGAAGTTTGATTTCCTGGATACGGTTAAGAATATTAAACCGCTTTACATTTTGAGAAGCGTGGGAGGTGCCCTGTACCTGACCGGGGCTTTCTTCATGGTCTATAACCTGTACAAAACGATCCGCCAGGGAAAATTCATTGCCAATGAAGCGGCTGAAGCGGCTCCGCTGGTAAAACTGGTTACTCCTAGAAAAGAATACTGGCACCGGATCCTTGAAAGGAAACCGCTTCGTATGCTGGTGATCAGTTTAATCCTGGTTGCGATCGGCGGCCTCATCGAACTGATTCCAACCTTCCTGGTCAAGTCAAATATTCCCACCATCGCCAGCGTAAAACCTTATACACCCCTGGAATTGCAGGGAAGGGATATTTATGTACGGGAAGGTTGTTATCTATGCCATTCCCAAATGGTGCGTCCATTCAGGGATGAAGTGGCACGTTATGCTCCCAATCCCGGTGATGGCGGTTATTCCAAGGCCGGTGAATTTGTATATGACCATCCTTTTCAGTGGGGAAGCAAAAGAACGGGACCTGACCTTGCCAGGGAGAGCGGCAAGCGGCCGGATAGCTGGCATTATATCCATTTTTATAATCCGCGTGATATGTCGCCGGGTTCCATCATGCCCCGGTATCTCTGGTTGCTGGAAAATAAAATTGATACGAACACCACACCCGCTAAGATCAGGGCCATGCGAAAACTGGGAGTGCCTTATCCTGCCGGGTATGATAAAAGCGCCAATGCCGACCTGATGCTGCAGGGACAGATGATCGCCGATAACCTGAAAAAAGATAAAATTGAAACACCTCCAAATGCCGAGGTTATTGCTGTGATCGCATACCTCCAGCGTCTTGGCAAGGATATCAAGGAAGAAGTGAAACAACAGCCGGTAGCTGAGAATAAATAAACCTTAAATCAAGTAACATGAAATTCGTTCACTATGTAGAAAAAATTACCGGCATCCATATTTACGGGATGAGCTCGCTGCTCATCTTCAGCCTTTTCTTTATCGTGATGCTGATATGGGTGTTCCGCACCAATAAAAAACAATTTTCAGAGGTCAGTAAACTTCCTCTTGATGATTAAACACCTAAATCAAGATATATGACTTTATTTTCCATACATAGATCAACCTTGTCCAGGGCGATCATCTTGCCGGCCCTGCTCTTGATCACCCTGCCTGTTTGGGCAGCCGGGCCGCCCGCTCCTTCACCTTTGAATAACCCGCTGACCGTCGGCCTTTTTGTACTGATGTTTCTCCTGTTGATCGTGATCGGGATCCTGGGCAATGTGCTCGTCGGTGTCGCTGATATTCATGTGAAAAAAGCAAAGAAAGCGGCAGACATGAAATCAGCCGCCATACTGGTATTCCTGTCATTGAGTTCGGCTTCCTTATTTGCACAGGATAAGACAACGACTGCTCCATCCGGCACGATTTCCGGCATGTCATCAAACATGTTCTATGTACTGGCTTCCATCATATTCCTTGAACTCATCGTGATCATTGTAATGCTTATGCAGATCCGTGTGCTCATCGGAAAAGAAAAGATCGCGCTTGCACCGGCAACAACCACTGCAGTTGAAACGGCTCCCATAAAAGAAAGCCGTCCGAGCTGGTGGGACAGGTTCAATAAATTCAGGCCCCTTACACAGGAAGCAGCGCTTGACCTCGGACACGATTACGATGGGATCCGCGAACTGAATAACCGGCTCCCGCCCTGGTGGCTCTGGGGTTTTTATTTTACTATCCTATTTGCCGCGGTTTATTTATGGCGTTACCACGTTTCCCATACCGCCCCGCTGAGCGCGCAGGAATATACCAATGCCGTACACTCAGCTGATGAGCGGGTAAAGGAATACCTGAAAAAGAAAGGGGAGAATATCGATGAAACCAGTGTCACATTCCTGAACGATCCGGCTGACCTCGCTGCGGGAAAAGCAATTTTCACCCGCGATGGTCTATGCCCTACCTGCCATGGAAAGGATGGCAGCGGCATGGTGAACGGTGCCCCGGGGGTCGGGCCCAATCTTACGGATGAATACTGGTTACATGGCGGGAGTATCAAAGACATTTTTAAAACGATCAAATATGGTGTTCCCAATAAAGGGATGCCCCAGTGGGGAAACCAGTTTTCCGCCAGAGAGGTTGCCCAGATCGCCAGTTATGTAAGATCCTTACAAGGCACAAACCCGGCCGTGCATAAACAACCGGACCCTGGCGCTGTGCTGTATAAAGAACAAGCTGCTGATACTTCCAAAATCAAAACAGCAGATAGTTCCGGGACCGTGAAGCCGAAATAGTTCTTAAGCAGATCAGAGATGACCAACGATACTATACATAAAGCTGATCAGGATGAATTCCGGGATCACCTGGCAACGGTGGATGCCCGGGGAAAACGGAATTGGGTCTATGCACATAAACCCAAAGGAAGATTTTATACCGCCCGGACGATCGTAAGTCTTTTCTTTTTTGCTCTTTTCTTTACGTTGCCTTTTATCAAAGCACATGGCAGACCATTTGTATTGCTGAATTTCCCCAATGCGGAATTCATTCTCTTCGGAAAGATCTTCTGGCCACAGGACTTTTTCATTTTCGGGCTGATGATGGTGACCTTCATTGTATTCATCGTACTGTTCACGGCCGCATTTGGCAGGTTGTTTTGCGGTTGGGTCTGCCCGCAGACCGTTTTTATGGAAATGCTGTTCCGTAAACTGGAATACTGGATCGAAGGAGATGCCGCCAAACAAAGATTACTGAATAAAGGCCCCTGGACCGCGGAGAAGATCCGGAAAAAAGCCATCAAGCATGTTGTATTCTTTACGCTGGCATTCATCATTGCCAATTATTTTTTGGCCTATATCATCAGCATGGATGAATTGAAAAAGATCATCAGCGAACCGGTGAGCGAACATCTTGTCGGTTTCATTGCTATCGTGATTTTTTCCTTTGTATTCTATTTTGTCTATATCTGGTTCAGGGAACAGGCCTGCACGGTTGTTTGTCCTTATGGAAGACTGCAAAGCGTTTTGCTTGACCGGAATTCCATGATCGTAGCCTACGATTATAAAAGAGGGGAACCCCGGGAAAAATTCAGGAAAAATAAAATGGCTGGTGATGCGGTGGGCGACTGTATCGATTGCTTCCAGTGTGTGAAAGTATGTCCTACCGGCATTGATATCCGTAACGGCACACAGATGGAATGCGTGAACTGCACCGCCTGTATCGATGCCTGCGATCATATTATGGATTCTGTGAACAGGCCGAGAGGGCTGATCCGCTACGCATCCGAAAATGGAATTGCCCGGGGAGACAAGCTGCATTTTACCGGGAGAATGAAGTTTTATACCGTAGTGCTCACCGTACTGGCAGGATTATTGACTTTTATGCTGGTTACCCGGAAGGAGATTGACGGAACCATCATCCGCGTACCGGGATTTTTATACCAGGAAATGGGCCCCGACAGCCTGGCCAATTATTACAGTATCAAGATCCAGAACAAGACCATCCGGGATATTCCTGTACAATTAAAAGTGGAATCTGCAATGAGGGATTTTGGTTCGGTCAAACTGGTGGGCAGTAATGCGGTGATAGTAAAAAAAGCAAGCCAGGGTATCGGTAATTTTTTCATTGTGCTGCCCAAAAGCCAATTGCGGTCAAGAGAGATCAGGATGGCCATCGGGCTCTATGACGGGGACAAAAAGATCACTACCCTGCATACCAATTTTATGGGACCTTTTACAAAATTTTAAATGAACAAGTATGAACTGGGGAAATAAATTACTGGTCACGATAATAGTCTTTGTATCAGGTATGTGTTACCTGGTCTACCGCTCCGTAGGCACGAATTACGAGATGGTGGAAGACAATTATTATAACAATGAACTGCATTACCAGCAAACCATCGATGCCTTCCGGAATGCCGGTAACCTGGTGCAGGCTCCTTCGCTGAAGCAGGAGAACGGGCATATCCTGCTCCAGCTTCCGGGTGAAATGAAACATCAGGCGATCAGCGGAGACATTTTATTTTATTGTCCCTACGATGAAAAAAAAGACAGGCGATTCGACCTGCGGGTGAATGAAACAGGTTTGCAACAATTGGGCGGAGCCGTGCTGCCCGGCAGCTATCTCGTGAAGATACACTGGGCCTGTAGCGGAAAAAATTATTACACAGAGAAATCTTTTACTGTTTTATGATGATCTGGATGACAGTTACGGCTGGATTTACATTGGGTGCGGCAGGAAGCCTGCATTGCGTGGGTATGTGCGGTCCGCTCAGCCTGGCGCTGCCGACCCGGCATTTATCCAGGACAGGAAGATGGATTTCCCTCCTCTGCTACCAGGCGGGGCGGATCATGACCTATAGTTTTTTAGGATTATTACTGGGATGGGCAGGCAGACAGATCTTTTTGGCAGGTTATCAACAATGGTTTTCCATCGTATTGGGTGTATTGATCCTGGTTTTTTCACTCCTGTATTTCCTGCAGAAATATTCAATGCATTTTCCTGCCGGGAAAAAATTCTTTGCCGTTTTGATAAAAAAGATCTCTTCACTGATGGTATCGTCACGTGGTCCGGGAGGTTTTTTCCTGGTTGGACTGGCGAATGGCATGCTGCCTTGCGGAATGGTATATATGGCAATGACGGCTGCGCTTACCTTTAATGGGATAGCGCAAACCATTTTGTTTATGGCCTTCTTTGGGCTGGGCACTTTGCCTGCGATGATGATCGTGGGAATGGCGGGTCATGCGCTGAAACCCAGGTACAGGTTCTTATTCAGGAAAGCCGTTCCGGTATTTATTTCAATCATCGGGGTGATCCTGATACTACGTGGCCTGAATCTCGGGATACCGTTTATCAGTCCCGTATTGCCCCAGGGAGCAAGTTCCGCAGTGGCCTGTCATCCCTGACAAATATCATGTCCTTTCCTGACCTGAATCCTGTTTCGGGAACTGTCGCTGTCTTAGATTGCAAACGGAAAATGCAATAAAGATCTGCTCGTTAAGTGAGCTATCGTTGGTTTTTGTTTCTACCTCGACCCCCGGTTCTCCGGGGGTTTCTCTTTCCGAAGTTATCTTTGCTTCATGCAAATTGATATCATCACTGTACTGCCTGAATTACTGGACAGTTTTTTTACGCATAGTATCCTGAAAAGAGCAGGCGATAAGGGATTGCTGACCGTTATGGTGCATGCCCTGCGCAAATGGGCGGTGAATGAATACGGCCAGGTCGACGATTATCAATATGGCGGCGGGGCGGGTATGGTCATGATGTGCGAGCCCCTGGCGAAAGCCATAGAAGAATTATCAGGCAGGACATCCTATGATGAGATCATCTATCTCACACCGGATGGCGAAAAACTGGACCAGAAAATGGCCAATCGTTTATCCCTCGAACAAAATCTTTTGCTTATTTGTGGTCATTATAAAGGAATCGATGAAAGGATCCGGGAGCATTTCATCACCCGGGAAATATCCATCGGGGACTATGTGCTCAGCGGCGGCGAATTGCCTGCTGCCATCCTGGTCGATGCCATTGGCCGGCTGATCCCCGGTGTATTAAATGACGAAACTTCTGCACTCACCGATTCATTCCAGGATAATCTGATCGCTCCGCCGGTCTATACCAGGCCGGAGAATTTCAGGGGATGGAAAGTGCCCGAAGTGTTGCTGAGCGGCAATCATTCACTGATCGAAGAATGGAGGCAGGAGCAATCCCAAGCCCGTACAAAAGCCCGGCGTCCCGACCTGCCGAATGACCAACTTTCAGACCTTTAACTGCTGGTTGGAAAGTTGCACGTTGCCGGTACGTTTTAATACTCCCCAGCCCTGGCTTTCGCCCTTGATCGCCCTTGAAATAGAACGGAACAGGATCACATACATCAGCTGGCGGTAAATAAAGCGCTGCGGGATCAGCCAGATCAACTTATAATATTTTTCTTTCTGGAAACCAAAGGCGATCACGGAAACCATCACATCCACCACCAGGAACAAGCCATAGTAGAGGAGCAGTTTTTGCATGCTCTCCGGCTGGTGCCAGCTCCAGGCGATGCTGATGAAGAAAAACAGGTCAGCCAGCGGCGCTATAATAGGCATCAGGATCTGGAACAATAAAATATTTGGAAGCGCAATCATCCCAAGCGATTTATACTGCGGATTAAAACAAGCATCCCGGTTCTTCCAGAAACTCTGCATCACGCCATAGCTCCAGCGAAAACGCTGCCGCATGAATTCCCTGAATGTTTCAGGGGCTTCTGTAACTGCCACTGCCTTCCCGCAATTCCGGACGATGCCGCCATCCCGGATAAGGCGGATGGTGATGTCGCAGTCCTCGGCCAGTGTATCTGAAGTGAAACCACCTGCTTTCAGCACAGCTGATTTTCTGAAGGCACCGATGGCGCCCGGCACTACGGTGATACAATTAAGCCTGTCAAACGCCAGCCGGTCAAAATTCTGCGCCGTAGTATATTCAATGGATTGCCATTTTGTAAGCATGTTCTTTTCATTGCCCACTTTTACATTGCCGGCCACGGCAACAATCTTTTCCTGGTAAAAATATTTCATCAGCCAGCTGACTGCATCGGGCATCAGTTGGGTGTCCGCATCAATGCAGACCAGGAAATCCCCTGCCGCATGCTCAATTCCATAGTTCAATGCGGAAGCTTTTCCCCCGTTTGACTTGGTGAAAACCCTGACCCTTTTCTCCCCTTCAAATGCAGCAGCAACTTTACTGTAGGTACCATCTTTTGAACCGTCATCCACAAATACGATCTCGAAATCGGGATGATCCTGGAGCAATAGATTTCTCACTGTTTTGATGGCATTAACTTCCTCGTTATATGCCGGGACGATGATGCTGACCTTCGCGGCAGGTGCCGGCGGCAAAGCGGCTATTTCTTTCCTTGACCTGATATGCTGCAGGGTAGCCAATAAACCCATGATAAATATCTTGCATAAACCGATAATGATCGCCACAATGAATACAGCGGCGAGGAAACGGCCGACCCAGTAAATGAATTTCGTGACAAATCCCACGAGGTCTTTATGCACAGGAGGCATCACCGCATCCCTGGGCAGTTGTATCAGGTCGGCGACGGTAGTGAATTGTATGTTCTTCGATTTAAAATAAGCGATGATCCGCGGCAGTGCTGCTACTGTTGCCTCCCGGTTTCCCCCTGCATCATGCAGCAGGATGATCCCCTTTTCGTTACCTGTGGCCTTATAAAACTCATAGTCCCGAATGACCCGGTTCACAATGCTGTCAGCATTGGTCCCCTTGGCAAGGTCCCAGTCATCAGGATCGATACTTTCTCCTACCGTATAATAATTACTGGCCTGGGCCAGGGCAATGGGTTTAAGTTCCACGGCAGTACTGGGCTCTGCATCGGCATTATAGGGGGCCCTGAATAAGATAGTACTGTGTTTGGTGGCAGCTTCGATCAGCAATCGGGTCGCTTCCATTTCTGTTTCCGCCCTTTGTGTCGTGATCGTCGCCATATTCGGGTGCGTGAAGGAATGGTTCCCGATTTCAAAACCGTCCCGATAGATCCGTTTCAACAACGGCAGGTATTCTTGCCCGTTGATACCTACTATAAAAAATGTGGCGGGCACTTTTTCTTTTTCCAGGATATCCAGTATCCGGGGAGTATAGGCCGGATCAGGGCCATCATCGAAGGTCAATATAACCTGGTTTTTCACTCTGCCGTAACGGTGGATATCATACCGGGTAGGCAATTGTTTATAGAATTCCTCACTCACCAGCTGCTCGGCCGTATCGATCTCGATGTTGATTTTCCCTTTTTCGGGGCCGCTTACCACCTGTAATACTTCCCCATCCCCGAAATAATCCGGGTTCTCCATCGTGATATCCAGCGTGGAAAGCACCGAATAGTCGAAAGGCTCTTTCTGGAGAGTCTCATTATCCAGGTCGCGGTCATAGAATTTCCAGATCCGCTCATCCTCTGAACCCAGCCGCCAAAGCGCTACGCCGGCCGTGCCGTACTCATCTGCAAAACGAATACAATTATATGTACCTCCCGCATCCATAAAATAGACCTGGTGATGCACGTTCTTCTCATCATTATACTGAAAAGTGCAGTTATAGGTATCATTATCATAATCGATCGCTGCATGATACATTTTGGCTGTGGAAAGGGCCTGCTGGTAGGTGATATTTTCCGCCGCATGTCCTGTACCCGGCCAGTCGTAACCATAGGCTGCCATGGCGAGAATGATCTTCGATGGATTGATCTTGCCAGCCGCTTCATCCAGTACCTTTTCCACCCAGCGCTGTTCTGCCACGGACCCGGCAACGCTTTCGGGGTAATGCTGGTCATAGGCCATCAGGAAAATATAATCATTGTATTTCGCCAGCTCCGGTAAATTAAAATCATCATCGTTCGGCAGCACATCCTGCGTCACCAGCCACCCTTTGGCATGTAACTGTTGGTAAAGTTCCTTTTGAAAGATGTGCATGGCATCCAGCACTTTTTCGGTCATTTCCTCAAAATCGATATTGATGCCCTGCAGCCCGTATTTCGACAACAGGTTTTCGATGTTGGTGATCAATTGTTGTCTTTTCCCGGGATTCAACAATACATTTTCCAGGATCCGGGGATCAAAATTTCCATCATGCTGTCCTACATTCACATTGCTGAGCATGGGCAGCATTTTGATATGATGCTGCTTCATCAGTTCATAGGCATCGGCCGCGATTTGCGGTTTAATGGTATCTGTCACCGGATCGATAAAGAACCATTCAGGCATGACCATGTTCAATTGATCAAAATGGCTTTGCAGGGAAGAATAGGATTGGGGATCCCAATCCACAAAAAAAGCGGCCCGGATACTGTTGGAGATACGCTTGTTTTTTTCGGCTGCTATCAGTTCATTGTTCCTGTTCCGAGCCTTGAGGAAATTATCAAAGCCCTTGTATTTTTTTTTCTCTTTCTTATTGAAATCTTTCGGTATGGTCGGTGTTTTGATCAGGGAAGTTTCTTCCTGTACTAGCCGTGGCAAGGGGAGTTTATTCTCATTGCCCATCGCTATCCAAACGACCGGGATCATTAAAAACAGCATAAAAAGTATGAACCGGCCTACCCACCGGAAGGTCAGCCAGCGGAGCCGGGACGAGGTCTGAAATACCTGTTTTTGATACATAAATGATACCCTGCAAAATTATGCCTTGTTCTGTTAGAGACGCGTTAACCGGGAAAGCATATTTGAAAAATATAATCTACATTCATTCTTTAAAGTAAGATTATGAAATGGAACCGTAAAAAATTCCTGAAAAGTATAACATTGGGTGGTATGGCCGCTTCGGGTATATCCGCATTTGCAAAAGTAAAAAACCGGTTATCCCCCGAAGAACCCGGTGATTACGGAACAACTGCACAAAAGGAGCAACATTTCAATATGTGCGGTTTTGCTGCTCCCAAGATTGAAACGGTAAGGATCGGTATCATCGGGTTGGGACAAAGGGGTTCGGAAGCAGTAGAGCGGCTGAGTTATATTGACGGGGTGGAGATCGTGGCATTATGCGACAAATATCCCGACCGGGTCGCCAGGGCACAAAAGTCACTGGAAAGAATGAAACGTCCCCGGGCGAAGGAATTCAGCGGGGAAGAAGGATGGAAGGCGGTCTGTGAAAGCCATGACATAGATCTCGTATACACGCCCACTCCCTGGCACCTTCACACCCCCATTGCCGTCTATGCCATGAAGCATGATAAACATGCCTGTACCGAAGTGCCGGCGGCCAAAACCATCGATGAATGCTGGGAACTGGTGGAAACATCGGAGGAGACAAGGAAACACTGTATGATGCTGGAGAATTGTTGTTATGATTTTTTTGAACAACTCACACTGAACATGTCCCGCCAGGGAATGTTCGGGGAATTGATCCATGCAGAAGGCGCCTATATCCACGATCTGAGCAAGGACTGGTTGTTCAATAAAAATGCTTATGCCGACATGTGGCGGCTTAAGGAAAACACTAAAAGGAACGGAAACCTGTATCCAACGCATGGCCTGGGACCGGTGGCACAATGCATGAACATCAACCGCGGTGATAAAATGGATTATATGGTGAGTATGAGCACCATCGATTTTTCATTGGGCAACCTGGCCAGGGAAATGGCAGCCGGGGATCCTTTCTTCAATGAATATGTGGGCAAGACCTACCGCGGCAATATGAACACTTCCATTATCCGCACTTTCAAAGGAAAGACGATCATGGTACAGCATGATGTTTCCTCGCCCCGCCCTTATTCCCGTATCCATATCTTAAGCGGGACAAAAGGATCGATCGGCAAATGGCCCGCGCCGGAAAAAATTTCATTCGGCCATAACTGGATCAAGAAAGAGGAATTGGATGAGCTGTATAAAAAATATGCCACCCCGTTGGTCAATCATATCGGGGATATTGCAAAAGATGTGGGTGGGCATGGAGGCATGGATTTCATCATGGACTGGCGCCTGATCGATTGTTTAAGGAATGGCCTGCCCCTGGATGAGGATGTATATGATGCCGCATTATGGAGTTGTATCGCTCCCTTAAGTGAAAAATCCGTAACTGCAAGATCAAAGACGATGGATATTCCCGATTTTACAAGGGGTGCCTGGAAGGCCAATAAGCCCGTCAGTCTTTCCCTGGAGGGCGGCGCTACCACAAAAGTGCGGGATATCAAGCCTGAATTAAAAATGTGAAACAGGATTTGTTGAAAATAATCTCCATTTTTCTCTAATATCAGCATAGCGTCAATAATAATTCATCATTATTGGCCACAATGCCGTATTTTTAGCCGGTTCCCGGCCCGATCCACTGTAACCCAACTGTTACTGATACGTTTTACAATAACCAAACCAATTAATGAAAGCCCTCGGCGCCATCACAGACCCGGTATATGTAGAACCGAAAAAATTCAGCCGGTATGAAAGGTTCTGGCTGAAATACCTCAATGACAGGCGGGACCTGCCCTTCATTCACCTGCTTACGGCTATTCATTTACTGGTCATACCCCTCGCGGTTTTGTTATATACTTCTTTCCTGAAAGGCTGGTACTGGTGGGGGGTGTATATTGTTTATTTTTACTTCGCCCATCTTTATTTCAAAGGCAGGTTCGGCCTGATGCTGCACTGTATCGTTCACCGCAAATTGTTCAAAAAAGAATACAACTGGCTATACCATTATATTATCTGGTTCATTTGTCCTTTTTTCGGGCATACTCCGGAAACTTATTTTGTGCATCATATGGGTATGCATCATGTGGAGAACAACGGCGAGGATGATGCGAGCAGCACCCTGCCCTACCAGCGCGATAACCTGGGAGCCTTCTTCATCTATTACCTCAACTTTCTTTTCCTGGGTTTCCGGGATACATTCATGTACTTCTTCAGCCGGAAAAGAAAGAAATTCTATACGCGGCTGTCCTTCGGGGAATTTTCTTTTTTTCTTTTTTGCGCTGCCATGTGTTTTGTGAATTTCAAAGCCACTCTCTGGGTCTTCATTATTCCTTTTTTATTTGCAAGGATGGTGATGATGCTGGGCAATTGGGCGCAGCATGCATTCGTGAACCCCGTTGACCTGGATGATAATGCCATCAATTGTATCAATACAAAATACAACAGGACCTGCTGGAATGACGGTTACCATGCCATTCATCATATCCGCCCGGCCCTGCACTATACGGATATTCCGGGTGAATTCATGAAGAACCTGAACAAGTTTGCAGAAAAAAAGGTCCTTGTATTTGACGGTATCCATTACCTGCACATTTTTCTATGGCTGATGACAAAACGTTATGATAAGCTGGCCAAAAATGTGGTGAATGTCAACAATATGTTCCGGAACGAGGAGGAAGTGATCGCCCTTATGAAAGAGCGAACCAGGAAGTTCATATAGTTTCCCGATCTTCCGTTTACGGAACAGTCCCTCTATTTTTTATCCTTTTTCAAACCAACCACCGGTAAAGCTTTGTCCCGGATCGCCTGGTTCAGCTGCACGACATCTGTTGCAAGGATATTCTTCAAAGTGGTCAGCTGCACATCGATCTGGCTGCTGATATTCTGATAAGAATCTTTTACCTGTTGGGATAAGGTCCCGTTCCCTGCTTCCCCATTATGATAGATATTGCTGAGCTTATCATCCAGCCGGATCGGATAATTCAATACATCCTGCCCGCTCTTGGCCTTTGTCTGGTGCAGGGCTTCTTCCACCCTGGTCATCTTTTTATCGATACTGTCCATCATGGCCGTGATGTTCTTTACTGAATCTCCGGCCCATTTATCCTTGTAATCATTCATCTGGCTGCGCAGGCTTTTGATATTTTGCAGCGCTTTCAGCACTTCACTGAATTTATCCCTTGCCGAGACCAGGAAATTGAATTGTTCATCATATTCCGCCTGTGTGGCTTTATAATTCGGATCGGCAAGGATCGTGAATGAAACTTCGGCAGAGTCCTTGCCCATTTTGAACCTGGCATAATAATTTCCTGGTGATGCCTTGGGTCCGTTCACATTCCCGTTCCAGAGGATCAGTCCCTCCGGTATTTTTTCCGCATCGGGATAATTCATATTCCAGACAAACTGGTTAAGCCCTTCCTTCACTTCGATCATATTGTCTTTTGAGGTATTACTGAAGGTTTTTATTTCCTTTCTATTCTTATCCATCACCACTACGCTCAGCTTATCCGAATCACTGAATTGTTTTACATAGAAAGGAATGGCAATGCCGCTGGGCGGGTTGGCGCCTGCATTACGCTGGGTGCCGGCCCCTCCGCCGAATCCGCCGAAGCCCCGCATGCGATAGGCCGGGGCAGGAGAAAAGACATACAGGTTTTTCGATGCAATATCACTGTTGGCCTGTTGCACTACGCCCAGGTCATCGAGGATATAGATACTGCGGCCCTGGGTGCCCACGATCAGGTCATTCCCCTTGATGGCGAGATCAGTGACCGACAACACAGGAAGATTCAGCTGAAAAGGTTTCCAATTGGAGCCATCATCATAGCTGATATACATTCCGTATTCCGTTCCGGCATATAATAATCCCTGTCTCTTCCTGTCGGCCCGCAAACAACGGGTGAAATGCATGGGGTTGATCCCATTGTCGATGCGTTTCCAGGTCTGGCCATAATCCTCCGTTTTATATATATAGGGAGTAAAATCGTCGAGCTTATATCGTGTACCGACAAAATAAGCCCCTCCTTTTTTAAATGGGTCACACTCCACGCAGTTCCACATTATCCACTGCGGGCAGTCTTTTGGTGTAACATTGGTCCAGTTCTTCCCCCCATCCTTACTTACATTGATCAGACCGTCGTCGCTGCCCGTCCAGAGCAGGTCCTTTTCGTATTCACTCTCAGTAGCAGTGAAAATAGTACAATAATATTCCACCCCTGTGTTATCCTTAGTGATGGGTCCGCCGCTGGAAGCCTGTTTTGATTTATCATTCGTAGTCAGGTCCGGGCTGATCATCTCCCAGCTTCTGCCTTCGTTCTCTGTTGCGAATAAATGATTGCCCGCAGCGTATAATCTTTTCGGGTTATTGGGTGAATAGAAAATGGGATAATTCCACTGGAACCGGTATTTCTGAACATCGGCACCGGCGCCGATCCCGTCATCCGGCCATACATTGATCAGCCGGAATTCATTCGTCTTATGATCCACACGGGCCAGGAAACCCATATAACTGCCCCCATAGGTGATATCGGGATTTAAAGGGTCGGCTACCACGAATCCGCTTTCGCCACCAGCTGCATTCTGAAAATCATCTCCTGTGATGGCAGTTCCATAACTCCTGCTCCGGATGCGGAAGGCTGAATTATCCTGCTGCCCGCCCAGGATGCGGTAAGGAAATGCATTGTCAGTACTCAAACGGTATACCTGGACGGTAGGCTGATTTAAATAACTGCTCCAGTTATTGGCCCCGTCAAAACTGATCTGTGCTCCTCCGTCATCTGCCACGATCATCCGGTTAGGATCTTCGGGGTCGATCCAGAGATCATGATGATCGCCGTGCGGAGTCGTGTTGACCGGTTGGAATGTTTTTCCGCCATCCCGGCTGCGCATGAAGTTCACATTGGGGCAATAGATGGTGTTCTCATTCTTCGGATCCACATACACCCGGCTGTAATACCAGGCCCGCTGGCGGATATTGTTATCGCTGCTCTGGAGGGACCAGTTATCACCGCCGTCATTACTCATGAATATGCCGCCTTTTTCATTTTCGATAACGGCATATAATTTATCTGTATTGGAGGGAGCAACAGTGACACATACGATACCCCAGGTGCTTTTTGGCAATCCCCGTGAGGCGGAAATATTTTTCCATGTATCGCCCCCATCTGTACTTTTCCAGAGGCCACTCCCGTTGCCCCCGCTTTCCATACTATAAGGTGTGCGGATCACATGCCAGGTACCGGCATACAGGACCATCGGGTTACCGGGCTCCATGACGAGATCGCTGCAGCCTGTTTGATTATTCACATATAAAACTTTTTTCCATGATTTGCCGCCGTCGGTGCTTTTGTAGATCCCTCTTTCTTCATTAGGGCCGAATAAATGTCCCATGGCTGCTACCCAAACGATGTCGGGGTTTTTTGGATGAATGACGATCCTTACGATATGCCGGGTATCTTTCAAACCCAGGTTCTTCCAGGATCTTCCGCCATCATCCGATCTCCACAATCCGCCCATTCCTTCACTCACATTGCCCCGCATGGTTTCTTCACCCTCGCCGGCATAAATAATGGTTTCATCGCTGGGCGCCACGGATACGGCGCCGATGGAACCACCAAAATATTTATCTGAGATATTAGACCAGTTGCTGCCCCCATCCGTTGTCTTCCACACACCCCCACCTGTTCCCCCAAAATAAAATGTATTCTTGCTTTTAAAACTTCCGGTAACAGCAGCGCTCCGGCCTCCCCGGAAGGGGCCGATCAGCCGGTACTTTAAGTTCCTGAACAGGGCATCTGTATTGTCATTACCGGTAGCCTGCGGGACCGGTTTATTCTTTTGCGAAAAGGAAGGGAGGGTTAATGCAAATACCGTGAAAAAGCAGATAAGTTTTTTCATGTGCATGGGTTTAAGTGACGGTTGCTATTCGGATTGAAGATACTGATTTACCTTTATTCAAATACCAAAGATGAATTCCTTTTCCGTCAGTGGCAACCTGGTTGATATCCATCAGGAAATAATCTATCCGGCGACGGTTACTGTTACCAATGGAATCATTGCATCCATCACTCCTGAAAGTAATCTTGCCACAACGAACTATATCTTACCCGGTTTTACCGACAGCCATATCCATATTGAAAGTTCTATGCTGGTGCCGGCCGAATTCGCCAGGCTGGCCGTCGTACACGGTACGGTGGCCACGGTGAGTGATCCGCATGAGATCGCGAACGTATGTGGCATGAAGGGCGTGGAGTATATGATCGGGAATGGCAGGAAAGTCCCTTTTAAATTCTATTTCGGCGCCCCCAGTTGTGTGCCAGCCACAGCATTCGAAACAGCCGGTGCTGCCCTGAACGCTGAAGCCGTGAAAAAACTTTTGCAACGAAAGGATATAAAATATTTAAGCGAGATAATGAATTTTCCCGGTGTGCTGCTGGGTGACAGGGAAGTAATGAAAAAAATTGAAGCCGCACACCAACTGCAGAAACCGGTGGATGGCCATGCACCGGGACTGAGAGGCGATGAAGCCAGGAGATATGCAGAAGCGGGGATCTCGACGGACCATGAATGTTTCACCAGGGAAGAAGCATTGGACAAATTAAAATACGGCATGAAGATCCTGATTCGCGAAGGGAGCGCTGCAAAGAATTTTGAAGCCCTCATCGGCTTATTGAATGACCATGCTGAAAACATGATGTTCTGCAGTGATGATAAACATCCTGACAGCCTGGTAGCCGGGCATATCAACCAATTATGTGCCCGTGCTGTTGCAAAAGGCATTGATGTATTTAAAGTATTGAGGGCCGCTTGTATGAATCCTGTATTGCATTATAAACTGGATGTGGGGCTGTTGAGGAAAGACGATGCCGCTGATTTTATTACCGTCAAAGACCTGGTGAATTTTGAAGTACAAAAAACATTTATCAACGGGGAACTGGTGGCCGAAAACGGGAAAACAAAAATTACACCTGTCGCTTCCGAAGTGATCAATAATTTTTCCTGCAGTAAAAAATCATTTGCCGAATTCGAAACTCCACCTCCCAGTTCCCTCTCCCTGCTCCCTGTTATCGAAGCGCTGGACGGGCAACTGATCACCAATAAGTTTTTTGCAAAACCACTTGTAATTGGTAATCTTATCATGAGCGATGCGCAAAATGATATTTTAAAGATAGTTGTCGTGAACCGTTACAGGGATGCTCCGGTAGCCAAAGCATTCATCAAAAATTTCGGATTAAAGAAGGGCGCAATCGCATCTTCAGTTGCACACGACAGCCATAATATTGTAGCCGTGGGTGTGGATGATGAAAGTATTTGTAATGCAGTGAATAAATTGATCGAATGTTCAGGGGGTATCTCTGTCTCCTTCCCTGAAGAGGATGACAGGGAAGGAGCTGTCCTGCCGCTTCCTGTTGCAGGACTGATGAGCACTGAAGATGGTTATAAAATCGCTGAACAATATGCTGCCATCGATAAAATGGTGAAGGAAGAACTGGGCTGCATACTCTCGGCACCGTTCATGACTTTATCATTCATGGCCCTCTTGGTGATCCCGCACCTGAAATTAAGTGACAAAGGATTGTTTGACGGAGACAGGTTTGAGTTTGTAAAATGAATTTGTGAACCTCAGCTTTGTAAAATGTTTTCTATTTTTTTGAGTTCATCTTCCCCGAAAGAAATATTATTCACTGCTGCGATACAATTTTCCACCTGTCCTGCTGAACTGGCGCCAATCAGTACGCTGGTGATGCGGGGGTCTTTCAGCAACCAGGCAACGGCCATTTGTGCCAACGACTGGTTCCGCTGCTTCGCCAGTTCATTCAACTGGTTGATCTTTTTCAGCATCGATTCATCAATATCCTTTTCCAGGATCGCGCCATTAGGCAAATGCCGGCTAATACGTGAACCCGCAGGAATCCCTTCCAGGTATTTATCGGATAATCGTCCCTGCGCCAGGGGAGAAAAGGCAATACATCCCACACCGGTTTCTTCCAGCACCTCTAAAAGATTTTTTTTATTTTCTTCATCCTGTTTTTCTACCCAGCGGTCAAGCATATTATAACGTGGTTGGTGGATCAGGCAGGGCGTTCCAAGTTGTTTTAAAATTGAAATTGCTTCGGCCGTTTGTGCGGCATCGTAACTGGAAATGCCGGCATAAATGGCTTTCCCGCTGCGCACGGCGAAATCGAGGGCCTGCATGGTCTCTTCCATGGGTGTTCTTTTATCCGGCCGGTGGCTGTAGAATATATCCACATAATCAAGACCCATCCGTTCCAGGCTCTGGTTGAGACTGGTGACGAGGTATTTCCTGGAGCCCCATTCACCATAGGGCCCTGGCCACATATAATAACCGGCCTTGGTGGAAATGACCAGCTCATCCCGGTAAGCAGCTAACTCTTCTTTCAGGATCTTTCCAAAATTCTTTTCTGCTTCTCCGCCTGGCGGACCATAATTATTGGCCAGGTCAAAATGCGTGATGCCCAGGTCGAAGGAACGAAGAACGGTGCGCTTCATATTATCATAATCATCCACGTTCCCGAAATTGTGCCATAGCCCCAGGGAAATGGCAGGGAGCAATAACCCGCTTCTGCCCGAGCGGTTATACAGCATGGTTGAATAGCGGTGATCAGATGGTATATACATATGAAGTCGGGATCTAAAGTAAAAAAATCCGCTTTGAATTAACAAAACGGATTATGAGTAACCATCCAGGAGTATTACTTAGCTGCAGCCACCCTGATTGCCACAGTTATTGCATTTATAACAGGTGCCGCTCCGGATCATGAGGTGGCCACACACATTGCAGGCCGGTGCATCACTCTGCATTTTTTTGGCTGCCGTACTGACCGGGTCTAATCCCGGCGCTTTTTTGGAATGCTGTGATTCAGGCGTATTTTTTACAGATTGTAAAGCCGTGTTGCCTGTAGCAGGTGTGATCCTGACACTGGATAATTCGGGTTCTACATATTCCAGCGGGTTGGAAGGCACTTCCTCCCAGTTATCGGCCCCTGTATTCATGACCTCAGGCTTGTCCAGTACGTGCACGAGATCGGTCCTTCCCAGGTATTCGTACCCGAGCACTCTGAAAATAAAGTCGACGATGGAAGTGGCGGACTTGATATTGGGATGCTCTACGAAACCGGAGGGGTCGAATTTGGTGAAGGCGAATTTATCAACGAACTCCTCCAGCGGCACACCGTATTGCAGGCCGATGGAGATGGAAATGGCAAAACAGTTCATCATGCTGCGCATGGTGGCGCCTTCCTTGGCCATATCAATGAAGATCTCTCCCAGCGTGCCGTCGCTGTATTCACCTGTCCGCAGGAAAATTGCCTGCCCGTTGATCTTTGCTTTTTGCGTAAAGCCCCGGCGCTTGGCCGGCAGGGCCCGGCGTTCCACGATGCTGGCGAGCTTTCTTTTCAGTTTTGTATCCGGGGAGGCCTGCACTCTTTTCTGCACTTCCTCTAATAATTCCTCTACCGTGAGTTTTCCCAGGTCCACGATATTGCTTTCAGTCAGCTGGTCAATGGATCCTGACGGTTCTTCTGCTTTCAATCCCACGTCCTCAGTCTTTTTCTTTTCACCCTTATTACTCAGCGGCTGTGAAAGTTTTGATCCGTCGCGGTATAAAGCACAGGCTTTTAATCCGAGTTGCCAGCTGAGCAAATAGGCATCCGCAATTTCTTCAACAATGGCTTCATGGGGCAGGTTGATGGTTTTGGAGATGGCGCCGCTGATAAAGGGCTGCACAGCGCCCATCATGCGGATATGGCCATAGGTGTGAATGAAACGCTGGCCGTTTTTACCGCATTTATTGGCACAGTCAAAAACGGGCAGGTCCTCCTCTTTGAGAAAAGGAGCGCCTTCCAGCATCCCCGTGCCGCATACATAATCATTGGTTGCATCAATCTGCTCATCGGTGAAGCCCAGGGCTTCCAGCAGGCGCCACTCCGGATCATTATACTGTTCGGGTGCAAATCCAAGGCGCAGCAAACATTCTTCCCCGAGGATATATTTATTAAAAACATAATTGATCTCGAATGCAGTGCCCGTGGCGGCATCAAGCGTCTTTATTTCTTCCGCAATGAAACCCTTCTCACTAAGTGACTGGTGATTGATAAACGGTGCCCCGGCAAAACTGCCGGTCCCTTTCACATAATTGATGATAGCGCTGGTTTCTTTTTCACTGTATCCCAGGTTTTTCAAAGCCAGCGGGACAGACTGGTTGATGATCTTGAAATAACCGCCCCCGCTGAGTTTTTTGAATTTCACCAGGGCAAAATCAGGTTCCACACCGGTGGTATCACAATCCATGACCAGGCCAATGGTGCCGGTAGGTGCGATCACTGTGGCCTGTGCATTCCTGTATCCATATTTCTCACCCAGGGTCACGGCTTCATCCCATGCCTTGCATGCGCTTTTCAGTAAATAATCGGGACAGTATTTGGCTTTTATGCCCTGTGGCTTCAAACTCAGTCCTTCATATTCATCGGCATCATAGGCCGCCAGCCGATGATTGTGCATTACCCGCAACATACTGTCTTTATTCTCCGCATATTTCGGGAAAGTGCCCAGCACAGCAGCCATTTCAGCTGATGTTTTATAAGCAGTGCCGGTCATGATCGCGGTAATAGCCGCAGCGATATTCCGGGCTTCTTCACTATCATAAGGAATGCCACTGACCATTAATAGCGTGCCGAGATTAGCATAGCCTAAACCGAGGGTCCGGTATTCATAACTCAATTGCGCCACTTCCTTTGAAGGAAATTGTGCCATGAGCACGGAAATTTCCAGTACCATGGTCCAGAGCCGGCAATTGTATTCATATCCTTCCACGTCGAACAGGTTTTTCTCTGCATCATAGAATTTCATGAGGTTGGAAGAGGCGAGGTTACAGGCTGTATTATCCAGGAACATGTATTCACTGCAGGGATTGGAAGCCCGGATGGGTCCGCCGGCCGGGCAGGTATGCCATTCATTGATGGTCGTATTATATTGCGTGCCGGGATCGGCGCAGCGCCAGGCAGCATAGGCGATCTGATTCCACAGTTCGCGGGCGGGGATCTTTTTCATGACCCGGCCATCCATTCTCCCGGTCAGTTCCCAGTCCTCGTCATGCTGAAGCTTTTCAAAGAAAGCATTCGGAATACGAACAGAGTTATTAGAGTTCTGACCACTCACCGTACGATAAGCTTCTCCCTCATAATCGTGATTATAGCCGGCAGCGATCAGGGCAGCCACTTTTTTCTCTTCCTCCACTTTCCAATTGATGAATTCAACGATCTCGGGATGGTCAAGGTCAAGGCAGACCATCTTGGCAGCCCTTCGGGTGGTGCCCCCGCTCTTGATGGCACCGGCAGCACGATCGCCGATCTTCAGAAAACTCATCAGGCCGCTGGAGGTGCCGCCTCCGCTGAGTTTTTCTCCTTCACCCCTGAGATTGGAAAAGTTGGTGCCCACACCTGAACCATATTTGAATATCCTGGCTTCTCTTACCCAGAGATCCATGATCCCACCGTCATTCACAAGGTCATCCGAAACGCTCAGGATAAAACAGGCATGGGGTTGCGGGCGTTCATAGGCGGAGGTGGATCTTTTCAGCTCCCCATCGGCAGGATCCACATAATAATGGCCCTGTGGTTTTCCCTTGATACCATAGCTTTCATATAAACCGGTATTGAACCATTGCGGGCTGTTGGGCACACACATCTGGTTGAGGATGGAATAGACCAGTTCATCATAAAAAACCTGGGCATCTTTTTCTGAAGCAAAATAGTTATACCGCTGCCCCCATGTCTTCCAGCAATGAGCAAGGCGGTGGGCCACCTGTTTGGCAGAGGTCTCCTTCCCCGTTTTACCATCGGGCTGGGGAACACCGGCTTTACGAAAATATTTTTGGGCTAAGATATCCGTGGCGATCTGGCTCCATTGCCTCGGTACTTCCACATTATTCATTTCGAAGACCACTTCTCCGTTGGTATTGCGGATGATGGAAGTACGGTAATCGTAATCGAACATCTCATATACATTCACGTCCTGCCGGGTAAAGCGACGTGAAAATTGCATTCCGCTCCGGGCGGATGCCCTGGTTTTGGTTGTCATAAATAAGGAAATTACGGGTTAGCGTTAAAAAAGAAAGGCGTTAACGAAAATATTTTTTTGACCTGAAAATTCATAGCCTGAAATATTCACATCGTGTGGAAAAGGAATGTCAAAAACTTTCAAATGCAATACTGTATTGGATCAGCCCATTTTTGCACATTGCTCAACTTGTCCTTGGACAAATTTTTTTTGGTGGTTTGCGTATTGAACACTAAAAATAAACCCTCCTCTATAAAATTACCCTGAATCAGCGGATGTAAAAAAATTTTATCCATTTGTTTCTATCTTCCTTCAAATGCGGGAAGTTTTTTGCAATTTTGTATGCATAATACAGATGCATATGACCGGAGGAATATATATGGCCCTTGGTGAAAGGAAACGGACAGGCAAAAAATCCTTTGCTGTTCTCATCGATCCCGATGCGGTGAGCGCCGCTTCGCTCCAGGCATTGGGTGAATCAGCTGTTTCTGCAAGGGTAGATTATTTTCTCCTCGGTGGCAGCCTGGTCCTGACGGATCATATGGATGAATACGCACAACAATTGAAACAACAGACCGGCATTCCGGTGATTCTTTTCCCCGGTAATCCTGCCCAGGTGACCCCCTGTGCGGATGCCCTGCTTTACCTGTCCCTGATCTCGGGGCGTAATGCTGAATTACTGATCGGGCAGCACGTGGCTTCCGCTATGAAGATCAAGCAAAGCGGCCTGGAGATCATTCCTACAGGTTATATGGTGATCGACGGCGGTTCACCTACCACGGTCTCCTATATCAGCAATGCAGCCCCCATCCCCTCAGATAAGAATGATATCGCGGTCTGCACAGCCCTGGCCGGTGAAATGCTGGGAAAAAGGATAATCTATATGGATGCCGGTAGCGGGGCGCGGAAACCCATCAGTGAGACCATGATCAAAGCAGTGGCGGAAAAGATCTCTGTCCCACTTTTCGTAGGCGGTGGCATCCGGGATGCGGAAAAAGCTTATCTCAACTGCAAGGCGGGAGCAGATGTCATCGTCGTTGGAAATGCCATTGAAAAAGATGTTTCCTTAATTAAGGAGATCAGTGATGCCGTGCATTCGGTCGGGATGAAAGTATAGATTCAGGTCATGCTGAAAGATCTGTTTACGCTTACCCGCTCACAAACTCATCATTTCTTTGAATTTCACCGTTTGCCTCCGGCTGACCTCGATTTTATCTCCGCCGGTCAATTCAAGTAGAAGGCCGCCATTGAAATACGGCTCTATCTTTTCGATCATATGCAGGTTCACGATATGCTTGCGGTTGGCCCTGAAAAATGTCTTTTCATCCAGCCTTTCTTCCAGTGCATTCAGGGATTTTAAAATAAGGGGTTTATTGGTACTGAAAAAGACCTTGGCATAATTGCCGACGCTTTCAAATAGTTTTATTTCTCCTAACCGGACAAACCAGCAGCGGTCGCCGTCCTTTACGAAGACCCTGTCATTCTCTTTCAGCAAGCCATTGCTGGTATTCACCAGGTCGGTGGCCGTATCTTTAGGCATCCTGGCCTCGAGTTTCTGGATGGCTTCGGCCAGCCGTCCCGGCTCAATAGGCTTCAGCAAATAATCCAGCGCATTCACCTGAAATGCTTTCAGGGCAAATTCATCATAGGCCGTAGTGAAGATCACTTCCGGGGTGCTCATCATTTCAGCCAGCATATCGAATCCGGTCTTGCCGGGCATTTGGATATCGAGAAAGATCAGGTCGGGTTGGAGGCTGTCGATCTTGGTGAGGCCCTCCGAAGCATTCGCCGCTTCTGCCACTACTTCCACTTCCGGGTGTTGTTGCAATAGTTTTTTCAATTCGGCCCTTGCCAGTCTTTCGTCGTCAATGATGATCGTTTTCATTCTTATAGTTTAAAGTTTCAGGTATAACGTTTAAAGTTGGTTCTTGAAAAAATTTTGTAATGAAAAAGCTTTAACCTTTTAAATATTGAAAACCTGAGTAGTAATTTTCTACCCTGCGGGTAACAATACTTTTGCTTCCACCAGGGAACCATTGACCTGCTGTATCTCAAATTTGGCCTTATCCCCGTATAATAAATTCAGGCGGTTGGTAGTGCTGAACAACCCGAACCCTTCCTGCTGGTTATACCCGTTGAGCTGGCCGGTATTCTGAACCGCCATTTCAAAATAATTATCATGATAGCCCGCCCTGACCCTGATGATACCACCGCTGATCTGTTTGCTGATACCATGTTTGATCGCATTTTCCACCAGGGTCTGCAGCATCATGGGCGGTACGTTCTGCTGCAAGGTGTTTTCATTGATATCATATTCCACTTTCAGCCGGTCCTCAAAACGCATATTTTCCAGTGCGAGGTAATCCTTCACGATCCGCAATTCTTTTTCAAAGGGGCTGGATTCCGTCTTTTCCGTTTGCATGCTGCTGCGCAGGATATTGCTCAGTTCGGTGATGGCGGTCCTTGCCCTTTCGGGATTTTCCGCCACCAGGGCGCGGATGCTGTTGAGCGAATTAAAAATGAAATGGGGATTGATATGCGCTTTGATGGTTTTCAATTCCAGTTCTTTCACCAGGGATTCCAGCTTCAGGGTATCCAGCTGCTGCTTGCGGCTTTTGGCAATATAATGATACATGAAATAGATCAGGTTCCAGATCAGGTAAAGGAAGAAATAGGAAAAAGCGCTGCTGAGCACGAGTAATAATTTACTCAAACCAAAATTCACATTCTGCCGGTCGAGCAATTGTTGTTCTTCCGGCCGGAGGAGCTTTAACAAAGTATACGCTTCGACGGAAATAAAGGAAGAAACAAAGGCCTGTGCCAGGGTGATCAGGCAGAGTTGAATGATCTGCCTGCGCAGGGGTTTTTGCAGGATCCCATACTGGTTAATGATCATTTTGGTCAGGTGCGTGACCCCGATCCCGATCATGATCACGACGATCAGCCGTTTTAAAAGGATATCGGTCATCTTGCCGTAAGAGATCCAAAAGAATATATTGGTCAGGACAAATCCCCCCCAGCCTATCGCCTGGAACAACCAATACCGTCTGCGGTTGACTTTTAACATAGCACAAAAGTAATTCTGGGCTGCAGTTCTGCCCGTATTAAAGGTACAAATGGTGAATGGGGTTTACAAATGGGGCAAAAATCCTGTGAAAATTATGACCGGTGGCCACGATCAGAATCCAGTCTTAAATCTGCTCTCTGCACTGAGAATATGGCTTTTTTTTCAATAATTTTGTACAATGGAAATTCCGCAAGGCCCTTTGTTGCAAACGATCAATTCACCTGATGATCTGAAAAAACTTCCCCGTGAAAAACTGCACCGGCTTTGTGATGAATTGCGCCAGTATATCATTGATGTGGTGAGCGTGCATGGCGGCCATTTCGCTGCCAGCCTGGGTGTGGTGGAACTTACCGTTGCCCTCCACTATGTTTTCAATACCCCGCATGACTTGCTTGTCTGGGATGTAGGCCACCAGGCTTATGGCCATAAGATCCTCACAGGGAGAAGAGACAGGTTCATCACCAACCGGAAATACAGGGGTATCAGCGGTTTCCCTAAACGCAGCGAAAGCGAATATGATACGTTTGGTGTCGGGCATTCTTCCACTTCCATCTCCGCAGCCCTGGGTATGGCCATGGCATCCAAATATAAAGGAGAAAAGGACCGGAAGGTAGTGGCCGTTATCGGCGACGGGGCGATGACGGCGGGAATTTCATTTGAAGCCATGAACCATGCCGGTGTGGCCAATACCGATCTTCTGATCATATTAAATGATAATGGCATTGGCATCGATCCGAATGTAGGGGCATTGAAAGAATATTTAACGGATATCACCACTTCCCCCACCTATAATAAACTGAAGGATGAGATATGGAAGGCGCTTGGGAAACTGCCGGTGGGAAGAAAATTCAGCCGGGCAATGGCCCATAAGATGGCCGACGCCCTGAAAGGATTTGTAAGCAGCAAGGCGAATCTGTTTGAAGCCCTGCAGCTCAGGTATTTTGGTCCTATCGACGGGCACAATATTGCCAAGCTGGTGGATACGCTGAAAGACCTGAAAAAGATACAGGGGCCCAAACTCCTTCATATCATCACTACCAAGGGAAAAGGATATAAACTGGCAGAAAAGGATCAGACCAAGTGGCATGCCCCTGGCCTGTTCGACAAGGTCACCGGAGAAATCCACAAAAAGAAATTCGATACCCCCCAACCTCCCAAATACCAGGATGTTTTCGGACATACCATCATTGAGCTGGCAGAAAAGAATGATAAGATATTCGGCATCACTCCCGCTATGCCTTCCGGCTCTTCCCTGAAATTCATGATCGAAAAAATGCCCGACCGGGCTTTTGATGTGGGTATCGCAGAACAACACGCTGTGACACTCAGCGCCGGCATGGCCACGCAGGGCATGAAAGTATTCTGTAATATCTATTCCACATTTATGCAAAGGGCCTATGACCAGGTGATCCATGATGTGGCCATACAAAAACTACCCGTGATATTTTGCCTGGACCGTGCAGGGCTGGTAGGTGATGACGGTCCCACGCACCATGGCTGCTATGATATCGCCTATTTCCGCTGCATACCGAATATGATCGTCAGCGCCCCGATGAATGAAAGTGAACTGCGGAACCTGATGTATACGGCACAACTGGAATCCACCAAAAATCCCTTTGTGATCCGTTACCCGCGGGGTGAAGGGGTAATGCCGGACTGGAAAACGGACATGAAGGAAATTGAGATCGGGAAAGGGCGGAAACTGAGGGACGGAAAAGGTATTGCCATACTTTCCCTTGGTCATCCCGGAAATTTTGCAGCCGCAGCCATCCGCGAATTAAAACCGGAAGGCCTGAGCCCGGCACATTATGATATGCGTTTTGTCAAACCGCTGGATGAAGCATTGCTTCATGAAGTTTTTCAGGAGTACGACAAGATCATTACAGTGGAAGACGGAACGGTAGCGGGCGGGTTTGGCTCCGCGGTGCTGGAATTCATGAATGCGCACCGGTATAAAGCAGGATTAAGGATACTCGGTATTCCCGATCGTATCATCGAACATGGTACACCCAAAGAATTACACAAAGAATGCGGGTTTGATACAGAGGCAATAAAAATGACAGTGATGGAATTGATGAAAGATAGCGTGAATGAAAAAATGATCCCTTAAAATTGTTATTTTTAATAATGAAAGCCGGCCGGATGCCGGTTTTTTTATTCTTCAGATCCAACTGGCATGAATCTCAGCATTGAAAATATCACGCCCATCTTGTCTGTGAAAGATATGGATGCCAGCCGGAAATTCTATGTGGGCATCCTGGGCTTTACCGAAGCGGACTGGGGGACAGATGAATTCACTTTTTTCAACCGTGATCAATGCGGGATCTATCTGTGCAGGAATGGACAGGGTAATCCCGGCACCTGGATCTGGATCGGTTTCGACGGGGATATCTATGCCCTGTATCATGAACTGCGTTCAAGAGACGTAAAGATCATCATGTCACCAACCAATCATTCCTGGGCCCTGGAAATGCAGGTGGAGGACCCCGACGGTCATATATTGAGATTCGGGACCGATCCGGATGAGAGCAAGCCCTTTTTTGATCAGCGCTAAGTTCTTTTCAGCAAACTCACTGTTATTATTTCTCTCAATTCTTTTTCCAATTGTAAAATAAAATCAGGGCGATTCATTTTCCTGTTATCCCTTTCCCGGATTTTGGGTACACCATATATCTGTCTAACTTTAAGTATGCGATGGAAACTGCTCCTTTCTTGTTTCGGTTGGCTGATGACTGAGATGACGGAGGCGCAGGTCTATTCATTCATTTCTTACACGCCGCGTGACGGGCTGGTGAACAGCAGGGTGAAATCGGCCTTCCAGGACAGCCGGGGACGCATGTATTTCATCACTTACGGCGGATTGAGTATCTACGACGGAAATCGTTTCATCAATTATTCACAGAATAACGGGCTCTGCAATAACGTGGTGAATGATGTATTTGAAGCCGCTCCGGATTCCATCCTGGTGGCTGTAAATACCCAAAACCTGAATGCCTGGGTGAACGGGCACATGGATACCTTGCATACAAGGGATGGATACTGTCCCACCATCAATAAATTTCTCAAGAGCGTTGATGGTCATTTATATGTCATTGCGGATGAAGGACTGTATGTATTTGCCAACAGAGTATTTACCAAACTGCCCTTGCAATATGCAAGCGAGGGTAATGATATTCATTACCTGAGCTCCATTATAGAATACAATAATTATTTCCTGATCAGCACCTGGGCTGGGTCGGAAAAAGCCAGGTTACTGCTGTATGACAAAAAAACGGGTCGGGTAACCGACGTCAACACAAGATCGGAATCATATTCCCTTGTTCAGAATAAATATACCCGCCAGATCCTGGTCACAACAAAGGAAGGGATAATGGTCCTTGACAGCAACAGCCTGATGAACGGAAAGATCCTGTTAACTGAATTCCATGTGGCCGGTTTGCCCGGCGGGGTCTACCAGGCTGTGTTCAATAACGAAAATCAATTGTGCTTTTTCAATAATGCCGCATTGGTCATACCCCGGGTTTCGGGGAATTATACCTCGATCATTGCAACAAATGGGCTTCCGGTGAACAATATCCTGGACGTTTTCATTGACCGGGAAGATAACAAGTGGATCATCACCGACGGAAGCGGAATCTTAAAGCTTGCAGATACCCGTATTGGTGCCATTAACCAGCTGGATGATGGTAAAAAGATCAATGCAATAGCCATGGATTTTGACAGTAGCGGTCTCTGGTTCTATGACAAGCTTTCAGCCCGGCTTATCCGGTACGACGATGAAAGGTTTTCGGGCTTTAACCTTCCACTGAGTGTTATTGATTACGGGATCTTGCTGAAAGGGGAAAATGTTTTTTGCATCAATGAGCATAAGGTCTTCTTCCTGAAGAAAAAAGAAATGAACATCGGAAATCTCCACCTGGTCTGTACCCTGGATAATCCTGCTTTATTCCCCGGCAGACCCGTATCAGATGCACATGGGTATTTGCACATGAATACATGGGGAAAAGAAAACAGTTCAGTTTTATCCATCAGCCCCGAGGGGAAAAAATATGTTTATCCTTTAGGAAACTATGTTGATGAGATCGCTGTGGACAACCAGGATCATGTATGGGTCATTTCCCGCGGCACCCCCCTGCAATCCTACCTCATCAGCCCCGGTCCTGACAGTTGCCTCCGGTTCATTCATGATTATAAAAATGAACTGCCCCCCATCGCTGCCCGTTCCATTACACTCGATAATGCCGGGCATGTGATCATCGGTTCACGGGACCAGGGTATTTTTATCCTGAATTTCCGGGGAACACGACTCTTATCTGTCAAGAACATCTCTGTGAAGGACGGGCTGACCGATGATTTCATTTATTCCGTAGCCTGTGATAAATTCAATAATATCTGGGTGGGGTCGCAAAGCGGCCTGGATATCCTGCATCCGGATGGCCAGGGTTTTTTTGTGGACAATATCACCCGTAATAATAATATTTTCGAGACCATCCTGTCTATCAAGACCAATGCAGCAGGAGACGGCTTTGCCCGCTGTATCGAGGGGAATATTTTACATGTCATCAACCTGGCGAATAATATGCCGGCGGCAGAGCCGGAATTATTTGTTTCCTCGGTACTGGTGAATGATAAACCCGTTTATCCCCGGTCATCGTCATTGCAGCTTAGTCATAGTGAGAACAGTATTTCTTTTTCGGTGGCAGCTCCTTCCTTCTTTGATGAACATGCCGTTCTTTACAGTTACCGGCTGCAGGGCAGTAACAATAACTGGAGCACGCCCTCCCACCAATCCGTTTTTAATTTTCTGAACCTTTTCCCTGGTCATTATACACTCCATGTAAGAGCCGTGTTCCCCGCACATAGGCATGCGGACAAAGAAATGAGTTATTCCTTTTTTATCCGGCCTGCCTGGTATCAAACCTGGTTGTTCAGGATCATCGCAGGGTTGCTGGCCATCGGGATGATGATCGCCGGTATCCGTTTTTATTATCGCCGCAGGCTGGAAAGAGAACGGACCTTGCTGGAAAAACAACAGGCAGTTGAAAAAGAAAGGACCCGCATCGCCATGGATATGCACGATGACCTGGGCGCCGGCCTGAGCCGTATCAAATTCCTGAGCGAGACCATCGGGATCAAAAAACAGCAGCAGCAGCCCATTGAAGAAGATATCGGCAAGATCCGGGAATATTCGCATGATATGATCGACAAAATGGGAGAGATCGTGTGGGCGTTGAATGAAAAAAACGATACCCTGAGTGACCTGCTCGCCTATACCCGGGCCTATGCCACCGAATACCTGATGCAAAACGGAATCGCGCTTTCTGTTCAGTTGCCGGATGTGTTCCCCGAAAAGTTTGTCACCGGGGAATTCAGGAGAAATATCTTCCTCACAGTAAAAGAAGCCCTGCATAACGTGGTGAAACATGCAGCGGCTACCCGGGTGAGCATGGATATCCGGATCGGGCAACAACTTGCCATCACGCTTGCGGATAATGGGACAGGCCTGGATGAAACCAAACTGCGGCCCTTCAGCAGCGGGATGATGAACATGAAAAACAGGATAGCCGAGATCGGCGGTACATTGAAGATCGAAACCAATAAGGGAACCCTTGTTCATTTGTCGGTACCCTTATAACTTTCGTACTATTGGTCGCCAGTTTTTAAATGAATTATTTTACCGCAGATGAGTATTAGAATTGCCATCATTGAAGACCTTGATGAGGTAAGAGAGGGATTGAAGAAATTCATTTCGCTCAATGATGAATTCAGCATCGTCGCACTTTGCCAGACAGCAGAAGAAGCGCTGGAAAAGATCCCCCTGCATCAGCCGGATATTGCTATCATGGACATCAATCTCCCGGGAATGAGCGGGATCGATTGTATCCGGAAAGTGAAAGAGAAATCCCCCGGCACGCAATTCATGATGTTCACAGTGTATGAGAATGATGAGAAAGTGCTGGAGGCGTTGAAGGCCGGCGCTTCTGGTTATTTATTAAAGAATACTGGGTTGGTGCAACTGATCGAATCCCTGAAGGAATTGCATAACGGTGGCAGTCCTATGAGTGCCAATATTGCCCGCAAACTGGTGAACATTTTCCAGCAGGAGAAAAAGGAGTTGCCTGAACTGGAAACCCTGACGCACCGGGAGAATGAAATGTTGCAGCTGCTGGCCCGCGGCCTACTGTACAAAGAGATCGCCGACCAGATGTATATTTCGATCAATACCGTGAAGCAGCATATCCATAATATTTATGAGAAGCTGCATGTGCAGAACCGCACGGAAGCCATCAATAAAGCATTATCTAAAAAGTAAAGATACACCCTCTCATTTGGAAAGGAGGTGAGTTCTGCTCAAGACGAAAGTTCCGATAACAGAATATCCGGGTTATAACTTTCCTACTATTTTTTCCGGCATTGCAGCAGTGTAACTTTCATTTCAAATAACAAAAATGAAACGATGTTTGCTTATAGCTGCTTCATCCTTACTTTTTTTATTATCATTTGCTCAAAATATAGGAATCGGAACCACAACGCCAGGTTTCCCGATGAATTTTGCAAGTACCCTTGGCGATAAGGTTTCTTTCTGGGGAAACTCAGGCAATCATTACGGTATCGGGATACAATCTGCCCTTTTGCAAATTCATTCCGCCACCGGATCAGATGATATTGCGTTCGGTTATGGCTCCAGCGGTTCCTTTACCGAAACCATGCGGATCAAGGGCAGTGGTGTACTTCAGTTCCCCGCCAACCTGGGCAAAAAAATCATTCTTTATCCCGGCGGTGTGGGCGATGCGCACCTGGCTGTTTGGGGGAATGAATTCAGGATCTCCTCTGATTACAGTGGCGCTGATATCACTTTTGGTTATGATAACCGATCTACCGGTTTCATCGAAAACATGCGTCTCAAGGGTAATGGGAATCTGGGCATCGGGACAAATAATCCCGGTTACCTGCTGGATGTGAATAACCGGATGCGTATTGCCAGTGGCGGAAATCCCAGCAATTCCGCAGGTATCTGGTTTAATAAAACCGATAATTCTTCCCTCCAGGCATTTATCGGCATTGAAGATGATTCCCATATTGGATTTTTCGGGAATAATGGCGCAAACTGGAAATTCGCTATGAATACGGCCACCGGGGCGCTCCAGGTCAATGGTTCGGAAGGAGCTACCGGGCTGGTACTCTCCTCCAACGGCAGCGCACCTGCATCCTGGATATCTTCCACAAATGCATTGTATAATAATACCAATTGTTTGATCAGTAATACCTATGTTAATGCAACTTCCGGTGGCGGTAACGTGAATTTGCCCGATATGACCTATTCATTTTCAGTGGGCGGGAATTTTAAATTATTAATATCATATGCGATCCCTGTGTATACAAATTCGTGTTCTTTTTGCGGGGCAAGTGATATTTATATTGATATCGATCTGAATGGTGGTTTGGCCGACAGGAATACCTGGGATGTAGACAACGATCATTCATTCACACTTACATATACCCGGTTATTTTCCCTGTCAGCCGGCGCTTATACAATCCAATTACAGGGAAGTGTGATCGGTCCTACCACAAGATTTGGTTGCGGAGGTTCTTGCGTATTACATACATTGATGAATATCCAGATCATTCCGCAATAGCTAAAACTTTCCTACTATTTTTTAGAGCAGGGAACCGAAGTACTTTTCATTATAAATAAACAAGCATGAAAAAAATGATCAGCCTTGTTGTCCTGCTGGCCCCGATACCTGCTTTATATGCCCAGCCCGACCAGCAAACGAAAATCCTGCAGGAAGCGCAGCGGAAACTGGATTCCGTGATGAAAAATAATCCCTCGCTGCAGCAGTATATGAACAAGAATGACCAAAAGAATACAACCGCCTCCGTCCCCAACCTCCCCACGAATATTTCACTCAACGAAGCTTTTATTAAAAAACCGGACACGGCTTTTCTCTCAAAGATCAAATTGCCGCCCCGAAACAGCAAGGCACTTGCTTTGATCCCCGCAAAGACCATGACCCGCGATGAATTGAAGAATTTTGTGCATGACCTCTCCGCGAAGATCAAACCCGCCCTGCAAAAATATTACAGCACCGAGGACCTGAATATTTCTTTCCTGGGATCTACCGGTGCCAGCAATGTGGCCTGCCTGGCATGGTATAAAGGAAGGCCGGATGTGTCCCTGGAACTTGCCCTCGCCGCTGCAGACAAGGATTGTGATGATCTCACTGCATTGAGCAATCTTTCCGGCATACTTGACCTTTGTGGTTTCCCCTATAAAGCCGTACCTATTCTGCAATATGTCAAAGAAAAAGAGCCGGATAATTCTACAGTCAATAACAACCTGGGACAAGCCTATGTGAAAATGGGGGATGTTCAGAAAGCAAGTGGTTATTTGCAGAAAGCCATTGCCTCCTCGCCAGAACACCCGAATGCGAATTTCACCATGGCCATTATTTCCTATGCCCAGGGAGACAAGGGTGCGGCGCAAAAATATTGCGAAAGCTGCCTGCGCGGGTCATTTATCCCCAATGCCTGGAATATGCTGAAAGCCATTAACCCCAAAGTAAAACTGATGGATTATATCCGGCACCGGTATAAACCACCCGAAACCTTTAACCCTGATAAATATCCCCTGCTACCGCAGATCAGGAATACGGATGATGCGCTGAAACTCCACTTGCCCTATCTCGATTTCAGAAAAATGCTCATGACCGAAAAGGAGAAATATGAAAAAATGGCCAGGGAAGAGCAGAAATGGGTTGCTGAAAACATGGCCAAGAATGCTATGGCAAAGATCAAGGGGAAAAAAGATCCGTTGCGGCCCTTCGGGGAATTTGCCAATGTGGTGCTTGGCGATATTCTCAAAACGCATGGAGAGAAATTACTGGAGATGAATAAATATGACTCTTCGTACGAGGAACAGTTAAAGGAATTGAATGACAAGTTTGCAGCGGAGAAAAAGAAGATCGATGATCAGTATGGTGTTTCAGGGGACAATGACGGGGAGGGTGGCGTGAATAAGGACAACAATCCGGAACATTGCAATGCACTGAATGAACTGGCCAATGCTTACCTGCCCCAGTTTGCCGACCTGCGGGAGGAATGGCAACGCAAATGGCTGTATGCCGAAAAAGATTATTTCAATGACTATTCCTTCTGGTGTTATATGGCTTCAACAGATGATCATCACTATCATCAGCTTTTCTACCAGCTCGTCAGCGAATACCTTACCCGGCTGGAAAAATTAAGCTATTCCAGGGCCCTTGCTTTCTGTGTGCGCGTGGATACCACGCATAAAAATCCAAAAGAGCTTGAATTCGGAGAAAGCAAGTGCCCGCTCAATGCTGAGATACCGATTGCTAACCTGGGAAAGGAAGGGGAAGAATTTGAAGGATTCATCGGCAAGATCGCACTTGACTGCGAAGGCCTCGGCCTGGAATTCGGCGAAGGTCTCATCTTCAATTTTGACCGGAAATTTTCCACGGGCGAAACCACGCTGGCATTCGGAGGGGGAGTTTCCGAACATATCCCCTTTGTTCCGGTGATCGAAGGAGGGGCCAAGATGCAGTTCTATATTACGTTTGGCGGCAGCACCGCCTGGGATATCGGCGTGAAATGGGAAGCGGAAATGGATATCAAGGGCATGTACCATCCGGAACAAAAAGCAGGGTGGACCGTGGGTATCAATTCGGGGATGGATACGCATTTTGATACCTTCTCAGAAGGCGAGCTACCCGCCGCACTCTCAGACCGGTTGGGTAAAGAGCTTTTCGGTATCGAATCCGATCAACAGGTGAACCCCAACATCAAAATGTTTAACAACAATAATAATAACGGCAAAAAGGAATAGACACCATGATGAGAATTAATCTAAAACCCTGTATGCTCATTCCTGTATTGTTACTCTGCTCCGTTTCGTCGCCGCAAACAAAACCGGTCGGCAGTTTTTATTATCCAACGGGATTAATCATTGACAGTAAAGATAATTTATATGTCTGCAATGAATCCCGAATGGAGATCGTAAAGATTGACCCCAATGGCCAGTCTTCTGCATTTTTATCCGTTGCGCTCTATCGCCAGCGCAAATGGGAGCGATGGCCCGGATCCGAACTCTTCGATCCGGCGGGCTTGGCTATTGACCAGGATGACACGATCTATGTTGCGGACAAAGCATCGGGGGATATCCTGAAAGTATCACCCGAAGGGAGGGTGACCATTGTAACCGGTAACAAAGGACATGTGGTGAAAGACGGTAACCTGAATACAGCTGCTTTCAAAAAACCTTTCTTTATTACCCTCGACCGCAATAAAAATATTTATGTGACTGACCAGGGCGGCGAGGAAAGAACAAATACTGCCTATGGCCTGATCCGGAAGATCACCCCGCAGGGCGAAGTAAGCACCCTGAAGGATAATAACAATACGGAATTGCATTTTGATGCAGCCGGTATGGTATGCGACAGCCTGGGAAATCTGTTTGTATGTGATCGTACAGGTCGCTGTATAAAAAAGATCAGTCCTGAAGGAAATATTACTATCATAGCCGGCCTTTGCGGAAAAAGAATGACCAATCCGATTTTCAAGGAAGGGGATGTGAAGACTGCTGAGTTTATGGAACCCTGGTATATTGCCCTGGGCAAAAACGGGGACATTTATTTTTCAGATATCCGCCTGAACAGGATCATCAAATTGGCTGGGGGTAAAATAGCAACAGCCGCCGGTAACAGCACCGTGGATTTGGAGCACAGTAATATACAAGGTTATTCTGAGCCAGGTTTTACCGATGGCAGGGCTAAAATGGCTTTGTTCAATCAGCCCATGGGTATCGGCTTTGACAAACAGGGAAACCTCTTCATTGCTGACTGTGCGAACCAGTGCGTACGCAAACTGTCCACAGGCGGGATGGTGAGTACATATTGCAAATAAAAGATCACCGATGAAAAAAATATTTATTTTATTTTTCACTATTGGGGTCTTGAATTCCTATGCGCAAAACAATGCAACAGATACCAGCCGCATACCACTGATCACTCCCCTTCCTGAAACAATTGGAAATATTGTCAGTGCAAGAATGGATACTCATGGAGGAAAGCTGCAATCGGCGGATGGGGGAATTGAGATCATTTTTCCGGAAAATGCATTGGAAACCGAAACGACAATTACTGTCCAGTCCACTAAGAATATACTGAACGAAACAGACCAGGGTGCTTACCAATTGGAACCTTCAGGTGTTCAATTTAAAAAACAAGTGCAACTGATCTTTCATTATACCGGTAATAATGACCTGGCAGACCTGAAAAATATTGCATGGCAGGATGACCAGGGTGCCTGGCATAGGGTAAGGGAAACTATTATCGATACATTGCAAAAAACTATTTCCTGCCTCACGGCGCATTTCAGCCGGTGGTCCTTATTTGATAAGATCAGTCTCAGTCCGCCAAGCGCTACGCTCAAGGTCAACAAATCCATGACATTGACCCTGATCAGCTATGATGATCTGCTGGATCGTTTGAGCGATGAGTTAACTTCCTCTGCATCGGAACCGGATAATGATGACGACCTGCTGGCCGCACCGCATAAGGTCCATTATTACAGCGGAGAATGGACAGTCAACGGGCAACCTGGTGGAAATTATGATGTCGGTTGGATTATCCGACAGGATAACCGTCATGCTGTCTATAAAGCGCCGGCCCTGGTAACGAATAACAATCCCGTTGCCGTATCCGTTCAGATCTATTCGGATAAAAAAGGGAAAAAGCTGTTATTGACAAGCAATGTCACTATTGTTGGTGATCGGTACCGTTTTACCTATACACATTATGATAACAGCGGCCACTTTCATGTGCATGATTCTTCCTCATGCATCATCAATATGGAGAGAGAGAAAGTAAGGCTCTCTGATATCAACAATTATAAACCCTGGGCAGACGGGGATCCCGGCGATCTCTGCGATGGCGCAAAATGGACGAACCCGGATTCATTCAAGGGACTGGTGGAAATTACGGGCCTGGCCGGTTCAACAATTATGCCGCCTGCACAGGAGGGAGGCCTTCCCAATGTGAACATCGTTTTTTTACCTGCTATTGGGAATACGCCTTCTTTCAGCTGCAAACAGGGATTCGGTGTCCCGAGCAGGGATCTTCCCGCTCTTCCCAATACGCTGAACTTTGATATTGATCATGATGATGTGGTCATCCACGCCTTTGGGAAAATAGGAAAGAACCAGCTCATGATCGAAGGCAAAAATGAGAAAACCATTATCCGATTATATAAATTATAATGCCTAACTTTTGTACTATTTTTATTTGACAGCTAATCTCTATTTTTAAAATGAATTTTATGAGAACCATAGGCTTGATCATGTTAATATGTATGCCAATGCTGGCCAATTCTCAGTTAGGTATAGGATTGAAAGCGGGATTGAATTTTGCCAATGTGACCAACGCTTCCTCTATCAACAACAGCAACCGTTCCGGCTTCATGCTTGGCGCATTCCTGGCACCTGCACATAAAAAGCTCATCAGTTCAAGGACCGAGCTGATCTGGTCCAGGCAGGGATACAACTATAAAACGGGCACCAAGTCCGGGAAAGTGGACCTGGATTATATCCTGCTCCCACAGCTGATGGGGATCAACTTCACCAAATTCCTACAGGTGCAACTGGGCGCTCAAATGGCTTTCCTGGTCAATGCAAACGCTGATAGCACCAGCAGTGGTGGCGCATCGGGAAGCTGGGGTTCTATCATGAATTTTTTTAACAGATTTGATTATGGCTTTGCCGCCGGTGCGGAGATCCATCCGCATGGGGGGCTGCTGATAGGTGCCCGCTACAATATCAGCCTGGGTAAGCTCTATGAAAGTGTTCAGTCGGGCCAATTGCCTTCTTTCGCCAGTATTGACGCCAAAAACAATGTGGTGCAAATTTTTGCCGGCTGGATATTCGGGCAAAACAATTCATCCCATAAAAAGAAATAAAAAAATTTCCATGAAAAAAACAGCGTTGTATATCAGCACAATGTTTTTTGTTTCGGCACTGTTCTCCCAGAGTTATCCTGACCCGGAATATGCCAATGAAGTGTATTACCTGAAAAAGGATACCGGTTATTCCCTGGTCCGCCTGGAAAAGAACAGTTCCAAAATGGATCAGAGCACCAAAATAATGGGAGGCAGTGAAACGAGTTACAGTTTTGATCCTTCCCAGTCCCCGATACGTTTCCAGGGAGGCAGTAATATGGTTTTTATTTACTCGTCCACTGTTTCATCATCAGCAAGCAGTTCCAAGTCAGATTCGGCGATGCGGGCCAGTGGCATTGACCCCGCTATGCTGAATGGGCTTATGGGTGGCATGACCGACCCGGCCCATTCCATCACCCTGTATAAAGCAGAAACCTCCAAAGACACCCGCAAGATCATTATGATGAAAGCGCCCGGCATGAATCCATTCGGCAGTCATAAAGTGACCAGCAGCGATAAATATACTTTCAGCGTGAAAAAGATCAGGGATGGTTACTGGGTATTGCAGGTAGATAAATCCCTTCCCTCGGGCGAATATGCCTTTACTGTAGGCGGCATGACCAATATGGGTGATATGATGGGCGGAGGCGTGGTCATCTTTGCTTTCGGGGTCGATTGACCTCCTGCCCGCTTTACATTTTATTTAATGAATAACGATATGGAAATTTTGCCGTTATTTATCCCAGCGATGCAAATACCGGCGAATGAAGCTATTCTACAGGATCCTGGTCATCATCTTCATGGTGTTGATCACCACCACGACCTTTGCCTATTTTATATGGTATAAACCGAAATTCCGTATCCCGCCTCATCAGGCCTACCTGTTTAAACATTCAGCTAATATTACCGCATTTGCCCGACTGAAAACCATGGCCGATAGCCTGAAACAATTTGCGTCGGCACACGGATACAATGACCGTCTCTGTTTTCTTGCAGATATGTCCCTTCCATCCGGTAAAAGCCGGTTCTTTGTATATGACATGGTAAAAGATTCAGTTTTGCTCGCCGGACTGGTTGCCCATGGAAGCTGTGACAAAGGTTTTCAGTGGAATCCTTTTTTTTCCAACAAACTCAATTGCGGATGCAGTTCATTGGGAAAATACAAGATAGGCTACAGTTATGAAGGTAAATTCGGAAGATCATATAAACTGTACGGGCTGGAAGCCAGCAACAGCAATGCCTTTGAAAGAACCGTCGTCCTGCATAGTTATGGATGTGTGCCGGAGCAGGAAACCGATCCCCTGCCCATCTGCAACAGCCGGGGATGCCCGATGGTTTCGCCCGGATTCTTCCACCTGCTGTCTTCCTATATCGACCATTCCGGCAGGAATATCCTTTTATGGGTTTTTGAATAACTGATTACAGACCAGGAAAGGTTTTGGGATAAAAAAACCAGCCATCCGTCTTGGGCGGATGGCCGGTCTATGGAATCTGCGGATGATAACGGCATTATAACTGTGAAGCCGTCATCGTAATATTTGTACTGAGTGCTTTGCTGACAGGGCAGTTAGCCTTGGCATCTTCCGTGCAAGCGGCAAATTTATCGGCCTTCATACGCGGCACTTTGGCTTTTACGTCCAGGTGGCTTTCGATGATGTTTCCGTCCTGCAAGGTAACAGTGCAGGTGGTTTCGATCTTTCTGGGTTTATAACCCATGGCGTCCACTACGGTACTTAGTTTCATGGAAAAGCATGCGGCATGGGCAGCGGCCACCAGTTCTTCCGGGTTGGTCAGTATCCCGTCCTCAAAGCGGCTCTTGTAATCATATTTTTTGCCTTTTAAGACCCCGGATTGGGTAGTGATCCTTCCGTTACCCTCCTTGCCGGTGCCTTTCCAAATAGCAGTTGCAGAACGTTTCATATAAGTTGATTTTAGGTTAAACGATCTTGGTCTTCCAGTTCGGCAAGCCTGTCTCCGGGTTCATTAAATTCAATGATGAAATCGTTCTTGCCGGTGCCGGTGATGATTTTCAGGAATCTTTGCTGGATCAGTTCCAATAAAGATAAAAATAAGAAAATCGCATGCACCCTGTTTTCGCATGCATTGAAAATTTTTTCAAAAGGTAATACTTTTTCCTCTCTTGACAAATCCAGCATCTGATTGCGGCACGCTTCCATCGTGTAATGATACTGCACTACTGTATGTACCGGCCGCTTTGATCTTTCGTCATAGCGGCTGAGCGCCTTTTCAAAGGCCCTCATCAGTCTGAACAAAGTGAGGCTCTGGATCTCGGTTCCCTCCCCAGCCTCTTCCCCGATCTGTATCAACTCCTGCTGAATGTTGCCCCTCTTCACCATCAGCATACGGAGTGCCTCCATCCCCGCCATCTGTGCCGAAGCTTCCTTGAAGCGTTTGTATTCGAGGATCTTATTGATCAGCTCCTGTCGCGGATCGATCTCGTTGCCCTGTGCATCCAGTTCCTTGCGGGGAAGGAGCATTCTCGCTTTAATGCGCATCAGGGTGGAGATGAACAGGATGAATTCGCTGCTGAGCTCAATATTCAGTTCTTCATGCTGGTGAATATAACCCAGGAAATCATTGATGATACGGGTAATGGGAATATTATAAATATCCAGTTCATCCCTTTCAATAAAGAAGAGAAGAAGGTCAAAGGGACCTTCGAACTGCGGGAGCTTTATCTGGTATGATTCGTTCTGCACCTGGTAGTGTTAATTCCGTAAACCGCTGCCGGCAGGGGCTCAGGGCCTGCCGGCAACAGTACAAAATTAGTGCAAATATAGGCGGACGCCCGCCTGTTATTTCTTCAATGCATCCCTGATCTCCGTTAACAGTTTTTCTGTTACCGTGGGACCGGCCGGGGCGGCTGCTTCTTTTTTCTTAATGGTATTCATCACTTTGACGATCAGGAAAAGAACAAAAGCCACGATAATAAAATCAACGGCCGCCTGTATGAATGTTCCGTATTTTAAATCCACCCCATTGACCTTTACGGCAAGGTTGTCAAAGCTTTTCCCCATCAGACTCCCGATAAAGGGCATAAGGATATTATCGACCAGTGCGGTGATGATCTTACCGAAAGCACCGCCGATGATAACGGCCACAGCCAGGTCAACGACATTCCCTTTTACGGCAAAATCCCTGAACTCTTTCATCATTCCCATATAAATATTGATTTAATGTTAAATGAAGAATACGCGTTAAAAATAAGGATTTGATAAAATGAAATCTAATTTTCTTTTCAGACATTTGCTTCCCGTCTATGAAAGGAAAATTCATCAGCTGGATCATCTTCATTCTTCTTTGTTTTATCTGGGGCAGTTCCTTTAAACTGATGAAGGACAGCAGTACATCGCTGAGCGCAGCACAAATCGCTGCGTTGCGGATCTTTTCTGCCGGTCTGGTATTTATTCCTTTTGCCCTGTTTCATTTTTCACAGGTGCCTAAGAATAAACTGGGAAAGGTCATTTTGAGCGGATTGTTCGGGAACCTGGTACCGGCTTTCTTATTCGCCCTTGCGCTCACCAGGCTGGATGCTTCCCTCGGTGGCATCCTGAATTCCCTGACCCCTATCTGCGTGGTGATCGTCGGGGTACTATTTTTTAAAGCAAGGACGGGACGCAATAAGTTGATCGGGGTGCTGACGGGCTTCGCAGGGCTGGCCCTGCTCACTTTATTCCCTGTATTCACAGGGGAAAAACGCATCAGCATGGAACATATTGAATTTTCTCTCCTGATCGTCGCGGGCACTTTTTCCTATGGCATCAATATCAATATGGTGGCGCACCGGCTGCAAACCGTGAACCCTTTGAAGGTCGCCACTGTCTCTTTGGCTTTTATGACGATCCCCACTTTCCTGGTCTTATTGCAACAACACTTTTTCCGGCTGGATTTCACCAATGCAAATGTGCAATATGCGGTCTTTTCCTCTGCGGGCCTGGGTATTGTGGGCAGTGCCCTGGCCACGGCCCTGTTTTATGTGCTGGTGAAAAGGGCAGGCGGGCTGTTCGCTTCCCTGGTCACTTATGGTATCCCTTTTATCGCCCTGCTCTGGGATATCGTGGATGGAAGACATATACCCTGGTATGAATACCTCTGCCTCGGCATTATATTATTCGGTGTGTACCTGGCCAACCTGCCCGACAGGGATCTTTCCCCTGAAGAAGATGCGGCGATCAAAACGGTAGTGGAAGATTAAGCAGCTCCTTATACTGACATGATCTCTTTTTCCTTTGAAGCGATATGTTTGTCTACAGCAATGATATATTTATCCGTCATCTGCTGTACGCCGGTTTCGGATTCTTTGGCAAGGTCTTCGCTGAGCCCGGTTTTCTGTAAACGTTTGATATGTTCGATCGCATCCCGGCGGATATTACGGATGGATACTTTTGAGTTCTCTCCTTCATGGTGACTTTTTTTCACCAGTTCTTTTCGTCTTTCTTCCGTCAGGGGCGGTAAGAAAATGCGTATCATGACACCGTCATTTTGGGGTGTGATTCCTATATTCGCCGCGAGGATCGCCCGTTCGATCGGCTGCAGCATATTCTTTTCCCAGGGTTGTATGGTCAGCGTGCGGGCATCCATTACGGTAATATTGGACACCTGGTTGATGGGCATGGAGGCCCCGTAATAATCTACTACGATGCCGTCCAGCATCTGGGGATTGGCCTTGCCGGCCCTGATCTTGGATAATTCAGTCTCCAGGTGGCCGATCGCCCTTTTCATATTCTCCTCCGCGTTGTGTTTGATGGAGGAAACGTCTTCTGCCATAAGAAAATTTTTTACTTGCAGGGGTATGTTGCCCTGCACGCAAATCTACTGAATCGGCCTAAATTCAGGAAGAATGCTGCCGTCGAAAGATAGGCTCAATTATTTTCAATCATTTCGGATTCTTCCGGAAGCGTGAAGATCCTGGGCTTTTCGGTTTTCAGTTCACCATTACCGTTCATTCCTTTGGCAATGACCATATGACGGCGGTTCTTTCCGCGGTACAGGATCCCGATCCCGGCTGCAGAGATGCTGAGTATGATCAGTAAAAGGTAATTGGGACCCATGAATCTGCCGAAATAGGCCAGCAGGATAAAAAAAACATTCAGTGACACACAGATAAACGTAATGGATGCATGACTGAATCCCTTGTCGAGCAATAAATGATGAAAGTGATTACGATCGGGTGTGAAGGGTGATTTGCCGTTTATGATCCTGAACCCGAATACACGGAGTGTATCCAGCAAGGGAACAATCAGGATCGAAATGGCGACAGCTACGCAGGAAATAATCTTTACAGGAACCACATTCGTATCGGCAACATTTATAAAACGAATCACAAGGATGGAACTCACCAGCCCGATCATCAGCGAACCGGAATCACCCATGAATATCTTAGCCGGCTGGTGATTGAAGATCAGGAAAGCTACCAGGCTGCCTGCCATGGCGAAGGCCAATAAGGAATAAGGCTGCTGGTTAATGAGAAAAAAGTAAATGCCAAAAACAACCATGCTCACGGTCCCCAGGCTGCCGGCCAACCCGTCTACTCCGTCAATCAGGTTAAAGGAATTGATCACTACCACGATCGTCAGGTATGTGATGGCCAGGCTGAATGCCTCCGGAACTTTTTCCACCCCGAATAATCCGTGCAGGCTGTCGATACGGAATTTACCCAGATGAATGAGAATGGAAGCTGCAATGAGCTGGCCCACGAATTTTTTAATCGGAGAAAGAATAACCAGGTCATCCTTAAGCCCGAGAAAGAATATGACGAGGGCGGCTGCAAAGAAATATTGGAATTCAGGACTGAGCTTGCCCTGTATGGAAAGAAGGGCAGACAGGGTAAAACCGGCAAATATGGCTACCCCGCCCAGGGAAGCGATCGGCTTAGGATGAATCTTTCGTTCATCCGGAAGATCGAACAACTTTTTCTGATCCGCAATGTTAATGATTACAGGAATCGCCAGAAAAGTAATAACGAAGGACACTGAAGCCGTCAACAGCAAATCCAGTCCAAACATAAACTGTACTTTATTAGTCTTCGAAGATGTTTCTTACGTCCAGGCTTTTCAGATTGCTAAAATACTATAATGCCGGGATATAGGAGATTTTTTTTGGAAGAATAAGGGAGCCTGGCAATTATTTATTGAAAAGATCGCATTTTTGTACCCGTTCTTCAAACAGGGATCAAAATAAAAATATTTCCCCTGAAATCAAAACATTTCCCGTGAAAGATTTAAAAGAGATGGCCACCCAGATCCGCAGGGATATCCTGCGAATGGTGCACACCGCTAATAGCGGTCACCCGGGTGGTTCGCTGGGCTGTGCCGATTTTATGACAGCCCTTTATTTCCAGTTCATGAAACATGATCCTTCCTTCCGGATGGAGGCTTCCCATGAAGACATTTTCATTTTGAGCAACGGGCATATTTCTCCCCTGTTCTATGCTGTCCTGGCCAGGAGCGGTTATTTTGACCTGAAAGAATTGTCGACCTTCCGACAGATCAATTCAAGGCTGCAGGGCCACCCGGCTACCCATGAACACCTTCCCGGTATACGTATCGCAACCGGTTCCCTGGGACAGGGTATGAGTGTGGCCATCGGCGCAGCCCTGGGCAAAAAACTAAGCGGTGATGACAAACTTGTCTACTCCCTTCATGGCGATGGGGAACTCGAGGAAGGGCAGGTTTGGGAAGCGGTGATGTTTGCCCATCATCATAAAGTGGATAATCTTATTTCCACGGTCGACTGGAACGGCCAGCAGATCGACGGACCTACCGACAGGATCATGAGCCTCGGAAATATCCGCCAGAAATTTGAGTCCTTCGGCTGGCTCACATTGGAAATGAATGGCAATGATATGGATGATGTGACAGACACCCTTCAAAAAGCCAGGTCCATGACAGGCAAGGGACAGCCTGTCGGTATTATGATGCACACCATCATGGGGAAAGGGGTTGATTTTATGGAGAATAACCATGAATGGCATGGTGTGGCGCCCAATGATGAACAACTTGCAAAAGCACTTGCACAATTGCCCGAGACCATCGGTGATTATTGAGATAATTCTGCTTTGAAAATTCAGGATCAATTTGAGTTCTCAGTAAAAGCTCAATCTGTCCTTAATGAAAACTGCTGCATCGCCGCTTTTCTTGAAGGGACCCAGGAAGCAATGATGGATACGAAAAAAACAGTGGCAGCCACCAGCGCCAGGTCGGTCCATTTCAGTTGTACGGGATAATAATTGATAAGGAAGGAACCTCCTTCCAGCGGCACGATATGATATTTTAACTGCAGCGTCACGATCAGCAATGCCAGCAGGATCCCGATACCGGCACCGATAAAGGCCAGGAGGATTCCTTCCTTCAGGAAGATCCCCTGGATGAAATTCCGGTCAGCACCCAGTGCATTCAGCACACTGATATCCTTTTGTTTTTCCAGTACCAGCATGGTCAGGGCACCTATCATATTAAAAGCCGCCACGAAGATGATCAGGCAGAAGATTCCGTAGATGAACCACCGCTCAAGTTTCATGATCCGGAAGAGATTCCTGTTCTGTTCATATTTGTCAAGGACAATGAATCCGGCATCAAAGATCTTTTTCACCTTACGCTGAACCGTTGCGGCGGCCGACGGGTCATTCAATGCGATCTCTGCTGCCGAATATTCATCCGGGGAGAGTTTCAGCGACCGCTTTACAAAGCCGATATTGGTGATAGCATATTTATTATCAAAATCCTGCTGGATCAGGAAAGCGGCTGAAGAGCGGATGGTATCACTGCTGATATCTTCCAGCATGTTCAGTTGTTCGGTGCTGCTTTTCCGCGGGAGGTAAATATGGAGGGGAAAGATATTCCGGTCGGCCTGGATCCCGAGCGCATCTTCAACGCCGGCCCCCACGATCATTTTGGGAACCGAATCATTGCCGAGGTCATAGTTGCCGTTGATCAGGTGACGGGATACCCCACTCACAGAACGGTAATTTTCATCCACTCCTTTCAGGAATACCAGCGATTGATAGTCCCCGTTCTGCACCAGCGCTTTTTCCTCTGCTGTGCAGGAAACGCCTTTAATCCCAGTTATGTTTTTTAATTGCTGCAGTTTGCCTTCCGGAATATGGATCGTTTTACCGGTCGCCGGCATGACCTTCAGGTCAGGATAAAAATTCGAATACAGGGATTTCACCATGCCTTCAAATCCGTTGAACACGCTCAATACAAGGATCAGGGCCGTTGTTCCGAATAGGATGGCCACGATACTGATCCATGCAATGATATTGATGGCATTTGTGGATTTTTTGGCCCTGAAATAGCGCCAGGCGAATAAAAAGTTCAGCAAGTTGAATATTTAAAGCGCGTGATATCAGTGTTCATTCGACTTATCTTCATCAATTTTCCTGAACAGCTCTTCCATTTTAAATACATGATCCAGGGTATCGTCCTTAAAAAATTTAAGGGCAGGAATATTCCGCAACTGGTGCCGTACCTTGGCAGCCAGTTCCTTTTTGATCTCATAATGACGCTCTTCGATCCGGGCAAGGGCAGCCTGGGGATCCTGTACCTGGAAAAAACTCAGGTAAAACCTTGCTTCCAGCAGGTCCGGTGTCACTTTTACGGAAGAAATAGAGATCATCCCTCCGGAAAGCATATTCAGTCCCAGTCGCTGAAAGATGTTATTCATCTCTTCGTTTAGCAGTCCGGCGACCTGCTTCTGACGTTTGTTTTCGTTCATGCTTAAAATATCAGAGGCCCGCCTTTATCCTCCCTGACAGATGACTTCGGCGGGCGATGTAAAATTAGTTACTTTGCCTGTTTAAGCAATCAAGGTTTTACATGAGCCCTTATTCACGGATCTTTCAATACCTGAAAAACTACAAAAGCAGGATCCTCCTATATTTTCTGTTTACGTTGCTCAGTGTCATCTTTTCCATTGTATCCATCGGTATGCTGATGCCTTTTTTGCAGCTGATCTTTACCGGCAAAGGGCTCGTCGGAAATTCATCCAACCCCTTGTTACAGCGCATCAATGAATGGTTGACCCATTCTATCCAGGTCAATCATGAGATCCCGACACTTGGTTATATCTGCTTCATGATGATCGGGTTCATCATCCTTAAGAACCTGTTTCTCTATTTATCTTATTATGTACTCAACCCGCTCAAGAACAGGATCATTAACCGTCTGCGTGAAGAACTCTATGATAAAATATTGCAGTTGCCCGTTGGTTTTTTCACGGAGAAAAGGAAAGGGGACCTGATGAGCCGCATGACCAGTGATATGAATGAAGTGGAAACCTCCCTCGTAGGCGCTTTGGAAGGATGGATCCGGGACCCGCTCACGATACTGGTCACCCTGGCCGTACTATTATTGATCAGTGTGAAACTGACGCTCTTCATCCTGGTGATGATCCCTTTGTTGGGCCTGGTGATCGGAAGGATCACCCGTTCCCTGAAAAAACATTCCCAGCAGGTAGCCCATAAATACGGGGAAACATTATCAACCCTGGATGAAACCCTGGGCGGGCTCCGGGTGATCAAGGCTTTCAATATTGAAAGACTGCTCAGGGAAAGATTCTTCCGGTCAAATGAAGAACTGCTTGCGGCAAAGAATAAGATCTCCTACCGCCGTGACCTGGCTTCGCCTTTATCGGAAGTACTAGGGGTGATCATATTCGTGGTCATCTTGTATTTCGGGGGAAGGCTGGTCCTGCGTCATCAGTTGCTGGAAGCTTCGGTGTTTCTCGGGTACCTGGGTATCTTTTACAATATCATTAACCCGGCCAAGGCCCTGTCCACTTCCTTCAGCAATATGCGCAAAGGAGCGGCTGCCATCAACCGCATAGAAGAGATCCTGCGCACCCCGCTGACGGTGGATGATAATCCGAACGGGAAGATCATTCCATCATTCAATGATTCGATCGAATTCAGGAAGGTCAGTTTTTCCTATAACGATATCCCGGTACTGGAAGACATCAATCTTACCATTAAAAAAGGTCAGACCATCGCCCTGGTTGGTTCATCAGGCGCCGGTAAAAGCACATTGGCTGACCTGGTACCACGCTTCCATGATGTAACGGCTGGAGAATTGCTGATCGATGGAATCAATATCAGGGATTATTCCCTGCGATCCATCCGCAGCCTGATGAGCATTGTGACGCAGGAACCTATTTTATTCAATGATTCCATTGCCCATAATATTGCCCTGGGCAGCGAGAATGCCACCATTGAAAGCGTGGTACATGCCGCCAGGATCGCCAATGCCCATACATTCATCATGAAGAAGGAACAGCAATATGATACCAATATCGGCGACAGGGGTAGCAAACTCAGCGGGGGTGAACGACAAAGGCTCACCATTGCGCGTGCCGTGTTGAAAAATCCTCCTATCCTCATCCTGGACGAAGCCACGTCTTCGCTTGATACGGAAAGCGAGCGGCTGGTACAGGATGCCATTAACAACATGATGCAGAACCGCACGAGCCTCGTCATTGCTCACCGGCTATCTACGATCCGGCATGCTGATGAGATCATTGTACTGCAAAAAGGCAGGATCGTAGAAAGGGGCAATCATGAACAACTTCTCACGCAGAACGGATACTATAAAAAATTAGTGGATATGCAGGAAGTAAAGTAATTTCCTGTTTCAACCAAATTCAGCTGCCGTTTCGTATACAGGATCAGCAAGCCACCTTTATAAAATATTTTCATGAAAGCAAAATCAATCAAAGGGAAAACCGCTGCAGAAATTAAAGTTGCACTTGATTCAGCTATGACAGACGGGTTTATGCCAACACTGGGAGTTGTTTTTATTTCTGCTGATGATGAATTGGACGCGTTGAGAAATATTTTAACGGGAAAAAGCATTCAGATTTTCGGAGCTTCTTCCGGAGGGCTGTTTGTTGATGAAGAGGTAGCAGAAGAAGCAATAGCTGTTTTATTGCTGGACATGAATCCTGCATATTTTGATCTTGAATTACTTGAAGCCGACAATATTTCTAAGCTTTCTATTGCTAAAAAAATAGGTAACACCGGGAAAAAATTATTTGCTAACCCTGCGTTTCTAATTGTATCCGGCGGATTAATCACCGATGGAGATGAAATCGTTGAGGGAATTGAAGACACTGCAGGCAAAGGCACAACCCTGTTTGGTGGACTGGCAGCTGATGGATTAAAGATGATAAAAACATATGTATTTACAAACCACGCACTGACGGATAATGGTCTGCTGGCATTGATACTTGATGAAGAAAAAATAAATCTTACCGGGCTGGCTTATGGTGGGTGGAAGCCGGTAGGTAATGAAAGAACGATTACAGGCAGCAATGGTAATATTGTTTATGCTATAGAGGGCGAACCCGCATTTGATTTTATTGCAAGATATTCTGGTATAAAAAAAGAAGATATTGAAAACGAAACTGCCATTATTCTTGCAGCTAATTTTCAATTACAATTAAAGCGGGAAAACAAGCATCCCGTAATGCGTACACCGATGTATGTGAACAGAGATGATGGCTCTATTGTCTTTGCAGGAAGTTTACCACAGGGTTCACAAGTGAGGTTATGTTTATTACCCAGCTTTGAAGTGGTTGATGCTGCCATCAGGGAATTCATGGAATTTAAAAATCAACAACCTGAAGCCGATGCATTGATCATGTTTTCCTGTGCCGGCAGGCAGATGGCATTAGGGCTTTATGTGAGTGAGGAAATAAGCAGAATAAAAAAATTATGGGATGTACCCATGGCAGGTTTTTTCTGTTTTGGCGAAATCGGCAAGGTAGCGGGCGGAAGTCATGAGTTTCATAATATGACATGTTCATTGGCTATTTTAAAAGAAAAATGATCAAGTGATGAATCAGCATCTTCAGTCAATGGCAGATAAAATTCAGCAATCAGAAAACCTGAGTGCTGCTGAAAAAGATTTTTTTTTAAAAGCGCTGAAGGATACAGATAGATCAGAATCTTTATTACAGTTTAAATTGGAGCGGGTCGAGAAAGACAGGAACACTTTATCAGTAATGCTGGAAGAAAGCATTGAAGACCTGCAAAAAAAAACAAAAGCTATCGAGGAACAAAATCATGAATTGGAAATTGAAGGAGCGCTGGAAAGAGTGCGTTCCGTGGCGATGGGCATGAAGAAGCGGGAAGATATGCTGGATATCTGTAAAACCATTTCGCAGCAACTGGAATTATTGAAAGTCAAAGAAATCAGAAATGTGCAGACCGCGATCTTTTATGAGCAACGGGGCACTTACATGAATTATCAATATTATACCAAACATGATCAATCTTTTATTACCGATACCATTTATACCGACCATGATGTGGCCCGGGGTTTCGCGGCCCAGATGCTGAAAGGGAAGGGGAAATTCTATATCACCCATCTCAAAGGAAGAAAAGAACTGGATGACTGGATCGCTTATCAAAGATCCACAAATGTTTTTATTGACGAGTATATCTCTACAGCATCATCGCTTAGCTATTATTGGTATTCGTTGGGCCCGGTTGCCTTAGGGATCTCCACCTACATTCCTTTGACTGAAACAGAAGAAAATTTGTTCAAACGGTTTCTTAATGTTTTTGAATTAGCCTATCGCAGGTATCTGGATATTGAATATGCCGAAGCACAGGCAAGAGAATCCCAAATTCAATTAGCATTAGAAAGAGTTCGTGCAAAGACCATGGCCATGCAGAAACCACATGAACTGGACTCCGTTATTAAAACCATGTATGCTGAACTCAAGCAACTGGATGTTTCATTCTACCGCTGCTTCATTATGATCTTTGATGAGCAGAAAGGGGCAACCTGGTGGATGGGAAGCCCGGAAGATGAGCTGTTTCATCAGGGTTTTTATGTTCAATATCATAACCATCCGCCGCACATAGCGTATCTAAAAGGATGGGAGGAACGGCAAAAAAAATGGAGATATTGGTTGGGAGGACAGATAAAAAAAGATTGGGATGAATTTATATTCAATAAAACGGAGCTGTCCAGGTTACCACCAGTTGCCATTCAGGACATGAAATCTTTTGATTTTGCCTATTTAGCTGCATCGTTTGAAAATTTTGGCTGCGTAACAACCGGAGGTATGCAACCGCTCAGCGATGAATCATCTGCTATCCTTGAACGTTTTGCCAAAGTATTTGACCTGACGTATACCCGTTTCCTTGACCTGCAAAAAGCCGAAGCACAGGCAAGAGAAGCAGAGATAGAATTAGGTTTGGAGAGAGTAAGGGCAAGAGCAATGGCCATGCAAAGCTCAAACGAGTTATCTGATTTGGTTGACACTGTTTTTAAAGAATTAACCAAGCTTGATTTTGCATTAAAATGGTGCATCATTAATATTATAGATGAACCATCATTGACCAACACTGTTTGGGCAGCGAATCCCGACATAAATAAAGTGCCCGAATCTTATCACATGAAGTTTGAAGATTATCCATTTCACCATGCTATGATGAAAGGATACCAGGAACGCAAGACAAAATATGTGTACACGCTCGAAGGAGAAGAAAAGAAAATATACGATGAATATTTATTCAATGAAACAGAATTCAGAAAGGTACCTCCTGAAGCACAGGCCGCTTCCAGGGCGATGGAGAAATATGTGGTTACTTTCACTTTCAGCAATTTTGGCGGATTACAAACGGTGGGTGATAACCCATTATCAGACGCAAGTCTTGATATATTAAGCCGCTTTGGAAAAGTCTTTGACCTTACTTATACCCGCTTCAATGATCTGAAACAAACAGAAGCGCGGGCAAGAGAAGCACAAATAGAAGCTGCATTGGAAAGAGTTCGTTCCAGAACAATGGGTATGCAGAAGAGTGAGGAACTTAAAGAAGTAATTCAGATCGTGTACGAACAATTTGTTCACTTAAACATTCATATTGGACATACAGGTTTTCTTATTGATTATAAAGCAAGGGATGATATGCATATCTGGCTGGCTGATCAGCACCTTGTTCCCTCAGAGGTAACAATCCCCTGGTTTGATTCTCCACCCAATAACAGCATTAAAGAGGCAAAAGAAAAAGGACAGGATTTCTTTACATACCATCTGACTTTTGAAGAAAAAAACAAATTTTACCGGGATCTTTTTAAGTTCATTCCCGGTGTACCGGAGGAAACACTGGAATATTATCGCAATTGTCCCGGCCTGGCCGGATCAGGTGTATTGCTGGAGAATATTGGTTTATACATCGAGAATTTTTCCGGTATTCCATATTCAGAAGAAGATAATGCCGTGCTGATGCGCTTTGGAAAAGTGTTCCAGCAAACCTATACCCGTTTTCTTGACCTGCAGAAAGCGGAAGCGCAAACAAGGGAAGCATTGATCGAAGGGGCCCTGGAGAGAGTGCGGGCAAGGGCCCTGGCCATGCAGGCACCCGAAGAACTGAAAGAAGTTGCCCAGGTATTAAGAAATGAAATGGGCGCCCTGGGGGTGGAAGAACTGGAAACCTGCAGTATCTATATTCATGGCGACAACCCGGAACTTGTGGAATGCTGGTATGCCCTCCAGGATCCCAACCAAAAGGAAAAAAGAATGGTCGCGGATCATTTTGTGCTCAACCCGGATGATACCTGGGTGGGCAGGGAAATGAAAAAATTTTATCAGTCGAAGAAAACCCAGACCTCCGTGGTGATGCAGGGCACTAACCGGTTGGAGTGGATCGAATATTGTTATAAACATTCTCCCGTCTTCAGTGGTTTTTACGGGGAAACGATACCTGACCGGACCTATCATCTTTATAAATTCTCCCATGGTTATATCGGGGCGGCTGCACCCGGTGATATTTCAGCGGAAAGCTGGAAATTATTAAGCCGGGCCGCATCCGTTTTTTCGCTGGCTTATTCAAGGTTCAGAGATCTTACACAGGCACGCAACGACCTGGTCAGGCTCAAAGAAGAAAAGAAAAGGGCGGAAGATGCTTTATCAGAACTGCAGTCCACCCAGAATCAACTGATCCAGTCGGAAAAAATGGCTTCCCTGGGGGAACTTACGGCCGGAATTGCCCATGAAATACAGAACCCCCTCAATTTCGTCAATAATTTTTCTGAGGTCAGTAACGAGCTGCTGGAAGAAATGAAACAGGAACTGGCAAATGGCAACCCTCATCAGGCAACGGAAATTGCCGATGATGTGATACAGAACCTGGAGAAGATCTTATTTCATGGCAAAAGGGCCGATGGGATCGTAAAAAGCATGTTACAGCATTCCAGAAGCAGTTCAGGGAAGATGGAGCCCACCGATATCAATTCATTGTGTGATGAATACCTGCGGCTGGCTTATCATGGGTTAAGGGCAAAGGACAAAACCTTCAATGCCGGTTTTGAAACATCATTTGACGGATCCATTGGTAAGATCAATATCATGCCCCAGGAATTCGGCCGGGTTATTTTGAACCTGATCAACAATGCTTTTTATGCAGCCCCCCTGCCCCCCAAAGGGGGATTCAAGTACCCTGATCATAAACCAACCGTATGGGTAACAACAAAAAAAGGGGGGGATAAAGTTTTGATCTCTGTCCGGGATAACGGCCCGGGAATACCCGTTTCTATTTTGGATAAAATATTTCAACCTTTCTTCACCACTAAACCAACAGGACAAGGTACCGGGTTAGGATTAAGTCTGAGTTATGATATCATTACCAAAGGACATGGAGGTGAATTAAAAGTGGAAACAAAGGAAGGAGCAGGAACAACTTTTATTATCAGCATACCGGCAAATAATTAAGCATGAAACTGACCAAAAAACTGGAAGGGGAGATTCTCAAAGCATATCATGCGTATTGGGAGGCCTATTTGAAAGGAGATATGCGAACCATGTCTTTTTGGATGCATAAGAATATCCGGATGATCGGTTCAGGAAGGAGTGAATTCTTTAAAAATAAAAAGGAAACCGTTCAATATTATAAATCAACTGCAAAACAGGTGGCCGGTAAAGCAGCTATGAGAAACCGGAAGATCAGTGTCATGCCGGTAGGAAACCAGATATTGGTGAGCGAAGCATGTGATTTTTTTGTACTGATCGGTAAAGTGTGGACTTTTTATGAGCAGGGCCGCATCTCCACTTTGTTCACCCAAACAAATAATGGCTGGAAGATCATTGAGGAACATGGCTCCATGCCGGATGCAAGAACCGCCGGGGGTGAACAAGTGAATACAGATAAGATCAAGGCTGAAAATATCCGGTTAAAAGATGCCGTAAAAAGACGCACCCTTGAACTGGAAGAAAAAAATCATGCACTTAAAATTGAAACAGCCCTGGAAAAGGTCCGGGCCGTTGCCATGGGCATGCGGAAACCTGAACACCTGCTCCGTGTTTGCGAGACCATGTATAAAGAATTCCTTTCACTTGGTTTTGCAGAGATCCGGAATGCCATTATCAATATTTATAACAACAAGGACCGTTCATTCATTAACTATGATTATGCCGGAACGGCGGGGAAGAATATCGGGCATTTCAGCTATACCGTCCTTCCTTTTGTGGAAAAGATCATCAGGACCAGCCAGCGCACGGACGATGCCTTTTCAGAATCCTATCTTGCCGGTAAGACCCTGGCTTCCTTTAAAAGATTGAGGAAAAAGTCGGGTCAAAAAGACGACCCCCGGCTGAACCGTTGTTCCGCCCTCTATTTCTATTTTTATTCCCTGGGCATCGGCACGATCGGCATTTCCACTTTTGGCCGTATTACAGAAGAGAAAAAAGAGCAGTTGAAGAGATTCAGGAATGTATTTGCCCTGGCTTACCAGCGCTATACCGATATAGCGAAAGCCGAAGCGCAGGCAAGGGAATCGCAGGTACAACTGGCATTGGAAAGAGTGAGGGCCCGTACAATGGCGATGCAGAAAAGCGAGGAAATAAAGGAAACCACCCTGGTGTTATTTCAGCAATTCAAATCCCTGGGAGAATCGACCGCCCAGGTATCCATTTGCGTTTTTGACGAGGAAACGAAAATGGGTGAAATGTTTTTAACCCTGAAGGGAGAAAAAATTGACAGCTCATTCATTATGGAACTGGACAAGGAGACTTTTGTTACTAAGAAAGTCAAAAGGGTCTTCCTTGCTCATGGAAAAAAATTTTCGTTTTCTTTTACCGGTAAAGAATTACAAAATTATAATCGCTGGCGAAACAGAATTATAGGAAAGAAAGGATGGGATGAATCGGATGCAGTGCGCAAGCAGTATTGGTATGTGAATGGTGTACTTTTTTCAAGAGGCATGATGGGCATCTCTTCCGACACGCCGCCCTCAGAAGAAGCCTTAAAATTATTAGAACGTTTTGGTAATGTTTTTGATCTCACTTTCACCCGTTTCCTGGACCTGCAAAAAGCCGAAGCTCAGGCCCGGGAAGCACAAATTCAACTGGCCCTCGAAAGGGTCCGGGCCAGGACCATGGCCATGCAAAAAAGTGATGAGCTTTCTGAAACGGTGGCGTTGTTGTTTCAGCAGTTCAGGAACCTGGGCGAAGAAATGATGCAGATGACCATCGGCATTGTGAAGGAGGAGGAAGGCGTGATCGAATTCAATGTGACCGACTGGGGCGGCAGCGGACGACAGGTTAATCGTTCATTCCGGCTCAGTATTGAAGAGCCCACACTGATCAGCAAGATGTACAGGGCCTGGAAGAAAAAGCTGCCCTCGGTGGTAGTGGATCTTACCGGTAAAGCGCTCGCAGGCTGGATCCGTTACAGGAATAAAATGAGTGGGATAACCGTTCACAGCGGGGATACCCGGGGTCGTAGGGTGGTGCATATTGCGCCTTTCTCCAAAGGATTGATCTCTTTTTCCAGTCCCCAGCTCCGACCGCCGGGAAGCCTCCAAATACTGGAAAGGTTTGCCGGCGTTTTTGATCTGACCTATACCCGCTTCCTGGACCTGCAAAATGCCGAATTACAGGCAAGAAAAGCAGAAATAGAACTGGCATTGGAAAGAGTAAGGGCGAGGAGCTTGGCCATGCACCAGACAGCTGAGATCCAGGCGGTCATTCAAACAGTACATGAAGAATTACTTAAATTGAAAATTTCAATTGATGGCGGATCATTTGTAGTGATCAACAAGGATATTGATACGGAATTGCATTGCTGGGGATCAGGCGGTACGGCTGATACATCATCTGAAATATATGTGCCGCATTTTGGAATGCCTTTTTGCACCAACCTGATCAGGGGTATCAAAAAAGGTCCCGGGTTTTTTACCGAAGAGTTTTCACAACGGGATAAAATAGCATATTTCACCGAGTTATTTAAACATGAACCCTGGTCAAAGCTGAAAAGCAAACAAAAAAAGGAAGTCCTTGATGCAACCGGTGGATATACGAGGTCTGTATGTGTTTCAAATCATACGAGCATTTTTATCATTAATCATCATGGCAGAAAGTTTTCAAATGATGAAAATGCCATCCTGAAACGGTTTACAAAAGTATTTGAACAATCTTATACCCGTTTCCTCGATCTTCAAAAAGCGGAAGCACAGGCAAGGGAGGCCCAGATAGAAGCATCGCTGGAAAGAGTGAGAAGCAAAGTAATGGCCATGCATAACAGCAACGATCTTTCATCAGCGGCCAGTGTAGTGTTCACCGAGCTGGAAAGGTTGGGTATTTATACCATTCGTTCTGGGATCAGTTTACAAAACAAAGAGAACAGGAAAAATTTATTATATAGTTCTACCCGTACTGAAACCGAAAATAATTTATCGCTGGTAGGCTGGGCTTTGCTGGACAATCATCCCGTTCTGAAAGAGATCTATGACAGCTGGATCCGGGGAGAAGATTATTTCCCGGTGTTAGAAGGGAAAGTATTGAAAGCATATTATGAAAAAATAAAGTCAAGCTTTGTAGTGCCAAAGGAGCAGGCAGCAGATTATGAACAGCATGGTTATTTTATCTCCTTCACACAGGGTATGTTTTATGGCTGGGCCGAAAAACCCTTTACTGAAAGCGAAAAAGCTGTTCTCAAACGGTTCGCTTCGGTGGTTGACTTAACATTCAAACGATTCTTTGATCTTCAAAAAGCCGAGTCTCAGGCAAGGGAAGCCCAGATAGAAACCTCATTGGAAAGGGTTCGCGCGAGAACCATGGCCATGCATAACAGTGAAGACGTGAGCGCAGCCACGGCAACCATGTTCACAGAACTGGAAAAACTCGGGATCGCCTGTCTCCGCGGAGGCATTTCAAGGATCATGCTTAACCGCACCCAGGAAGTTTGGTCGGTCACAACCTTAGAACAGGGAAAGACCGTGCGCTCAGTGGGAAGTTTCCCGATTGATGCTCATCCTTTCTGGCAGCAGATGTATGCGTTGTGGACGGAGAAAAAAGAATTCATGAGTTATTTCCTGACCGGCAGGGAAAAAACTAATTATATAAACGTGCTGAACGCCTCGCCTAATTATTTTGCCGAACCTATCAAAGATATTCCGGACGTTTATTTCCAGATCTATTTTTTCAGTGAAGGGGCTGTCTGGGCCAATACCCTGCAACCGCACACAGAAGATGAAAAACAGATCATGAAACGGTTTGCCGGTGTTTTCTCCCTCACCTTCCGGCGGTACCAGGACCTGCTGAAGGCTGAGGCGCAGGCAAGGGAAGCACAAATCGAAGCGGCCCTGGAAAGGGTCAGGAGTAAGGCCATGGCCATGCACCATACGCACGAATTGCTGGATGCGGGCGAGCTGCTCTACAAGGAGCTGACGACACTGGGCATTTCCAGCCTCTCCGTAACCTATTCCATCTTATCGGATGATGAAAAATCTGCTGAATATTATGGTATCAACCCTATTGACGGTAAAGTGGGTGCCAAGCCATTTGTTTTTCCGCATACGGAAACCGCCGTCATGCGGGAAATATTAAAGGCCTGGAAAAACCAGGAGACCATTCATGCAATTGAATTAGATGAAGCTGCTACTTTGAAACACCAGACATGGGCGGGTGAACACATTCTGAACGGCATTGTAAAACACAAACTTGATATTCCCTTCTCCGTAGAAGAATTTTTAAAAGTTTCCCCCAAAAAAGCTTTTATCTCTACTTTCAATTTTAAACAGGGTTACCTGTTCATCATCGGCGATAGCCGCCTGGCAAATGAACAGCAGCAAATATTGTTACGGTTTACAAAAGTGTTTGAACTGACCTATCGGAGGTTCCTGGATCTGCAACAGGCGGAAGCGCAGGCAAAGGAGGCACAGATCGAAGCAGCACTCGAAAGGGTGCGGTCAAGGACCATGGCCATGTTCAAAAGCGATGAACTGGCAGAAACGGCCACCGTTGTATTCAAACAACTTATCGGCCTGGGTATCGAACCTAACCGCTTATATATCGCATTGATGAACAGTGAAGGGAGTTCAGCTGAATTCTGGATCACCGATGAGGACGGTTCAAAAGTAAGCCGCGGATTCGTCGCGCAACTGAGGGATAACCGATCCTTTATTAAAATGCAGGAGGCCTGGACCGAAAAAAGAAAGACCCTGGTCATCGATATGCAGGGAGAGGAACTGAAAGAATATGTGCTGCATCTTCGCTCACTGAATGTACCATTCAAAGAGGGTCCCGTTCAAATGCGGCGGGTGCAGTATATTGCTTTTTTCGGCAACGGATTCATCGGTATTGCTTCCCCCGAACCACAGCCGGAAAGTACAATGCGTTTACTGGAACGTTTTGCCTCCGTATTCAACCTGACCTATACTCGTTTTCTCGATCTTCAAAAAGCAGAAGCACAGGCCCGTGAATCACAGGTTGAAGCCGCCCTCGAAAGGGTGCGTTCCCGCTCCCTGGCCATGCATAAAAGTTCCGAACTCAATGAAGTAGTGGCCCTCCTGTTCGCAAAACTCGGGGACCTGGGAATCTCTGCGGATGGCGTCAATATCAATATACAGGTGGAGGGCACGCGTGACTTTGATTCCTGGCTGGCCGAGCCGGGGCATTCCTATGCTACCTGTTTCCGCGTACCCTATTTCAATCATTCTGTCATTGATGATATATACAATACCTATAACGCAAAAAAAGACCTGCTCACCAAAATCTATAGCCTGGAGGAGAAAAGAACTTTTTTTACCTATCTCTACCAGAACACAGGGTTCAAATATTTGCCGGAAGAAAGAAAACAGATGATCCTGGATGCCCCGCGCTGGGAAGTATCCATTGCATTTGCCGAAAAAATAGCGCTGAGCCTGCACAGCTACTCGGGCAGGGTCTTTTCTGAAAGGGAAAATGAGATCCTTATCCGTTTTGCCAAAGTATTCGGCCAGTCTTATATCCGTTTCCAGGACCTGAAAAAAGCCGAGGAGAATGCTAAAGAAGCGGCCAAACAGGCTTCGCTTGACCGGATCCGTGCCGATATTGCTTCCATGCGCAGCATGGATGACCTGAACCGGATCACACCCCTGATCTGGAATGAACTCACCCTGTTGGGCATACCCTTCATCCGCTGCGGGGTATTCATTATGGATGATGCAGCAAAGATGACTCATACCTTTCTCTCAACTCCGGAGGGCAAAGCGATCGCCGCCTTTCGTTTACCCTACGATTCTCCCGGGCAGATCGCTGATGTGGTCACTTACTGGCGTCAGCATAAAATCTACCTGAATCACTGGGGGCCGGAAGAATTCAGCTCTCTTGCTGATTCGCTGGTGCAACAGGGTGCATTCACTTCAAGAGAACAATACCTGAACAGTTTGCCCAAAAAAGGGGTCTACCTGCATTTCCTTCCCTTTCTCCAAGGCATGTTATACGTAGGCAATACAGAAAAACTGAAAGAGGATGATATTCACCTGTTGCAATCAGTGGCAGATGCCTTTTCCACAGCCTATGCCCGTTATGAGGATTTCAATAAACTGGAAGCCGCCAAGGATCAGGTAGAGGAAACGCTGAGTAACCTCAGGCAAACGCAGCAACAACTGGTGCAATCAGAAAAGATGGCATCGTTGGGAGAGTTAACAGCCGGAATCGCTCACGAGATCCAGAACCCGTTGAATTTTGTCAATAATTTCAGCGAGGTAAGCAAGGAGTTGCTGGATGAAATGAAAGATGAATTGGAAATGGGGAATGTGGAAGATGCCCGGCAACTGGCCAATGATGTGATCCAGAATATGGAGAAAATTAATTTCCATGGCAGGAGGGCGGATGGGATCGTAAAAGGAATGCTGCAACACAGCAGGGCCAGCAGCGGGCAGAAGGAACTCACTGATATCAATGTATTATGTGACGAATACCTGCGATTAAGCTATCACGGGTTGCGGGCCAAGGATAAATCCTTCAATGCGAAATTTGAAACAGATTTCGACCCTTCGATCGGGAAGATCAATATCGTACCGCAGGAGATCGGCCGCGTGATCCTGAACCTGATCAACAATGCATTTTATGCGGTCACCGAAAAAAAGAAATGGGTAAAAGATGGCTATGAACCGACGGTCATCGTGTCAACCAAACAGATCATCCCGGCTGTTACGGGGCATCGATTCGCCGAGATTCGCGTACAGGATAACGGTACCGGTATCCCGCAAAAAGTGATGGACAAAATATTCCAGCCCTTCTTTACCACCAAGCCAACCGGACAGGGAACGGGGCTGGGACTGAGCCTGAGCTACGATATTGTCACCAAGGCCCACGGAGGGGATCTGAAAGTTGAAACGACGGAGGGTCAGGGTTCTACTTTCATTATTCAATTACCAGTCACGCAGCGCTAAATGAAACGATTCATTTCTATCATATCATTCTTTTTTATTTCCGGAGTTCTTCCGGCGCAGGAAAGAAAGATCCTGGACTCGGTATTGAAAGTGATCCATGAAAAACAGGAGGATACGGCACTGGTCATCCAATATATTTCACTGACGCGGAACTATCTCCTCATCAAACCTGATTCGTCTTTGTATTACGGGAATAAGGCGATCCTCCTGGCGGATAAACTGAATTACAAATACGGTAAAGCCTTTGCCTACCGCAACCAGGCAAATGCCTATAAGATACTGGGAGATTACCCCAATGCCTGGGATTGTCTGCAAAAAGCGAAAAAGCTTTATGCTGAAATGAATGATGATAATAATCTTTTGTTCATGGAATTTGCCGGGGGTACTTTGAACTGGGCACAGGGCGAATACGGGGAAGCATTAAGAATTTTCATCCAGTTCAGGCCCAAAGCGGAAGAGAATGCTAAGTTTGACAAAGCGGCCCTTTATGCATTCATGGCATCCTGTTATAATGAACTGGAGCAGCCCGATTCTGGCCTGCACTACATCCGGAAAGCGATCCGGGTGGGACTGGAAAATAAGGATGACCTGAGCTGGATCTATTCCATCACGGGAGATTCCTATTTGCAATCCAACCAGGCGGATTCTGCAATATTTTATTATCGTTTGTCACACCAGATCGCGACCAACCCTGCTGATATCATTCATTCCGTTATCGGCATCGCCCGGTTTTTCAAATTACATGGTAACATCGATTCCTGTATATGGTATGCCAAGTCAGCCCTGGCTGAATCGGAAGCAAGATCATTTAAGGATAATGCAAAAACAGCGGCCGGTATCCTGGCCGAAGTATATGAGAATTCGGATCCAAAAGCATCCATCCTTTATTATAAACGGGCTTCGGCACTGGATGACAGTTTATTCGGCCAGCAGAAGGTCAGGCAGGTGCAGAGTGTAAAATATGCTGAACAGATCCACAGCCTGGAACAGGAAGAAAAAGAAAAAGCTCACCAGGCCAAGTTGTTGCGCTACCTGCTGACCGGAGGTCTTTCAGCGCTTTCCCTCATCGCCCTGGTCCTGGTCTACAGCAACCGGCAGAAACAAAGGTCCAACATAAAGATCAGGAAAGCATACAATGAGCTTCGGAATACGCAGCAGCAACTGATCCAGTCGGAAAAAATGGCTTCGCTCGGGGAAATGACGGCCGGCATCGCCCATGAGATCCAAAACCCGCTGAATTTTGTCAATAATTTTTCGGAAGTGAACAAAGAATTGATTGGTGACATGAAAAATGAATTGCAAGGCGGGAATTATGAAGAAGCAAAAAAGATCGCCGGTGATATCGAGGCCAATGAAGAAAAGATCAATGCCCATGGTAAAAGGGCCGACGGGATTGTAAAAAGTATGCTGCAACATTCCAGGAGCAGCAGTGGAAAGAAAGAATTTACCGATATCAATGCATTGTGTGATGAATACCTGCGCTTGGCCTACCATGGATTAAAAGCCCGGGATAAATCCTTCAATGCAAAATTTGAAACCGATCCCGATCCTTCCCTCCCGAAGATCAATGTTATTCCGCAGGAAATCGGGCGGGTGATACTCAACCTGATCAACAATGCCTTTTATGCAGTTACTGAAAGAAAGAAACTGAATGAGCCCGGTTATGAGCCTATGGTGAAATTGACTACAGCCAGCCAGCATCATAAGGTGGAGATCCGGGTCAGCGACAATGGGACAGGTATTCCGCAAAAAGTGCTGGATAAGATCTTCCAGCCTTTTTTTACCACCAAACCCACGGGGCAGGGAACAGGATTGGGATTAAGCCTGAGTTACGATATTATCACCAAGGGGCACGGCGGCGAGTTAAAAGTGGAAACAAAGGAAGGGGCGGGAACAGTTTTTGTTGTTTTACTGAATGCATGAATTTCCGTATGCCGGGTGTTCTTAAAATTTAATTCTTTAATTTTAATATATATTTTAAACATTAGACTATGCCAAAATTCATCATCGAAAGAGAAATACCAAAGGCGGGAAATTTTGATGTAAAGCAACTCAAGGATATTTCAAAAAAATCAAGGGAAGTGCTCTGCACATTAGGAACCGAAATACAGTGGATTCATAGCTATGTGGCAGGTGACAAGATCTATTGCATTTACATGGCGAAAAATAAAGAGCTGCTGCTGGAGCATGCACGGCTCGGGGGTTTCCCGGCGAATACTATCACCGAAGTAACCAATATCATCGATCCCCAATGGGGCGAATAGCAGGCTTGAATTCCTAATAGTCTTTACTGCTCATCCTTAATCCCAGCATCAGTGGCATTTTTCATGCCGGCCGGCCATGGATAAAAAAAAAGAAATACCAGCAAAGGGGAAAATAACATTCCTGGAAAAAGAGAATAAAAGGTTGCAGGCAGACCTTGCAAAAAAATCACGGGAAATCGAGATCGAAAAAGCACTGGAAAATATCCGGCTGAAAGCTTTGGATATGCACAACAGCTCGGAGCTCTCCGAGACATCGATCCTCTTATTCAGGCAATTAAAAGAATTAAAAATAGAGGCGATCCGGTCGGGAGTAGGCATCTTCGATGACGAAAACTCTGCCATCGAACTCTGGATCACGACCCTCTCCCCGGAAGGAAAATTATTCTTTGTCCTCGATTATATCAATGTGCATATTCACCCCCTTTTTGAAAATATCGTTGAAGCCAAGAAAGAACAAAAAACCTACGCGTTGACCCGACTCGAGGGAAAGGATCTCCTGCATTATTACAAGACCATGTCTACTTATGCAGGCATCCCGGGGCGACCTGAAAATTCAGTCATTGAATTTTTTTATTCCTTCTTTTTTTCCGCCGGCACCCTCAATGTAGTTTCTCCCAAAGAACTCTCAGAAGAAGAGATCGATATCATGCTGCGTATGGCCAATGTATTCGGATTATTATATACCCGTTTTCTGGATCTGAAAAAGCTGGAGGAGCAGTCCCAGGTGATCAACGAGGAGAAAAAAACCCTTGAAATGGCACTGGAGAATTTAAAAGCAACCCAGAACCAGCTGATACAGGCGGAAAAGATGGCTTCCCTCGGCGAGCTGACGGCCGGCATCGCACACGAGATCAAAAATCCCCTGAATTTCGTGAATAATTTTTCGGAGGTGAACACCGAGCTGATCGAGGAAATGAACAATGAGCTGCAGGCGGGGAAGACCGGGATGGCAATACGAATAGCCGCCGACGTGAAACTGAATAATGAAAAGATCAATTATCACGGCAAGCGCGCTGATTCGATCGTAAAAAGCATGTTGCAGCACAGCCGGAACAGCAGTGGTCAAATGGAAATGACGGATATCAACGCACTGACCGACGAATGCCTGCGTCTGGCCTTTCATGGGCTGCGCGCAAAGGATAAATCGTTCAATGCAAAATTTGAAATTGACCTGGACAGCCGTTTAAAAAAGATCCTGGTAGTGCCCCAGGAGCTCGGCCGGGTGATCCTGAACCTGATCAATAATGCTTTTTATGCCGTGAGTGAAAAAAAGAAAACTGCGGGAAGCGACTACGAACCCTCGGTTGTTGTGTTCACAAAACTGGTTAATGCTAACCCCGAAGAACTGCAAAAAGCCGAGATCCGTGTAAAAGATAATGGTATCGGGATACCTGCCAGAATCATCGATAAAATATTTCAGCCTTTTTTTACCACCAAGCCCACAGGCGAGGGCACCGGGCTGGGGCTGAGCCTGAGTTATGACATCATCACCAAGACGCATGGCGGTGAATTGAAAGTTGAGACCCGGGAGGGAGAAGGCACAGAATTTATCATTCATTTACCCATAAACACTTAAATTCATTGCATGAAAATTTTAGTGGTCGACGACGAAAAGGATGTACAAATTTTATTTGAACAACGTTTCCGGAAAGAAATGCGTAACGGTGAAATGCAATTCACATTCGCCTTTTCAGGAGAAGAGGCCCTTCATTACCTGGTGGAATTTGACCAGGAAGCTGTCCTGATCCTTTCAGACATCAACATGCCCGGCATGAGCGGACTGGAATTACTCCGCCGTATCAAGGAAAAGCATCATGAACCTCCTCCTGTTGTTATGATGATCACGGCCTATGGAGATGCGGATAATTATAATACGGCCATGAAGCTCGGCGCGGATGATTTCCTGACCAAACCGGTTGATTTTACCTCGCTGAAAGAAAAATTAAAAGAAATACATCATGGCTAAGATACTGGTCGTAGATGATGAAGCAGATCTCGAAGTGCTGATCAAGCAGAAATTCCGGCAAAAAATCAGGGACCACCAGTATGAATTCATCTTTGCCATCAATGGCGTAAAGGCCCTGGAACAACTGGGAGCCCACCATGATATTGATGTCGTGCTCAGCGATATCAATATGCCCGAAATGGACGGACTCACCCTCTTGACAAAGATCAATGAACAAAATACCCTGCTGAAGGCTGTGATCGTTTCTGCATACGGTGATATGGAAAATATCCGCACCGCCATGAACCGCGGGGCATTTGATTTCATCACCAAGCCAGTGAATTTTGAAGACCTTGAGCTGACCATGGAAAAGACACTGAAGTATGTTAACCAGCTTAAGGAAACGATGCGGGCGATCAAGGAAAACAATATCCTGAAAATGTACGTGGATGAAACCGTGCTCAACTTCATGGGCAGCCGTGAATTCGAATCCTCCCTGATGGTCAATGAGACCGTGGAAGCCAGTGTGGCCTTCATTGATATCTGCAGTTTTACTGCGATCAGTGAAAAGGAAAGCCCGGATAATGTAGTGAAGTTGCTGAACAGTTATTTTGACATGATGGTCAAAGAGATCATTGCACAGGGTGGTTTGGTTGATAAATTCATCGGGGATGCCATCATGGCCGTTTTCCGCGGGGATTACCACCTGGACCGGGCCATCGATGCCTGCCTGGCAGTGCGGAAAAAAATTGAATCCCTTCCCAAAGAGAATGGTGAAATAAATTTTACTCCCAAGGTCTCGATCGGGATCAACAGCGGGGAAATGATCTCGGGCAATATTGGCAGCGCCACACTCAAGCGCCTGGATTATACCGTGATCGGGGATACGGTCAATACGGCGCAGCGATTGCAATCTGCGGCAAAAGAAAACCAGGTCATCATCAGCGAATCTTCCTGGGAAAAAGTGAAGGAATCATTCAATTGCCGGAAAGTGGGCGAGGTAAGCCTCAAGCATAAGACCAACCCGGTGGTCATTTACGAGGTCCTGGATTAAGTTCATTCCAGTTTCCGTTTCAATTCGGAAGAGACCCATTGCAATTGTATCCCTCCCCTCGTCTGCATGGGTTTGCGATTGGTGAAATAAGCGCCTTTCAGCTCACGGGGATCTTCATGTTCCAGCAGGTTGAGCATGGTATATCCCTGGAATCTTTCTGCGTGATGCATGTCCTTGATATCAGTATGCGCCGATCCTTCCCACAAATAACACAAAGTGAAATTCTCTTCCTGCGCATCTGAGGAGATCTCGCACAGCACGCTGGCCGAGTGACCTACGGTGGCATAGGAATGCACTTTCAGGGTGGTCAGGGTTTGTCTCACTTCGATGACGAATTTCTGAGGCGGGGTACCATCGGCATTTTCCAGTGTCCCTTCCCACCGTCCGCGGAGATCAGGCGGGATATTCAGTGATTTCCGGAAGGCACGCAGCACCGGTGTGTGCCAGAGATACCGGTCGAACACCACCCACAAAACGGATATGGGGGCAATGATAAAACCATAATTCATGAGCATACCCCCGACGCTTTTAAACTCGCCGATGCGGAAGATGACCAGTAAGGCAGAAAAAATGAAGAGGCTGAGCACGCCTACAACGACAACAACCACGCTGATATTGAGTTTATAAGATTTCATCCTGCCTTACCGGAATGAAAATAACAAATATTATCCAGATAACATTCCCGGAGGAGCCACGGGTCTTTTCATTGCAATTGTTGGATCTGAAACGTTATTTTTTTGCATGAACTTTTTACCTTTGCAGCGCCGTAAGCTATTGCGGGTCTATCGTTTCTTTGGCGATAACTTACTGCGATCCATTCTTATTCACACCGGTTACGCGGTAGCCAGAAAAACTTATCGCAATGACCCTGAAAGAAATCCGCAGAAAAATCTTTAAAGGCGATATCATCGGCCTTTTCCGCATTCTTGGCAGCAGGGATCCCGTTTCCTTCGATCCGGCCGCCGTGGCAAGGATATTTCTCTCCCTTCCGGAAGACGCTGCTATCAACGCTTTCAATTCCTTTCCCGACAAGAACCAGGTGGCGTTGTTTCCCTACCTGGATAACAAAGTGCAGAAGCAATTGCTGCAGGAGCTGCCCAGGGAAAAGATCAGTGGTATTCTGAACAATATCAGTTCCGACGACCGCATGATCTTCTTATCCGAACTGAGGGACCATGAGCTTACAGAAGCGATCAGCCTGCTTACTGAAAAACACAGGAACGCAGCCCGGAAACTACTGGGTTACCCGGAAGAAAGTGTGGCCCGCCTCATCAACACCGAATTTGCCACCATTAAAAAGAACATGACCATTGAACAGGCCATGGATCACCTGCGTCATTTCCAGCCCGATAATGAAAGTGCCAATGTCATTTACGTAGTCAATGACCTGGGACAACTGATCGATGATATGCCGGTCCGTCGCCTGATCTTGAATGATCCCTCCATGACCATTGAACAGATCATGGACGGTTCATTTGTGAGCCTGAATATCAATGACAGCAAACAGACCGCTGTAGAAAAATTCAAGGAATATGACCGTACCGTGCTGCCCGTTACCGACGAAAAGAATGTGCTGGCCGGTGTGATCACCGTGGATGATGTGCTGGACGTGGAAGAAGAGCAAAGCACCAAGGAGCTCCAGCGTTTTGGCGGACTGGAATCACTGGACTATCCCTATGTCAAAACCTCTTTTTTCCAATTGATCCGCAAAAGAGCCGGCTGGCTGATCATTTTATTCCTGGGGGAAATGCTCACCGCTACCGCCATGGGTTATTTCGACAAAGAGATATCCAAAGCGGTGGTATTGGCGCTTTTCATCCCATTGATCATCTCCAGCGGGGGTAACAGCGGTTCACAGGCTGCTACCCTGATCATCCGGGCCATGGCTGTAAAAGAGCTAACCTTCCGCGACTGGTGGTTTGTGATGCGGCGGGAAATATTATCAGGATTGACGTTGGGCATCATTCTCGGCGCGATTGGTTTTTTGCGCATTTCCGTCTGGCAGGAGCTGCATTGGTTTGACTATGGAGAACACTGGCTGCTGGTGGCTATCACTATTTTCTTTTCATTGATTGGGATCGTGATGTGGGGCACCTTGAGCGGCTCCATGATCCCGATGCTACTGAAGCGTTTCAAGATCGATCCCGCTACTGCTTCAGCGCCTTTTGTGGCCACCCTGGTGGATGTGACGGGGTTGGTGATCTATTTTTCCATCGCTGCGATCATTTTAAGCGGGCGGTTGTTGTAAAATAAAAGTATTCGTGCACCTGCCGGCCGGTGGGCGGGTTCGTGGCAGCCTCGAAATGTTGTCTATAATATTTTTTTACCGGTAGGTAGCCGAGACGCAAAGGAGTGCAAAGATTTTCTTCTCTATCCTAAATTACAACTTCATTATAGGTGAATCATTTTCTTACAAACACTTCCTTCCCATCAACGATTGTTCGCAACACTTTCACTTCCCTGATCTTTTCCGGCGCTATCTGAAAAAGATCCTCGCTGAGCACCACAAAATCGGCAAGCATCCCGGTCTTCAGCATGCCCAGTTTATTTTCCTGGAATCCGGCATACGCATTATTGACAGTATAACATTTTAAAGCCTGTTCAACTTTGATCTTTTGTTCAGGGTACCATCCGCCCGGGTTCATATCATCAAGGGTCCTGCGTGTGACAGCAGCATAGATGCCTTCGAGCGGTTTCAGGGGCGCTACGGTCCAGTCAGAGCCGAAGGTGAGGCAGGCTTTTGTATCCAGTAAAGACTTAAAAGCATAAGTACCTTTCAGCCTTGCATCATCGAGCCGCTTATAGGCCCAGCGGCCGTCATCAATGGCATGATAGGGCTGCATGGAAGGAATGACCTGCAGTTGTTCAAACCGGGGAATGGCTGCCTGCGTCAGGTGCTGCGCATGTTCAATGCGGAAACGGTGATCCCTGCCCGGGTTTTTCTTTTCTGCTTCAGCATAAATATTCAATATGAAATCATTGGCCCTGTCCCCGATTGCATGCACAGCGATATGCAATCCGCAGGAATCACCCGCCAGCACCCAGCGGTGCAATAAACTTGTATCCGTGACCTGTAACCCCGTTTTCCCCGGGGCATCCAGGTAGGGCTGATAGAACCATGCCGTCGTGGATCCGAGTGAACCGTCCACAAAGGCTTTCAATCCGCCCCAGCGCAGCATATCGTCTCCTTTCCCGTTCTTTTTGCAGAATGAATCCAGTCTTTCCCAGCTCCACATGGCTACAAATGAATAAATGCGAAGCATCTGCTTATTATGTTCATGATTTCTGCGATAAGTGGACAGGTCGACCCAGCCGCCATAACTTCCCATATCATGTACCTGTGTTATGCCATTCTCAAATGCATGTTGTTGTGCCGCCTGGAAATATTCGTCCAGCTCTTTTTCAGAAGGAGCGGGAATGGCATTGTACATCAATCCCATGGCCTCATCTTTGAGAACGCCGGTCAGTTCCCCGTTTTTATCTTTTACGATTTCCCCTCCTGCCGGAACAACTGTTTTCCTGGTAATGCCCGCAAGTTTTAATGCTTTCGTATTGGCAAATGCCATATGTCCATCATAACGGCTGACGAATAAAGGATGATCGCCCGTTACCGAATCGATCCATTCTTTCTGCGGCAATTCTCCTCCCCATGCTTCATGATCCCAGTCGCCGCCCTGTATCCAGCGGTCATCAGGGTGTTTCCTGCAGAATTCTTTTAATGTATTAATAAACGCTTGTTTTGTTTTAGCCTGGCGCAGGTCTACGCCGGATAAATTGTAACCCCCGCTGAGAAAATGTACATGATTGTCAATAAGTCCCGGAACGATCATCTTTCCTTTCAGATCGGTCAATACTGTTTCCTTTCCCGTGAATGGCTGGTAATCCTTTCCCACAAAAATGATCTTATTACCTTTTACGGCAATCGCTTCCACCCAGGGCATGGCATCATTCCCGGTCCAGATCCTTGCATTGAAATAGATTTTATCGGCAGGTCCCATTTGAGGAAATGAAAGTTGACTGATCAATAAAAGGAAAATAAGGAAATCAGATCGCATAAAGATATGTATTGAACTGCTCAGGAGCCAGCCGTTCCGGCCTGAAATCTAAGGGCTTTATTTCAATACTTCCCGGCTGATCACGACTTTTTGTATTTCACTGGTACCTTCCCCGATGGTGCAGAGTTTTGCATCACGGTAATGTTTTTCCACGGGGAAATCCTTGATATATCCGTACCCGCCGAAGATCTGTACGGCTTCATTGGCCACTTTAACTGCCATTTCGCTGGCATAATATTTTGCCATGGCGGCTTCCCTGGTCACCGGCAGCTTTCTTTCTTTCCTGTCGCAGGCTTGCAGCACCAGCATTTCTGCCGCTTCAATTTCTGTTGCCATATCCGCGAGTTTGAATGAAATGCCCTGGAAATGGGCAATGGGCTGGTCAAACTGGTGGCGTTCTTTTGAATATTGCAGGGCTGCTTCATAGGCCCCCCTGGCGATGCCCAGTGCCAGGGATGCAATGGAGATCCTGCCTCCGTCCAGCACAAAGAGGGCCTGTTTGAATCCTTCTCCCACATCGCCGAGGCGGTTGGTGTCCGGTATCCTGCAATTATCAAAGACCATTTCGGCTGTTTCACTGGCACGCATGCCCAGTTTATTCTCTTTTTTTCCCCCGCTGAATCCTTTTGTCCCTTTTTCAACCACGAATGAAGTGGCGTTGTTTTTAACTCTCGGTTCTCCGGTACGGCAAACCACAACGGCCAGATCTCCGCTGATGCCATGCGTAATAAAATTCTTGGTGCCGTTGATGATCCATTCGTTGCCTTCTTTCACCGCCGTACATTTCATATTGCCTGCATCGCTGCCGGTATTGGCTTCTGTGAGGCCCCAGGCACCAATCCATTCTGCTGTCGCCAGTTTGGGTAAATATTTTTTCTTTTGTTCTTCATTGGCAAAAGCCAGTACATGACCCGTGCAAAGGGAGTTATGCGCGGCCACACTTAAGCCTATAGAGCCGCACACTTTAGCGATCTCTTCGATGATCGTTTTATATTCAAAATAAGAAAGTCCTGCGCCGTCATATGCTTCTGGCACCAGTACACCCATCATCCCAAGCCTGCCCAATTCTCTGAATAAGGAAAGGGGAAACTCCTGTGTTTCATCCCATTCCATCACATGCGGACGGATATATTGCTGTGCAAAAGTTTTGGTAGTTTGGGCTACCTGTTGTGTTATTTCAGAAGGCTGAAAATTCATACGGTCTTTGGGTTTGTTTCTGTAACAAACTGTGCCACCCCATCAGGCAGGTGGCACAGTTATGTTTCTTCGAATTAAAGGCAAGCAATCGCAGATAGTTTTGGTTGCCCTTGAAAACATAGATCGCCTGTTAACTGAAGGCATGCAAGTAAAGGATTTGATTTGAAACTAACAAATGTTAGGGTGAGAAATTTTCAGGTTCTTAATACCAGTCCGTCATAAGCGAGATGCATATTTTCTGGTAATTCTTTTTCCACCGCTTCATGCTTTCCCAATTGGTGTGAGATATGTGTGAAATAGGCACGTGAGACCTTTAATTGAGCTGCCAATTCCACTGCTTCTTGCAGGGTGAAATGCGAAATATGCTTTTTTTTGCGCAGGGCGTTCAGCACCAGGATCTCGCTTCCTTTTATTTTTTGCTGTTCGCTTTCATCAATATGATTGGCATCAGTGATATAGGTGAAAGAACCGAAACGGAAACCCATGACGGGCATTTTCAGGTGCCAGACCAGTATGGGCATCACGGGGATATCCCCAATTGTAAAGGGTTCAAGTGTAATCGTATTCAATTTGATCTCGGGAATGCCCGGGTATTTTGTCTCTGCAAAAGCATAATAAAAATCCCGGCGCAGGGCTTCCTCTGTGAGGGAATCGGCATAGATCTGTATGGGTTGATTGGTAAAATAAGTGAACGCTTTTACATCATCGAGCCCGGCAATATGATCCTTATGTGGATGGGTGAAAAGGATGGCATCAATATGCTTTACCTGGTGCTGCAGCATCTGCGTACGGAAATCCGGACCCGTATCCACTACCAGGGTGGTAGTGGCGGACTGTACGAGTATACTTGCCCGTAGCCGTTTATCTTTTTCATCGGTTGACCTGCACACTTCACAATCGCAGGCGATCATGGGTACGCCGCCGCTGGTACCGGTGCCCAGAAAAGTGATCTTGAGATGAGGCTGGCTCATCCCGCAAATGTAAAATCAATCATGGTGAAAAACTATTCGGGTTTGGCTGCTGCAGTAAATTTTGAGATCGTATCGCGGTAAAGTTTGGCGGATTCTTCTGAAAGCGCTTCCGCAGAAATATGCAGTTTCGGAATCAGGTCGAGCAGGGTATTGATGCGTCCTTCGGTGAGCAGAAACTTATTCAGCACTACTACTTTTTTCGATTCCAGGATACAATAACCGCTCTGGAAATTGCCCCGCTCATAACGGAGCACATAGCCTGCTTCCTGCGGGATGGCTTCCAGTCTTTCCAGTGTGCTGTTATTGTATTTCATGAATAAATGATTGAAACGCCAGACAAAATTAATTCAATCAACGGTTTTTTGAAAAACGATGAGCGGTTTTAATTATCCACAGATATCAGTCGATAAATAAAGCGATGAATAGAACTACAGGTTACGGGGTCTTGCTCTGCATCTTGATCACTGGTACGATCATTTCCTCGAGGCTCACCCCGCCATGCTGGAAAGTATTGCGGTAATAGTTGGCATAATAATTATAGTTGTTGGGATAACAGAGAAAGCCATCTTCTTTGGCAAAGATGAAAGAGGAATTGATGGTCGGCACCGGCAGGCCTGCTTCCCGGGGATCACGGAAAGCCAGCACTTCCTTGGGTTCATAATTCAGGTTGCGGCCATGCTTATATCGCAGGTTGGAAGTTGTTTGCTTATCCCCCACCACTTTGCAGGGCGTCTTTACACGAATGCTTCCGTGGTCTGTCGCTAAAATGAGCCGGATATTCTTGTCCGCGATCTTTTTCAGGGCCTGGTGCAGCGGCGAATGTTCGAACCAGCTTGTGGTGATGCTGCGGTAACTGATCTCATCCCCTGCCAGTTCTTTCAGCACCTCCATTTCCGTACGGGCATGGCTGAGCATGTCCACGAAATTGTATACGATCACATTCAGGTCATTCCCCAGCAGGTTATGGATATTATTCATCAGGTCGAGCCCGGCCTGGTTGTTAAGCACCTTGGTATAGGAAACTTTCAGGTCTGATCTTCCCAGTCGCCTGAGCTGGGAGCGGAAGAACTCTTCCTCATGAAGATTTTTTCCTCCCTCCTCGTCATCATTCTTCCATTGGACAGGAAATTGTTTCTCGATCGCAGCCGGCAGCATCCCGGCAAAAATGGCATTGCGGGCATATTGCGTGGCGGTGGGCAGGATCGAATAAAAGGTATCCTCTTCCATTATGCGGAAACTGTCAGCAAAGACCGGCTGGATGGCCTTCCACTGGTCAAAACGGAGGTTATCGATCAGGACAAAAAAAAGCGGTGTGCCTTTTTCCAGTGAGGGTAACACTTTTTCTTTGATCAGCGTATGGCTCATCACCGGAATATCTTTCGATCTGCCACTGACCCAGGAGGAGAAATTCTTTGAAATGAATTTGAAGAATTCGGTATTGGCTTCATTCTTCTGTGTCTGCAGCACTTCCTGCATCTCGGGGCTCTGGCTTTTCTGCATTTCGAGCTCCCAGTACACCAGCTTGCGGTAAATATCCATCCATTCGTTATAATTGGGATTGCTGTTCAGGGCCATGAATAAGTTGCGGAACTGCTGCTGGTAGGCCGTGGTTGTTTTTTCTGCCACGAGACGTTTGTTGTCGATGATCTTCTTCAGGCTGAGCAAAACCTGGTTGGGGTTCACCGGCTTGATAAGGTAATCGCTGATCTGCGAACCGATAGCATCATCCATCAGGTTCTCCGTCTCATTCTTGGTGATCAGCACCACGGGCAGCGACTGGCTCACTTCCTTGATCTTGCTGAGCGTTTCCAGGCCTGTGATGCCCGGCATGGTCTCATCGATGAGCACCACATCCACAGGGTTTTCTTTTACGAAATCAATGGCATCAAAGCCGTTGGTGAAGGTTTGCACATCATACCCTTTGTTCTCCAGGAACATTTTCTGCGACTGGAGGCTTTCGATCTCATCATCCACCCAGATAATCTTTGCTATCGCCATGAAGTATATTTATTGACCCGGGAGAAATTATTTTGAAAAAAGACAACTGCCGGTTTTCAAATTTAGTTTTTTTCTGGCTGCCTTTGTAGTTTTGCACACTTTCATTTAACAAAACAGCAACATGCAGGCTGCCCGCAAAATAATCAACGATCCGGTATATGGTTTTATTACGATCGACCATCCGCTTTTGCTGCAGGTGATTTCCCACCCCTGGTACCAGCGCCTGAGGAATATTCACCAAATGGCATTTGCGCACCTTGTTTATCCGGGAGCTGTACATACACGGCTTCATCATTCTCTCGGCGCCTATCATTTGATGTGTATTGCCCTGCAGGAACTGAAGAGCAAAGGATTTACGATCACACCTGAGGAGGAACTGGGAGCGAAAATCGCTATCCTTTTGCATGATATCGGACACGGGCCTTATTCGCATGCCCTGGAACATGTACTGATCGAAGAAGTCCATCATGAAAGCATCTCAAAGCTCCTTATGCAAAAACTCAATGCTGAATTCAAAGGGGAACTGCAAATAGCGATCGATATCTTCAATGATGTATATCCCAAAAAATTCCTGCACCAACTGGTATCGGGGCAACTGGATGTGGACCGGATGGATTACCTGAACCGCGACAGTTTTTTCACCGGCGTGGCGGAAGGGGTGATTGGTTACGACCGGATCATAAAAATGCTCACCCTCCACGGAGATGAGCTCATGGTAGAAGAAAAAGCGATCTTTTCTATTGAAAAATTCCTGCTCAGCCGTCGGCTCATGTACTGGCAGGTGTACCTGCATAAAACAGTATTGTCTGCTGAAATGTTGCTGGTGAAGATCATCGGAAGGGCAAAGGAACTGATCCGGCAGGATCAGCCTGTGAATTCGGTTTCAGCAGAACTGGACCTGTTCCTGCAAAACAGGATCAGCAGCAATACCATCACAAACGTTCTTGACAGCTTTTGCCGCCTTGATGACAGTGACGTCCTCACCACTGTTAAAAAATGGAACCATCATCCCGACAAAATATTATCCCTGCTTTCCCGTTGTTTAACGGAAAGAAGATTGTTCAAAGTGCGGTTGCAATCCGAACCGTTTGATGAAAAGGAGGTCCGTATACTAAGGGAGAATGTCTGCAGCGCCCTGGATATTCACGAGAAAGAATCAGGCTGGTTTATTTTTACCGGTGAGGCAAGGAACACGACCTATAATTATACCGATGAAAGGATCAAGATCCTATTCAAGAACGGGGAGGTAAAGGATATTTCGGAAGTGGACAATGCACTGATACAGCACCCCGTTGGTGATTCAGGTTTGAACGAGATTAAAAAATATTACATTTGTTATTGGAGAATTTAAGGTTCAAGGTTCAAGGCTCAAGGTTAGATATGATGTTTGAAATCGTTTAAACATCAAACCTATCCTGCCTGCGACAAACAAACTTCGGATCTCAAATTAATAACATGGTATTCAGTGCATCTCAAATTGCATTACTGATCAAAGGAAGGATAGAAGGTCATGAAGAAGCTGCGGTCAGTTCCTTTGGGAAGATCGAAGAGGCCAAAGCAGGTCAACTGGCATTTTTTGCCAATCCCAAATACGAAGACTATTTGTACAGTACGAAGGCATCCATCATCATCATCAATGAGAATTATACATTAAAACAACCGGTTGAAGCGACACTGATCCGCGTACCGGATGCCTATTCAGCCTTTGCTACCCTTCTGACAAAATACGAGGAGATGAGAAAACAACAACTGACCGGGGTACAGGAACCTTGTTTCATTGCACCTTCCGCAAAACTGGGCAAAGACATTTATATCGGGGCCTTTGTCTATGTGGGTGAAAATGTAATGATCGGTAATCATGTCAAGATCTATCCCAATGCATTCATCGGCGATAATGTCAGCATTGGTGAAGATTGCACCATTCATCCGGGGGTGAAGATCTACCGGGATTGCCGGATCGGCAACCAGGTAACCATTCATGCCGGCACTATCATCGGCAGCGATGGTTTTGGTTTTGCCCAGCAGGCAGACGGCAGTTTCAAAAAAGTCCCACAGCTCGGCAACGTAGTCATTGAGGACAACGTGGAGATCGGCTCCAACACGACGATTGACCGGGCTACGATCGGCTCTACTATTATTCGCAGCGGCGCCAAACTGGATAACCTCATCCAGATCGCGCATAATGTGGAAGTGGGCAACAGCACCGTCATCGCGGCACAGGCCGGCGTGAGCGGCAGTACCAAGATCGGTAACAGCGTCCTCATTGGGGGACAAGCGGGGCTTGTGGGCCACATCCAAATAGCTGATGGCGTCAAAATAAATGCACAAGCGGGTGTGGGAAAATCCTTAAAGAGAAAAGGGGAATCCGTGACCGGTTCCCCGGCCTATGATTACGGGCAGGCTATCCGGAGTCAGGCATTGGCACGTAACCTGCCTGAATTGGAAAAAAGAATTGCGGCATTGGAAGCCATGGTAAGAAAACTTATGGAAGAAAAGATCTCCTCTTAAAATTCATTGCCTACCTACGATCTCAACCCGATATTGCATGAAAATCTCCAGCTTCACAATCGTTCGCAATGCGGTAAAATTCGACTACCCGGTCATTGAATCCATTCTTTCCGTTTTACCCCTTGTTGACGATCTCCTGGTCTCTGTGGGTAAAAGTGATGACGGCACCCTGGAACTGATCAGGAGCATCGATTCTCCCAAGATCAGGATCATTGAATCGGTTTGGGATGACAGGCTCCGTGAAGGCGGGAGGATACTGGCTGCAGAAACCGATAAAGCCTTCCAGCAGGTGGACCCTGCAAGCGATTGGGTCTTTTACATCCAGGCCGATGAAGTGGTGCATGAAAAAGACATTCCCCATATCAGGAAGGCCGCCGAAGAAAATCTGCACAATAAAAAAGTGCAGGGACTGATCTTCAAATATTATCATTTCTACGGCACTTATGATTATATCGGGGATTCACGACGCTGGTATCCTTATGAGATCCGCATCATCCGCAACAATAAAAAAATATATTCCTACCGTGATGCCCAGGGCTTCCGCATCGGTCGTGATATAAAACTAAAAGTGAAATACGCCCACGCAGCCATTTACCATTATGGGTGGGTACGCCATCCTCAAAAACAATCGCAAAAGCTGGATCATTTCTCTGGTTTCTGGGATGGCGGCGAAACGAAAGAACCTCAAACGGGTAAAGAGACCGCTTTTGATTTTATGAAAGATGTGGATTCGGTGGAAAAGTTCAAAGGCTCCCACCCTGCTGTAATGAAAAAACGGATCGAAGAAAAGAACTGGGATGTCCAACTCGATACCCGCAATAAGAAATTCTCGTTGAAGGATAAGATCCTTTACCGCCTGGAAAAATGGACGGGTATACGGCTTTTCAGGTTCAGGAATTACTCCAAACTCTGATCCTTCATCTCTATCTATTTTCAGCTTTTGGAGCTATCTTTGCAGGCACATGATTCAATCAGCAGACAATATCAGCGAAACTGTCAAAAAAATGAACGGGGTCTTCAATCCGAACAAACAACATACGCTCCAATCAGCGGTCAGTATATCGGGAACCGGCCTGCATACAGGCATTGTGGCTGACCTGACCCTGAAACCAGCCGCCCCCGGATTTGGTTACCAGTTTCAGCGGATCGACCTGGCCAACCAGCCCGTGATCAGGGCCGATTGCGACCTTGTGACCGATGTGAGCCGCGGCACCACTATCGAAAGCAATGGCGCCAAAGTAAGTACGGTGGAACATGTACTGGCTGCCCTGGTCGGCATGGGCGTTGATAACTGCCTGATCGAAATAAACGGTCCCGAAGTACCCGTTATGGATGGCAGTTCAGAGCCTTTCGTCGAACTCATCGAAGAAACCGGATTGATGGAGCAGGATGCTTCCAAGATCTGGTACAGCATTGATGAGAATATTTATCTCTATGATGATGTAAAAAGGGTGGAAATGGTGGCCATGCCCTCACCCGAATACCAGGTGACCACGCTGATCGATTTCAATTCCCCGGTACTGGGGACACAGCATGCGGGACTGAAAAAACTCAGTGATTTCAAGAATGAGATCGCTCCCTGCCGCACTTTCTGTTTCCTGCATGAACTGGAAATGCTGCTGGACAATAACCTGATCAAAGGCGGAGATGTCAATAATGCAATCGTCATCGTGGATAAACCGGTGGATGCTGATGAAATGAGGAGGTTGAAAAAGATCTTCAAGAAAGAAAGAATAGAAGTGAAGAGCGAGGGTTACCTGAATAACCTTGAGCTGCGTTTTCCCAATGAACCGGCCCGTCACAAACTGCTGGATGTGATCGGCGACCTGGCCCTGATCGGTTACCCCATCAAGGGCCGGATCATTGCCAACCGCCCGGGTCACAGTACGAACGTAGCATTCGCCAAAAAGATCAAACAATACATTAAAAAGAATATCCATACCCGCGGTATTCCCGTTTATAACCCCGGCCAGCCGGCTATTTACGACCAGAGCTTCATCGAAAAGACCCTGCCGCACCGTTATCCCTTTGCCCTGGTGGACAAAGTGATCGAACTCAGCGATACGCATATCGTGGGGATCAAAAATGTGACCTTCAACGAATGGTTTTTCCAAGGGCATTTCCCGGGCAATCCCGTCATGCCCGGGGTACTGCAGATCGAAGCCCTGGCACAATGCGGGGGGATCTTAGCCATCAACCTGAGCGGGGGCGGGCAATATGACACGTATTTCCTGAAAATAGACAATTGTAAATTCAAGCATATGGTGCGCCCCGGCGATACCCTGATCCTGAAAATGGAGCTGATCTCTCCTATCCGCCGTGGTATCTGCGAAATGAAAGGCACGACCTATGTGGGCAATAAAGCTTGCGCCGAAGCTGATTTGGTGGCGCAAATTGTAAAGCGATAAACCAGCCATTTCTCCTTTCCAAAAGAACCTCATTTCATACCCTGGGAATAAAGGCTTTTCAGGTTGATTTTCCCTTTAAAAATCGTTCATAAAAAGGCCCTGAATCTGACTGGTTTCAGGGGCGGTTTTCGTACATTTGTAGGTAGATTTTTCGCCCGGATTTTTGGCGTTTTTCTCCAGTGAAATATGATTATCGGAACAAATGAAAATACGATGACCTCTTCCCCCAAAGGGTCGGGCCGGGATCGGGCTTACAGTGCGGATTCCATTCAGGTTTTGGAAGGACTGGAAGCAGTACGCCGCCGTCCGGCCATGTATATCGGCGATATCAGCGTAAAAGGACTCCATCATCTCGTATACGAAGTTGTGGATAATGCAATTGATGAAGCCCTGGCAGGTTACTGCAAAAACATTACGGTAACCATCTTCCCGGATAATTCAGTGGCGGTGGAAGATGACGGAAGGGGTATTCCTACCGATATTCATCCCAAAGAAAAAAAATCTGCACTGGAAGTGGTCATGACCAAACTCCACGCAGGCGGCAAATTTGATAAGGATTCTTACAAAGTGTCCGGCGGATTGCATGGCGTGGGTGTGAGTTGCGTGAATGCCCTCAGCAGCACCCTTCATGTGACCGTAAACCGCGACGGAAAGATATTTGAACAGGAATATAAGACCGGCATTCCGCAATATGCCGTGCGGGAGATCGGCAACAGCAATACCACCGGCACAAGGGTGCATTTCTGGCCTGATGCTACCATTTTTATTACGACCGAATACAATAAGGATATTTTGGAAAGTCGCCTGCGGGAACTTTCTTTTCTTAACCGTGGCGTGAATATCAACCTTGTGGATGAACGGGATAAGGAAGACAATGGGCACAGTTATTCCCAGACCTTTTACAGTGAAGGAGGTATCGTGGAATTCGTGGAAATGCTGGATAAGAATGCCAGCCGCAATGCCCTCATCCCGAAAGTGATCTATGTGGAAGGAAGGGATCCTGATACCAATGTGTATGTGGAAGTAGCAATGAACTATAATGACAGCTATAATGAGCATATTTATTCATATGTAAATAATATCAATACCATTGAAGGCGGCACGCATGTGGCAGGTTTCCGCCGGGCGCTTACAAGGGTATTCAAAAGTTATGGCGATAAGAATGGCTTTTTTGAAAAGGCCAAAGTGGAGATCGAAGGCGATGATTTCCGGGAAGGATTGAGTAGTATCATATCGGTAAAAGTGCCGGAACCGCAGTTTGAAGGGCAGACCAAGACAAAACTGGGAAACAATGAGGTGATGGGCGTGGTTGACAGCACCGTCTCAAAAGTGCTGGAAGCCTACCTTGAAGAAAATCCGCGTGAAGCAAAGAATATTGTTTCAAAAGTCATTCTCGCTGCACAGGCAAGAGCAGCTGCAAGAAAGGCAAGGGAGCTGGTGCAACGCAAATCTGTGCTGACCGGCGGAGGTTTACCCGGCAAATTAGCTGATTGCAGCGACCGTGACCCTGAACGCTGTGAATTATTCCTTGTTGAGGGTGATAGTGCCGGCGGCACCGCCAAACAGGGAAGGGACCGCAGTTTCCAGGCCATCCTTCCGTTAAGAGGTAAGATCCTCAACGTAGAAAAAGCCATGGAACATAAGATCTATGACAACGAAGAGATCCGGAATATGTTCACGGCCCTGGGGGTGAAAATGGGAACGATAGATGATGAAAAGGCCCTGGATCTTTCACGTTTGCGGTATCATAAGCTCATCATCATGACCGATGCAGACGTAGATGGTTCCCATATTGCCACGCTGATACTCACATTCATTTACCGATATATGACGGAACTGGTTAAGCAGGGTTATGTGTACATCGCACAGCCGCCCCTTTATCTTGTTAAAAAAGGAAAGGAACAATCCTATGCATGGAATGAAGAGCAGAGAAAATCCCTGGTGGAGAAATTCGGTCAGGGGAAAGAGGACTCTGTGAATGTGCAGCGTTACAAAGGTCTCGGGGAAATGAATGCAGACCAATTGTGGGAAACCACGATGAATCCCGTTACCCGTACCCTCAAAAATGTAACCATTGAAAGCGCTGCTGAGGCTGACCGTATCTTCAGCATGCTCATGGGCGATGAAGTGGCTCCCCGCCGCGAATTCATTGAAACCCATGCAAAATATGCAAAGCTCGATGTGTGATCCTTTGCAAAGGATTCAGAAATTTTAATCCTGAATCATCCTTGCTTTATATTTTCCGCCTGTCATTATTAGGTCCTTTTTTTCAGGGCATATATTTTATTTTCCTACATTTATTCTCTCAATTTTAGCATATGAAAAATCTATTGAATCCCGAAGTAAAGAACCACGTTGTCGCCCGCATTGATAAGTTAACGCCTGAAACAAAAGCTGTTTGGGGCAAAATGAATGTGAACCAGGGGTTGCGGCATATGACCATGGCCTTTGATATTTCCAATGGCAAGCTGGATCCTACTCCCCCGCCGGGGATCCCTAAAATGCCGAAATGGCTGCTTAAATTTTTCCTGGTGAATGTGGGTCCCCCCAAAGGGAAAGCACAGACATTTTTGGAAATGAACATGGTTGCAAACAATATTAATCCCGCCGATTTTGAAAAGGAGAGAGCCGCCCTGAAAGATGCCATCGAAACATTCAGTCATCAGACCAATTTTCTGCCGGTGAATAAGGTGGCCGGCAAATTCAGTAAAAATGACTGGGGCAAATTGAACTATAACCATACCAATTACCATTTGAAGCAATTCGGTGTATAATTATTCTTATTGTTAAAACAAAAACCAATCGTATGGCCAGTGTAAGTACTTACCTGAATTTCGCCCGTGAAACGGAAGAAGCTTTCAAATTTTATGAATCTGTTTTCGGAACAAAGATCAAGAGCATTATGCGTTTCAGTGATGTGCCACCCCAGGAGGGGATGCCTCCCTTGCCTGAAGCTGATAAGGGCCTGGTTGTGCATGTTGAATTACCCATCCTGGGAGGTCATTTGCTGATGGGTACCGACGCGCCCGAGTCGATGGGATTCAAAATGAATTTCGGAAACAACGTACACATCAGCCTGGCTCCAGACTCGAGGGAAGAAACCAAGAAATTGTTTGACCGCTTATCGGCCGGGGGTAACGTCACCATGGCCCTGGCCGATATGTTCTGGGGTGCTTATTACGGAAGCTGTACGGATAAATATGGCGTACAGTGGATGGTCAATTGCCCGAAGAAATAATTAAAAGTATTAGCCACTAAGACACAAAGACTCGAAGTTTCACCAAGAATTCTTTGAGCAGCTTTGTGTCTTGGTGCCTTTGTGGCGTAAAAAAAATATTATACAGTTAGTAAATCAGTTTTATGATTAATAAGATTTATACCTGCCTCTGGTTCGACAAAGAGGCAAAGGCTGCAGCTGAATTCTATTGTTCAGTCTTCAGCGAAGCAACCATCACAGCCGATACACCCATGGTCACAACCTTTGAGATCAGCGGCCGAAAATTCATGGGACTGAATGGCGGACCGCAATACAAAGTCAATCCCTCTGTTTCATTTTTTGCAATCTGTGATACGCTGGAGGAGACCGATGCTTTATGGGCAAAGCTCAGTGAAGGTGGCATGGTGATGATGCCGCTGAATAAATATCCCTGGAGTGAAAAATACGGCTGGTGCCAGGATAAATTCGGGGTGAACTGGCAACTGATGATCAAAACGGTAGAGGGAACGGATAAGATCATTCCTGCCATGATGTTCACCCAGGAACAAGCGGGAAAATGCGAAGAAGCCATGAAATTCTACACGTCCCTTTTCACCGGCTCGGGGATCATTATGATCAGTCGTTATGAAAAAGGAGAGCCTGATGTGGAAGGATATATCAAGCATGCGCAGTTCCGGCTGAATGACCAGTTATTCATTGCTTTTGAAAGCTCTATGTCCCATGCTTTCAGTTTCAGCGAGGGGGTTTCCTTTGTAGTGGAATGTGATACGCAGGCCGAGATCGACCAGTTGTGGTATCATCTCACCAAGGGAGGCGAAGAAAGCATGTGCGGCTGGCTCAAGGATAAGTTCGGATTTTCCTGGCAGATCATTCCTTCCATCCTTTCAAAACTGATGAGTGATCCTGCTACCGCCCAAAAGACCGTTGCGGCTTTTATGCAAATGAAAAAATTTGATATTGCAACGCTGGAAAAAGCAGCTTACGCTTAAATTTCGACCAGCTTTGCAGTAAAATGCCTTAACAAGGGCGCTTCTTCAATGATCCTTAATCCGCGGATCTTATTTCGTTCATTGAATACCTCAATGATCACTTCTGCCACATAATCGATATGGCTTTGTGTGTAAACTCTTCTTGGTATAGCTAAGCGCACCAGTTCAATAGGTGCGGGGATCAGCTTTTTGTCTTTATCATATTTTCCGAACATCAGGGAGCCGATCTCCACGCTGCGGATACCGCCCTGTTTATATAATGCACAGACCAGGGCCTGGCCGGGATATTGTTCTATAGGAATATGCGGTAAAAAATTCTTAGCATCCAGGTAAACGGCGTGTCCGCCGGCTGGCTGCATGACAGGCACACCCACTGCTGCGATCTTTTCGATAAGGTATTCCATACTGCGGATACGGTATTGCAGGTAATTTTCATCCATCACTTCCTCCAGCCCGATCGCGATAGCTTCCAGGTCCCTGCCGGCGAGTCCCCCGTAAGTGGTGAACCCTTCGGTAATGACCAGCAGGTTGCGGCATTGCCGGGCCAGTTGTTCGTCTTTCATTGCCAGGAACCCGCCGATATTGGCAAAAGCATCTTTCTTGGCGCTCATGGTACAGCCATCGGCATAAGAGAACATTTCCTGTGCAATTGATTTTACGGTTTTGTTTTCATAGCCCTTCTCACGGAGTTTGATGAACCAGGCATTCTCTGAAAAACGGCAGGCATCGATGTAAAAGGGGATCTTGTTTTCCCGGCAAATCGCGCTGGCTTCCCTGATATTCTGCATGCTCACGGGCTGGCCGCCGCCGGAATTGTTGGTAACGGTCATGATGACCAGCGGAATATTTGTTGCTCCTTTTTCCGAAATGGTCTTCTTCAGCGCGGCAATATCCATATTCCCTTTAAAAGGAGCTATAAGTGAAGGATGTTTCCCTTCTTCACAGACCAGGTCGATCCCTTCGGCGCCGCTGTATTCAATATTGGCCCGGGTGGTATCGAATAATGTATTCCCGATAAAAACTTTTCCCTTGCCGCCGAGAATACTGCAGAGGATCTTTTCAGCCGCCCGGCCCTGGTGAACCGGTATCACCTGGGGCAGGCCGGTGATCTCCCTGATCGTATTTTCAAAATGAAAGAAACTGGGACTGCCCGCATAGGATTCGTCCCCCTGCATGATGCCGGCCCATTGGTTGCTGCTCATGGCGCTGGTACCGCTATCGGTCAAAAGATCAATCAGTACATCCCGCGCAGCAACTAAAAAGGGGTTATAGTGCGCTTTTTTAATGATAGCTTCCCTTTGTTCACGGGTGGTGAAAAAGATGGGCTCCACCGATTTTATCTTAAATGGTTCAATAATCGTTTTCATAAAACAATTTTTAAAGAAAGAGAACTGGAAAATGTGATCATTATCTCATTGAGAGAAGGAACGGGAGAATCAGGAGGGCCGGCGGATGATATTTTTCCAGAGCTGCATGGGGAGTAAAGTTAATAAGATAATACTTATGCCACAAAGATTCTAATGCTCAACGATTCACGAATATATCTTCGTGTAACTTAGTGTCTTTGTGCCCCAACCTGCCTGCAGGCTCTTAAACTAAAAAATAGGGTAAAGCGACAATTATCTAAGAAAATTATTCTAGCTCTTTCACTTCTTCGGATCCTCAACCTGCGCCTGCATTTCCTCCAGTCTGGGCATGGTGTTAGTTATAACAGTATGCACATTATGAAAGCTTTCTCAGGTATGTTCATAATAGGGAATCTCATCATGGCTTGACCCTTCCTTCTGCTCCCAATAAGCCAGTGTAACCACATGCCCCTCCTTTGTTTTCAGCAGTCTCCCAAATATAGCATTCACCCAATTGAAAGTATAATCAGTTACTCCGACAGTAAAGGTTTCTGGTACAGGAATTGGTTCAGGAGCAGGAACCGGAGTTTCGCCCTCTTTAGGGACAGGGGCAGGTGTAACTTTTGGAGGTGGAGAAGGAACTACGACAACAGTATAGCCATTCTGCTCGAGCAGTTGTTTCAAAAATGCAGTTCTCTCTGCAGGAACATTTTTCTCCACGATACCGCATTTGATGCCGTTGAGTTCTTCGAATTCATGGTTTTTATTGATTGCCATGCCCAGCCCCCTTTAAACCTCCCCCAATAAGGGGAAACTTTATTTTTATTGTATTAAAGAAACTATATAGTCATAAATCCAGCTTAAAAATCCGATCAGCACGATGCCGGCGGCGCAGATCAGCAGGCCGAATTTCACGGATGGGCCTGTTTTGATCGTCTCAATCGGTGTATCATTCTTCTCCATGAACATGGCCCTTACGATCCGTAGGTAATAATACAGTGAAACGACCAGGTTGAGCGCTATGAAAATAATGTATCCGTAACTCCATCGCTGGGCGGCCGATGAGATCAAAAAGAGCTTACCAAAGAATCCTGCTGTGGGTGGTATACCCGCCAGCGAAAATAGCGCCAGGGTCATGATCCAGCTCAGGAAGGAATTGGTTTTATTCAACCCCTTATAATCATTGATATTCTCCTTACCGGTCTTTGCGGCTATTACCGATGCCACTCCGAAGGCCGCCAGGTTTGAGAATGTGTAGATCAGGATAAAATAGATCACCGAACTGATACCCTTTGCAGTGTAACTACTGAGCGCAACCAGGATGAAACCGACCTGCGAAATGGAAGAAAAGGCCAGGAATCGCTTTATATTTTGCTGGCGGATGGCAAAAAGATTCCCGATGACAATGGTAGCGAGCGAAAGGATCATTAACAGGTCCTCCCAACTGTCGGCCACCGGATACATCAGCCTGTAGAGAAAGGTCATGAACACAAATGCAAATGCCCCTTTTGATATAACCGATAAGAAGGAGGTGGCGGCAATCGGCGATCCTTCATACACATCGGCGGTCCATAAATGAAAAGGAACCGCTGATAATTTGAATCCGAATGCTGCTACCAAAAAGATGATACAGAAAATATGAAAAGGACTGTTGTTGACCTGCAGGGACAATTCAGAAAAATTCAGGGTGCCGGTGGCGCCGTATAAAAGGGAAGCTCCCAATAAAAACACACCCGAAGCAAAGGCTGAATTCAATATCATTTTCATGGCTCCTTCCGAGGATCGTTTTTTATCCAGGTCAAAATTGGCCATGGCTGCAACGGGAAGCGTGGATAATTCAAGGGATAAATAAAACAATAACAGGTGGCGGGCCGAGAGCATAAAAAACATGCCCAGGAGGGACGAAAGCACCAGGATCAGAAATTCTGAAAGATGTTCCGATCTTTTCAACCAGTCGGCACAGACCAGGGAAATAAAATAAACGCCCAGGTTCAGGATATTTTTCTGAAGCGCTACGAATCCGTCGGTATAGAACATCCCACCGAAGAGGACTCCCTTTCTCACCAGGAAAAACCCGGAAAGGAAATTCAGCAGCAATAATACCTGCATCAGGGGCAGTAAGGTTTCATTCTTCATTTTGCCGCCAATCTTAATGAACAGCAAAATGAAGATGAGCAGGGTGAGCACCCATTCCTGTTTCATCAATAATAAAAAAACATTCATGCTTTATTCGTCATTAATTCACACCAATTTTTTTCCCTATCACTTCCACCGCCGGCCTCAACAAATGATTCAGCCAGTTGGGCACAATTCCAATCGCTAATATTCCCGCCAGTAAAACGATAGCAGCCAGTCGTTCATTCCAGGTGCCGTCCTTAACGACAATATTCCCCTCTCCTTCGGGAAGGGGTCGGGGGTGAGGCTGCCCCATTGCTACTTGTCCAATGGCCCTTAAAATATATACTGCCGTCACTACAATGCTCATACAGGCCAGGATGGTGGCGACGCGGTGAAATATATCATCATGCTGCCAGGATCCCACAAATACAGTCATCTCAGCTACAAAGCCACTCAAACCTGGCAAACCCAGTGAACAAAGTCCCACAATGAAGAACAGGCTCATGATAAAAGGTATGATCTTCATCAGTCCGCCCATTTCGGCTACCATGCGGGTATGCGTTCGCTCATAGATCATGCCGATGACAGCAAAGAAGAGGGCCGTCATCAGTCCATGACTTACCATCTGCATCACGGCTCCTGTCATCGCTGTTTGGGTCAGCATCCCGATACCCAACAACACAAATCCGCAATGGCTGATGGAAGAATACGCGTTGATATATTTCAGGTCTTTCTGCATCATGGTAGCAAAGGCACCGTATAAAATACCGATGGAAGAAAGCACGATGATGATATTGGCATATTCCCTTGCACCTTCCGGTAAAAAATATGTGGCTACCCGCAGACAACCATAGCCTCCCAGTTTCATGGAGATCCCTGCCAGGAACATGGATCCTGCCGTGGGCGCTGAAGAGTGACCATCCGGCACCCAGGTATGAAAAGGAAACAGTGCGGAAAAGACCCCGAATCCAATAAAGATCAATGGAAAAACTATTTGCTGTATCTCTTTGGCGTAAGCATGCGTAGCCAGGTCGGCAGCATTGAAAGTATGACCCGCCGTGATATACAATACAAGTATTCCTACAAGGATCAGGGCCGAGCCTCCCATGAGCATAAGGGCCAGCTTATTGGCGCTATATTCTTTCCTGCCGCTTCCCCAGATCCCGATCAGGAGGTATTTGGGAATAACGGCCACTTCCAGGAAGAAGAAGAGCACAAACAGATCGAGCGACATGAAGAAACCATAAGCACCGAGACTCAGGAGAATGAGCAGGAAATAAAATTCCTTAGTCATTTTCTCCACATTCCAGGAAACCAGTACGCCCGCCACTACCACGAGAGAAGTGAGGAGTATCATGGCCACGGATATTCCATCCACCCCCAGGTGAAAACTGATCCCCCAGGCGGGGAAGATCTTTGTTGTCTGCTCAAACAACATGGGCGCTGCATTTCCTCCGTTTCGCTGATCTGTAAAGGCAAGCGCCAGGGCAATGGTTAAACCCAGTTGCAGCAATGATCCTGCAAATGAGATCCAGCGCACCTGTTGCTTATTTCTGGAAAGCAATACCAGCAGGCAGATGATCAGGGGGCTTAATATGAGCAGGGCCAGGTTCATGTTTTATTTGATCACGTACATAAATAAAAGGGTCAATACGATTAGTCCGCCCAGGAAATAAAGGGTATACTGTTGAATTTTCCCCGATTGCAATTTTTTTATACCATTTGAGATCGCTTCTGTGGCGGATCCGGAAAAATTCACCATCCCGTCGATCACATGCTTGTCAAACCAGGCGGCGGGTCGGCCAACCAGGTTGAAAATGATCTTCTTTGTAATGAATTCATATATCTCGTCGATATAGAATTTGTGATAAGCCGCCGTATAGAATGCTTTGATCGAAGAGGCGAGTTTATCAGCCCGGTTATTTTTCTTCAGGTATAAGAACATGGCCAGTAAGAATCCTGCGAGTGCCAGGACCACCGGCAGGACGGAAAATTCCAGATGAAATTTTGATTCGAGCCTTGCACCATCGGAACTGACATAATTGCCAAAAGGAATGAACCCGGCCAGGGCTGCACCCGCAGCCAATACAATGAGCGGAAGCATCATGGAAAATCCGATCTCTCCCCTGCCCCTCTCCTTCAGAGAGGGGTTATCATTCCAAAAAATGGAAAAGTATAACCTGAACATATAAAATGCAGTGAGTGCCGAAGTGGCCAGGGCAACATAATAAACGACCGGGTTATTTTGAGAGGCCGCCAGCAAAATTTCTTCCTTGCTGAAAAAACCCGCAAAGGGTGGAATGCCGGAGATAGCCAGGCAAGCGATCAGGAAGGTGATATGCGTAATGGGTAATTTTTTCCGCAACCCGCCCATCCCGTTCATTTCATTGGTATGCACATAATGGATGATAGCGCCTGCGGCAAGGAAGAGCAGGGCCTTGAACATCGCATGCGTAAACAAATGAAACATCGAAGCGGTAAAACCCAACCCTGATTCACCGCCATATTTTGATACCCCAAGGGCAAATAGCATGAAACCGATCTGCGACATGGTGGAATAAGCCAATACCCGCTTGATATCCGTTTGCGTGCAGGCAATGATGGCGGCAAAAATGGCCGAGAAAGCCCCGACATAAGCGATGAGCTGAAGTACGGCAGGAGCAGCGATCGCATAAATGGGAAATAAACGTGCCACCAGGTACACCCCGGCCACTACCATGGTTGCTGCATGTATCAATGCAGAGACAGGTGTCGGGCCTTCCATCGCATCAGGCAGCCAGATATGCAGGGGAAACATAGCGCTCTTGCCGGCGCCGCCGATAAAAACCAGGAAAGCTCCCCAGCTGATTGCTGAGATCCCAAGGAAGGATGAAGCTACAATGGTCTTTGTCGAACCAGCTCCTGTTGAAGTGAGTGTGGCGATCATCTGGTTAAAATCCAGTGTGCCCGAAATACCGGAAAGAACGAGGATTCCGATCAGGAAACCCAGGTCGGCAAAACGGGTAACGATAAAAGCTTTTTTGCATGCTGCAACTGCCGAAGGTTTCTCATAATAAAACCCGATCAGCAGGAAAGAGGAAAGTCCTACCAGTTCCCAGAAAATATACATCTGGAAAATATTGGTAGCTAATACCAGGCCCAGCATCGAAAAAGTAAAGAGACCGAGATAGGAGAAAAAGGTGGAGAACCTTTCCTCTCCCTTCATATATCCCAGGCTGTAAATATGAACAACCAGGGAAACAAAGCTAACCACCACGATCATCATCATCGAGATGGGATCCTGTACCAGGCCAATATTGATGCTCAGGCTATCAGAAAATTTCAGCCAGGTAATATTCAGCGGGATAATGGTCTGGTAAACCCCGTTCAGCTTCCCGCTCACAAAAAAATAATCATAGGCAATATAAACGGCGATGGCTGCTGAAGCCAGAAGTAATCCGGTCGCAATAATACCTGATGCCTTACCAAAAAACTTTTTCCCAAATAATCCCAGCAGGACAAAGCCTGCAAAAGGCAGGAGAGGGATCATCGAAATGAGCGTGGCATGGTTCATGTCAGTATTTTAATTCCTCCGTGCTGTCCACATCAATGGAACGGTGACTGCGGTAAAGATTAATGATGATTGCAATCGCCAATGAAACCTCGGCTGCTGCAATGGCGATGATAAACAGGGAAAAGAACAGGCCCTCCAGTTGATGCGGCCAGAGGTATTTATTGAAAGCCACAAAATTCAGGTTCACGCTGTTCAGGATCAGCTCGATGCTCATCAGCATGGTGATCAGGTTACGCCGTGTAAAGAAACCATACACACCGATAAAAAACAGTGTGGTGCTGATGAATAATATATGGAATAAGCCGGGTTGCATAAATTTCATGCAAAGGCGCTAAGTTTTTATTTTATTATCTGAATTAATATTATTTCCTCCAGTATCTGCTAAAGGTTCTTTTTTGGCTGTGCCGGGAGAGGCTGCAATCACGATACACCCCACCAGTGCTGCCAGCAGCAGCATGCTGATGACCTCGAAGGGCAGGGCATAGCCGCCTTCCCTGGTGCTCAGCAATTTTCCGCCGATATCTTTTACGCCCGCGGTCACAGGCAATTCACTGGTCTTGTAAAAAATATTCTTATAGAGCTGGAGGATCGTCAGCGCAAAGGCACAGAACACAGCCAGGGCAGAAAAGATCTTCCGGTTGAGTTTTTGCTTCGGTAATTTTTCGCCCGCCTGCTGGGTCAGGAAAATGGAGAAAATGATCAGTACCACAATACCACCGACATAGACAACAATTTGCACGGCCCCGATGAACTGGTAATTCATCCAGAAATAGAGTCCTGCCACTCCCACCAGGGAAAATAAAAGGTAAATAGCTGACCGGAAGATCTGCCGGCTGGTAACGGCCATCAGGCCAAACCCCAGTGTCATAGCAGCCAGCAGGTAAAATATGATCGTTGAGCCGTCCATTCAGTTAGTTTATTCCACTCCTTCCATGATCTTTGATCCCGGCTTGTTCAGGATCTTTGTTAATTGATTCCTGTCAAATACACTGTGCTCAAATGTCTGCGCCATTTTAATGGCATCCGAAGGACAGGCCTCGATACATAAATTGCACATGGTGCACAATTCCAAATGATATACTAATTTATCGATCGCTTTTTTCTTCTTTCCGTCGGGCATGACCTCAAACTTGGTGATCACTTTGATGGTACCGTTGGGGCAGGCCAGTTCGCAAGCGGTACAGCCCGTACAGCGGTGTTCATTTTTCTCATCATGCGGCATCACCACTTCTCCCTTGAAACGCTCTGGCAGGTGAAGCGTGGCCTTATTATCCGGGTATTGCTGCGTGATGATCTCCTTATGATGGGTAAAATAATACCCCGTCCGTTTCAGTCCGGTCAGCAAGGATTTGATCGCAGCAAAAACGTTTTTTATATATCGAACTAAGAACATATAATTTTATCCGTTAAAAATGCCATCCCATGATCGCCATCAGTGTCACTACCAGCAGGTTGACCATACTGATAGGCAACAAATATTTCCATTCCAGGTTCAGCAGCTGGTCTATCCGCAATCTTGGAAATGTCCACCTGAACCACATGATGATGAATATCAGGAAAAAAGTTTTTCCAAAAAACCACAAACTTGAGGGAACATAATCCATAGCATGGTTAAATCCTTCCCAATGACCAATATGCAGTGGCATCCAACCTCCGAGAAATAAAGTTGCCCCAATGGCGCAGACGATAAACACATTTACATATTCAGCGAGGAAAAAGAGGGCGAATTTCATTCCTGAATATTCGGTATGAAATCCCGCCGTCAGTTCAGATTCCGCCTCGGCCATATCAAAAGGCGCACGGTTAGTCTCAGCCGTGACTGCAATAATGAAAATGATAAAGGATATTATCACCGGGATATGTCCTTTGAAGATCCACCAGCCATCGGCCTGCGCATGGATAATATCAGACATTTGCAAACTACCGGTGAGCACCACCACAGAGATAACCGATAATCCAGCCGATAATTCATAGCTCACGATCTGCGCTCCGCTGCGCATGGCCCCCAAAAGGGAATATTTATTATTGCTGGCCCAGCCGGCCATTAAAATTCCAATGACAGAAAGTGATGAAACCGCCGATACATAGAGTACGCCGATATTCAGGTCCCACAACTGGAAATCCTTAGCAAATGCAATGGGCGCCAGCAATAACATGGCAACGATCATAGCGACAAATGGGGCCAGGTTGAATAAGATCTTATCGGCACCATTGGGTGTCATCCCTTCCTTCACCATCAATTTTAGCGTATCAGCCAGCGATTGTAACATGCCCTTGGGTCCAACCCGGTTGGGGCCCAGGCGGATCTGCATCCAGGCTGAAACCTTTCTTTCCATCAGCACCAGCACCAATCCCAACACGGCAAACAACCCGATCACCAGCACGCCGGCGATGACCATTTCAATGATCATGGTCCAGGTAGGATCAAAGATCCCTCCCAGCCAGTCGTGAATATCTTTTGCTATGTTACTGAAGCTCCACATGCCCCATCCCCTAAAGGTGTTTAGATTTTATTTAAATTATTTTTCATCCCTTGTTTTTATGTTGTCATCGCCAGTGCTACCATCATTTATTCTTCAACTCCCCGGTTTTATCCGGGCTATTTATGTTCCGTCCCTCCGGGGCGAGATGTCAACTTGATTCTCTCTTTCTACCCATCATTCGTCACTTCGGGACGAGGCTTTACCTGTCAATATCCGGTATCACCAGGTCCAGGGTTCCCATCATGGCGATCAGGTCGCCGATCTTTCCGCCCCGGGCGATTTTATCCAATACGGATAAATTTGAAAATCCAGGTGACCTGAACTTGATCCGGTAAGGAGTCGTTCCTCCTTCGCTGACGATATACACCCCCAGTTCACCCCTTGCGGTTTCCACCCGCTGATAAAATTCCCCTTTAGGCAGTTTCAGTACATTTTTCGTCTTTGCCTGGAAATCCCCTTCCGGGATATTATCGATCAACTGTTCAATAATACGGATACTCTGGTTCATTTCCCCGATCCGCACCATGTACCGGGCAAATGAATCGCAGCCAGTCTCTATGATCTCATCAAATTCAAGTTTGCTGTAGACCTCATAGGGATAGTATTTCCTGATATCACAACTGACGCCACTGCCCCTTGCCACGGGACCGGTGCAGCCATAAGAGATCGCATCTTCCTTTGACAGATTCCCGACCTTTTTCATCCGGTTCTGGAAAATGATATTACCGGTCACCAGTTCATCATATTCATGTATCTTCTTTTTATAGAGTACCATGAAATCCTTTACTCTCCTTTGAAAATTCGGATGGATGTCCATCATCACTCCCCCAGGCACCATATAATTCATCGTCAGCCGGGCGCCGCAGGTTTCTTCCATGATATCGTTGATGGTTTCTCTTTCCCTGAAGGCATAGAAGAATGGCGTGAATGCGCCGAGGTCCATGGCCATGGCTCCCCACCAGAGTTCATGTGATGCCAGGCGGGTGAGTTCGTCCATCAATACCCTGATCACCTGTGCACGGGGCGGGATCTCCAGTTGTAATCCTTTTTCTACACAAAGCGCACATGCATGGTTATTGATATGGGCCGATAAATAATCCATCCGGCTCGTAACATAGATGAATTGCCGGTAGGTCAGGCTTTCACACATTTTTTCAATAGAGCGATGGATATAACCCAGGTGCGGTTCAACTTTTTTGATGATCTCTCCATTCAGGGTAATGACAAGGTGCAGCACTCCATGCGTGGCCGGATGCTGCGGACCAACATTAATAACAAAATCGGCCTCCCCAAACCCTGCCTGTCCGGCAGGCAGGCCCTCCGCAGGGGCTTTTGGATCGTTTATTATTCGAGTTTCCCTATACATTAATCAAGTAAATCTTATTTTAACTGTTAACCACTACAACTTTTATGAATTTCAAACTCAATTTCAACATACAAATAAGTTGGCCCAGTTTGTTAGCCAACCCTCCCTTCGGGAGGGTTGGGTGGGCTTATAACCTTATCATATTCACCGGATCCTCAAAATCCTTTTTCAAAGGGTTCTTCCCTTCCCAACCGTCGGGCAATATCAGTAACCGCAGATCGGGATGGTTCAAAAAATTCACCCCGAACATTTCATACACTTCCCGTTCATTGAACTCCGCCGTATGCCAGATATTTGAAACAGTCTCCACCTCAGGTTTATTGCTGTCCAATTTTATTTTCACAACCAGTTGCTTTTGCCTGTTTTCCGTGGCAGTGAAAAAGTATACCATGGTAAGGTGGGTCTTCCAGTCGATACAAGTGAGGCAAAAAAGACAATCAAACTGAAAAGAAGGATGATGCCGGAGTTGCGCCGCAAATGCAGGCCAGTCCGGAGCATTCACATTGGCAGTTAAGAATTCACTCCCTTCCTCAAAAGAAGCTGATGGCAGCAGTTCGGTTATTTTCGTCTTAAATTCTTCCAGTACCATACTTATTCCTTGGGCGTTCTGATCTGTTCCCTGGTCAATCCGCTTTTTATTTTTTGCTGTAAGGTGATCAATGCATGCAATAAGGCCTCGGGCCGTGGCGGGCAGCCTGCCACATACACATCAACCGGGATAACGTGATCGGCTCCCTTCACGACCGAATAAGTGTTATAAAAAAATGGCCCCCCGCTGATGGCACAGGCGCCCATGGCGATCACATATTTGGGATCGGCCATCTGGTCATATAATCTTTTCAGCACCGGCGCCATTTTATTGACGATGGTACCGGCAATAATGATGACATCGGCCTGGCGGGGCGTGGCCCTGGCCACTTCAAAACCAAAACGGGAAAAATCATATTTGGCTGAAGCCGTGGACATCATTTCTATTCCACAGCAACTCGTGGCAAAGGTTAGCGGCCAGAGTGAATTGGAGCGGGCCCAGTTGATGAGATCATCCAGCTTACTGAGGGCAATCCCGCCTCCCGGAAGATCATGTACTTCCCCGGGAAATGTCATCGCTGTATTTTTTTCTGTATCTGTCAACCTTAAACTTTTTAAATTCTTAAACTTTTAACCATCCGTCTACATCCATTTCAATGCGCCTTTCCGGTATGCGTAGACCAGCCCGATAAATAAAATAAAAAAGAAAATAACGATCTCAATAAATGCTGCCCAGCCGGTATTCCTGGCCACTACTGCCCAGGGATAAACAAAAACCAGTTCCACATCGAAGATCAGGAATACCAGGGCGAATAAATAATATCCTACATTCAGCTGCATCCATGTTTTGCCCCTGGTCGGGATCCCGCATTCATAAGGCTCTCCTTTTTGTTTATTGGTCGTGGCTTTTAAAAATACTTTTGAGATGAGAATAGCAATTCCTGAAAATGCGATAGCGGCGATGATCAGTACGATGAGTGAGGATGCACCCATAGGATTTTTTTTAACGGATTTAATATGTAAAGTTACGATTTCGTAAGGACTCGTCCATGAAACAAACTGTTATTGTTTGACAATGATTTACCCATACAATTCCTGGTGGATCGCTTTTTTATCATATCCCAGCTCCAGTATATTTTTCTTGGCCTCGTCGATCATATTTTTCCACCCGCACACATAAAAGTATGCTTCGGGCTTGTCCTTTATCATTTCCAGATAGATAGGATGCACATACCCGCTATGGCCTTCCCATTGCTCCCGGCTGAGGGTGGGGATATAATGAAAATCAGCCAGTTCATTTTGAAAGGCGGTCAGTTCGGGATAATACAACAGGTCTTCTTTCTTGCGGCACCCGAAAATAATATAGATATTCTTATGCGGAAGATTCCTGAGCCTGATATCATGCACCATGCTGCGGAAAGGAGCGATGCCCGTACCCGTGCAGATAAGGTAAAGATCTTTGTTGAGTTCATCCGGCAAGGTAAATACCCCCTGCGGACCGCGGAAGGTCACTTCTGTGCCTTCTTTATAATTATCAAATATATAGGGTGTACCGGCACCTTCCGGGTTGAGTACGATCACGAGTTCAACCACATTCGTGCCGTCGGGCCAGGAGGCGATGGAATAACTGCGTAGTCTTTTATTGGGTTTTTCATGAATGGGCAGGTCAAGCGTAATGAACTGGCCGGCCCTGAAATCAAATGAAGCCGTATCGGCCACTTCGATCCAGAAGCGTTTTGTATTGGGTGTTTCATCTGTAATACGGGTCACTCTTCCTTTTTGAAATGGTTGTAATGCCATACGACTGATTTGGGGTAAAGATATTGAACAAACTATTTTGACAATTTGATACTGCACATTTATTTTATTGTCCTGCATCATTATCTTTGCAGCCCTTCATGAATGTAGCGGAAGTGTTACAGGCTTATCAGAACACGCCCGGCATTTTTCAGATCGCCGACAGAATCGCTATTGCCTCCGCTGAAAATACAACAGCCCCTGTTCCTAAAATTTACCTGGAAAATTTACAGGGAAGCACTTCACAGTTTGTTGCTGCCGCAGTAGTGACACACCCGCTTACGCAGGAACTGAATCATCTCTTCATCCTTAACGATGCCGAAGAGGCTGCTTACTTTCATAATACCCTGGAAAACCTGACAGGCGCCCTGGACCTGTTCTATTTTCCTTCCTCCTTTAAAAACCTGCCGGCGGGCAGGCATGGTATGAAGAATTTTTCGGTCCTCAATTCATCCCATGTGATGCTGCGCACAGAAGCTTTGATGAAAGCCTCACCCCAAATCCCTCTCCCGGAGGAGCGTAGAGATCATGTTTTAAAGAAGCATTCGGTAAGGCGAAAAATATTCGTCACTTATCCTGAGGCGCTGTTTGAGAAAGTAGCCCTGCCACAGGCGCTCAATAGTAAGATCATTGCTATCAAAACAGGTGAAAGTCTTTCCCTTGATTCCGTTTTACTCAAATTGACTGACCTGGGTTTCGAAAGGACTGATTTTGTATATGAACCCGGACAGTTTGCGATCCGCGGCGGTATCCTGGATATTTATTCTTTCGGGAATGAAAAACCATATCGTATAGAATTATTCGGACATGAGGTGGAATCCATCCGGATCATTGACCCCGAATCGCAGCTGAGTGAAAGAAAATTATCGCAGGTGAATATCATTCCCAATATTGAAGTGCAGCTGCGTGAAGACGAAAAAATTTCCCTGCTCGATTATTTACCGGTTAATACGGTCGTGTGGATGCAGGATCATGACTGGTGCAAGGAGCAGCTGGCTGAATTGAGGGATGAATTGAATTTGTACTTAATGGAAAAAGGAGAACAGGGGACAAGGCCCAGGGATCAAGGGACAAGGGACAAGGGACAAGGCTCAGGGATCAGGGAGCAAGATGAAGCAGATGAAAAATTTACAAAGAAAGGGGTTTCAGAGAAAGATTTTATTACGGCGGAAGAATTCGAATCGAAGGTTTTTACCCGCGCTGTCATCGGGTTTGGGTATTCCGGCAGTTTTCCTGCACAGTATTCATCCTTCGTCATACATTTCTCTACCCGGGAACAGCCCGCATTTAACCGGCGGTTCGATCTGCTCACCAATGACCTTAAAAAATGGGAGGATAAAAAATACAGCATATACATTTTCGCAGAAAACAGCAAGCAATTACAGCGCCTGCAAAGCATTTTCGATGACCTGGACGCCAGCATTGTCTTCAACCCGGTAGCGGTTTCCATCCATGAAGGTTTTATTGATGAAGAACTGAAGATCGTTTGTTATACCGATCACCAGATCTTTCAGCGGTATCATAAATACCGGGTGAAGCAGGCATATAGCCGTGGCAAGGCGATGACCCTTCGTATGCTCCGTGAACTGCATCCGGGAGATTATATCACCCATATCGATCATGGGATCGGTGTATATAGCGGCCTTCAAAAGATAACGATCAACGGAAGGCAACAGGAAGCCGTCAGGCTGATCTATAAGGACAGTGATATCTTATATGTGAACATCAATTCCCTGCATAAGATCGCCAAATACACAGGCAAGGAGGGCAGTATTCCCCGTATCAACAAACTGGGCAGCGATGCCTGGAACCGGTTGAAGGAAAAAACCAAATCCCGGGTCAAGGAAATTGCATTTGACCTGATAAAGCTCTATGCCAGACGCAAGGCGCAGCAGGGTTTCAAACACACAACAGATACTTATCTTCAAACTGAGCTTGAAGCTTCTTTTCTGTTTGAAGATACGCCTGACCAGAGCAAAGCAACGGCGGATGTGAAAAAAGATATGGAGTCGCCCTCGCCCATGGACCGGCTGATCTGCGGGGATGTGGGCTTCGGTAAAACTGAAGTGGCTATCCGAGCGGCTTTTAAGACCTGTGTGGATGGAAAACAGGCAGCCGTACTGGTACCTACCACTATTCTTGCCTTCCAGCATTACCAGACATTCAAGGACAGGCTGAAGGATTTCCCCGTCACCATAGATTATATTAACCGTTTCAGGTCAGCAAAAGAAAAGAAGGAGGTTTTGGAGAAATTGGCTGCAGGCAAGATCGATATCATCATTGGCACACATGGATTGCTTGGAAAAGAAGTAATCTTCAAAGACCTGGGCCTTTTGATCGTGGACGAAGAACAAAAATTCGGCGTAGCGCATAAAGAAAAAATAAAAACGCTGCGTACCACCGTAGATTGCCTCACACTGACCGCTACACCCATTCCCCGCACCCTTCAGTTTTCATTGATGGGGGCAAGGGACCTCAGTATCATCAATACTCCGCCACCGAACCGGCAGCCAATACAAACAGAACTGATCACCTTCAATGAAAATATCATCCGGGATGCGATCTATTTTGAAACGGAGCGGGGCGGACAAGTATTCGTCATCTATAACCGGATCGCCGGGCTGACAGAGATGACGGCCCTCATCCGTTCTCTTTGTCCGGACCTGAGCGTGGGATATGCGCACGGCCAACTTGAAGGCCATGAGCTGGAAAAAAGTATTCTTGATTTCATCAATAAAAGATATGATGTGCTTGTATGCACCAATATCGTGGAAAGCGGTGTGGATATCCCGAATGTGAATACTATCATTGTCAATAATGCCCACCAGTTCGGGCTCAGTGACCTGCACCAGCTTCGCGGCAGGGTTGGCCGAAGCAATAAAAAAGCATTTTGCTACCTGGTGTCTCCTCCGTTGCGTACTTTGCCTGATGATTCACGGAAAAGATTACAGACACTCGAGCAGCACAGCGAGCTTGGCAGCGGTTTTCAGATCGCCATGCGCGACCTTGATATCCGCGGTGCGGGTAACCTGTTAGGAGGTGAGCAAAGCGGCTTCATGAACGATATCGGTTTTGAAATGTACCAGAAAGTGCTGGATGAAGCAATCAGGGAACTGAAACGAACTGAGTTCAAAGAGCTCTTCAAGGAGGAGATCTCGAAGCAGGATGATTATGTGCAGGATTGTACGATCGATACCGACCTGGAGATCCTTATCCCCGATGATTATGTGGAAAGCATTACCGAGCGTTTATCCCTGTATCAACGGATGGATAATTGCGAAACAGACGAGGAACTGTCGCAGATGAAGACTGAATTGAACGACCGGTTCGGCCCCATACCACCGCAGGTTGAGGACCTGTTCATTACCGTGCAATGCAGAAAAATAGCAGTGGCGCTGGGATTTGAAAAGATCATCATGAAGGATGAATCAGCTAAATTTTATTTTATCAACCGACCTGACTCACCCTACTATGAAAGCGAGGTCTTCAAAAAGATAATATCCTATATGCAAACGGAAACCCATACCGTTCGACTGAAACAAACCGGCCGGTCATTCTCACTTATTGCCCTTGAAATTAAAAGCATGGAATCGTTATACCAGTTTCTTTTGAACCTACATGCTTTTTGCGTGAGGAGATAATGATCTTCATGCCGCAGCCTCTCTGTAACGTCTTTCTATCCGTTTAAATGATAAAACCCGCAGAATAGAATCGTAAAACTACATTGCGCTTTCCCTGCATTTTTTCTACCTTTAACCCTCATTACAAGCGCTATGAAACTGAATCCAAGTCCCGTGATGGCTGCTTTATTGCTATTCTCTTCCACCGCCTCCGCCCAGGATGATGACCATTACCGGCTTTTATTAAAAAGCGGTTCCTTTATTCCCTCAAAAAATATTTCGGACCAGGCGCTCAGCAGTTTCAATCGTTCATCAGTAAAAATCTCCGGGAAGAGTTTTTTACTGATCCAGTTCAATGAACTTCCTACTGACGATCAGAAGAAACAATTGTCACAAAAGGGTATTCAGTTACTGGATTATATTCCAAACTTTGCTTATACGGCTACTGTTTCGGGTGATCTCAGTAAAAACTTTCTTGAACAATTTCACGCAAGAGCCTTTATCCAGTTAAGCGCTCCGCAAAAAATGCAGCCTGAACTGGCAAGTGGTCATTTCCCTTCATGGGCTATTCGGGACGGAATGATCGATGTCTGGGTCAGTTTTCCACTTTCATTTTCACCGGATAAAGTTTTGTATGAACTGCTGAAAAAAAATTTCAGGGTGCTTTCCACCGCATGGAAAGATCAACGGGTCCTTTCTTTGCGCATTCCTCAAACCGAATTGAGCGAACTGGCTTCCCTTCCCTGCATCGAATATGTGCAGGCAGTTCCGGCAGCGGACCAGGTGATCAACTATAACAACATGGCAGCTTCCCGTGCCAATGTGCTTAAAGCCCCATTGGCCTATAGCGGCCGCAACCTCGATGGCCAGGGGGTGACAGTTGGCGTAGGAGATGATGGTGATATACAGACCCATCTTGATTTTAACAACAGGCTCATCAACCGAAATGCCAATGTGCCGATGCCGCATGGCACCCATGTGGCCGGAACCATTGGGGGTGCAGGGATCATCAAGGAATTATATGCCGGCTATGCTCCCAAAGCCACCATACTCAGCCAGCTTTTTTCCAATATCATAACTTTTGCACCCACCTATGTGCAGGACAACGGAATGGTGGTCACCAATAATTCCTATGGATCCGTGGTGAATGACTGCGCTTATAACGGTCTGTATGACCTTACAGCGAGGATACTGGATCAGCAAGCTTATGATCTGCCTTACCTGGAACACGTATTCGCCGCAGGTAATAACGGGAATCAAAACTGTTCTCCCTATCCCACCGGTTTTAAAAATGTACTGGGAGGTTTCCAGTGCGCAAAAAACATTCTTACTGTCGGCGCCACCGATTATAAAAGGGACTGGGCAGGATTCTCCAGCAAAGGGCCGGTCAGGGATGGTCGATTGAAGCCCGAGATCATGTCGATGGGACAATTCGTTGCATCCACCTGGGTCAACAATTTATATAGTTATAACAATGGTACCAGCATGGCTGCCCCTGGTGTTACAGGGGGTTATACATTACTGGTACAACGGTATAAACAATTAAACGGTAATGCCATTCCCAAAAGCGGGCTGATGAAGGCCCTGCTCTGCAATGGTGCCACCGACCGCGGTAACCCCGGGGCTGATTTCACCTATGGATTCGGGAGCATGAACCTGCTGCGCTCGGTGACCATGATGGAAAACAATACTTATTTCAACTCAACCATTACACAGGGGAATACGAATACACAGACCATTTCCATTCCGGCCAATACTTCCCAGCTAAAAGTTTTATTGTACTGGCATGATCCTGCTGCATCTGTGATGGCGAGTAAGACCCTGGTGAATGACCTGGACCTGCAGGTGATGAACGGCGGAACAACATATTTCCCGCAAATACTGGATACAACGGCTGCCAATGTAAACAATAACGCTACCACAGGACCGGATCATATCAATAATATTGAGCAGGTCGTTATCAGCAATCCGGTTGCCGGCAATTATGACCTGAAAGTGCTGGGCACCACCATCGCTCAAAACCCGAACCAGGAATATTTCCTGGTATATGATATCATTCCCCAAAGCCTTGTATTAAGTTACCCGGTGGGCGGCGAAAAGCTGAACCCTACCGTTTCTTCCCTGGATACATTCTATGTACAATGGGATTCTTACAGCGATGAAACCAATTCTTTTACACTTGAATTTTCAAGTGATAATGGCAGCAGCTGGTCAACGCTCAGCAGCAGTATTCCCGCTTCAGCACGTGTGTATAGCTGGGTCGTGCCGGATATCGCAACAGATGTTGCAAGGATGCGCCTGACAAAGAATTCAACTGGATTCACACAAACAAGTTATCCCTTTGTCATCACAGAACCTGCGATCGATTCCCTGACGCCGGTACAATGTGAAGGATATATTCAACTGGGCTGGCGTCCTATTCCTGGTGTGACGGATTATGAAGTGATGATGTTGCAGGGAACAGAAATGATTTCCCTGGCTACCACAACTGCTCTTAATTATACCTTCAGCGGCCTGAATAAAGATTCAACCTATTGGGTAACCGTAAGGCCAAGGATCAATGGTCATCCGGGAAGAAGGGCTACGGCCGTTTCAAGGCAACCCAACAACGGTACCTGTGCAGGAAATATTTCAGATAATGACCTGGAACTCGTAAGCCTGCTTTCTCCCGCTTCCTCCGGCCGCCTATTCACTACATCACAATTGTCCAACAGTATTCCTGTCACGATCAGGATCAAAAACCTTGACGATGCAGTGTCCAGCGGGGATATCAATGTGAGCTATCGTATCAATGGCGGTTCCCCGGTAAATGAGATCATTACCGCACCCACCGCCAATATTGCGGCAGGCGGTATACTCGATTATACTTTTTCCACCAACGCCGACCTTTCTGCGGCAGGGACTTATGCTTTTACCCTTACCGCAACAAAAGCAAGCGACCCGGTAATAGCAAACAATAGCCTGAACAAAACGATCAAACAATTAGACAATCAGTCCATCACCAATGGCCAGCTTCCCTGGCTGGATAATTTTGAAACGCTCACCGACCAGTCTGTCACAACCGCCCAAATGGGCCTGGCAGGCAGCGACCGGTATGATTTTGTGAATTCAAGCTCCGCCGGAAGGTTAAGGAGTTATATCAATTCAGGATTGAGTTATTCAGGCAACCGGGCTGTGACCCTTGATGTGAATATTTATTCCGGCAGCGGGAATACAGATTCCCTCACAGGAACATTCAACCTGTCCTCCTTCAATGCGGCTTCTGATGATATCCGTTTTGATTTCCGTTTCAAGAATCATGGCCAGGTGGCTGATAAGGCCAACCAGGTATGGATCAGGGGCGATGACAATGCTTCCTGGATACCGGTATTCGATCTCTTTGCCCACCAGGATACCACCAACGGCAATTATAAACTTTCTTCCAGTATTGAGATGGCGGATTCTCTTGCAGCCCATGGACAAAATTTCAGCACCAGTTCGCAGATCCGATGGGGGCAATGGGGTCAATTCCAGGCAACGGATAACCTGGGGGGTGCCGGTTACAGTTTTGATGATCTCAGGATCTATCAGGCTGTGAATGATATACAGATGGTAAGCATTGACACGCCTGTTGTGGTTGCCTGTGGTTTGAATAATGCCGTGCCTGTAAAAGCTACGGTCCTCAATTCATCGGGCTCCACGGTAAATAATATCCCTATTGTATTGCAGGTGGACGGAACGGTGGTAGCCACAGAGAATATTGCTTCGGTGGCAGCCCACAGTGTCTTTCAATATACATTCAGCCCGGGTGTAGCAGATCTGTCTGCTCCCGGTGATCATACTGTGGATGTTTGGGTGAATTATGCTACCGATAATGTGCGGACCAATGATACAGTTCATAAAACGGTGAAGAGTTTACCCCTGATCAGTTCATTTCCTTACCTGGAAAATTTTGAAGCCAATGACGGCTATTGGTATACCACTCCTACCGGGAGCAGCACCTGGCAATGGGGTACCCCGAGATCGGCCAAAATAACAAGGGCTGCCAGCGGCAGCAAAGCATGGAAAACCAACCTGAACGGGTATTATAATGACAATGAATTATCCTATCTCTATTCTCCTTGTTTCAATTTAACCGGTTTGACAAATCCTACGCTGAGCTTCAGCATGGCCCTGGATAACGAGGATTGTGGCCCCTTCCTTTGCGATGCTGCCTGGATGGAATATTCATCGGACGGGGGACAAACATGGAGCCGGCTGGGTGCCATGGGGCAGGGCACCAACTGGTACAATAAGAATTATAGTGGCGACCAGCTCTGGAGTATGCAGGATTATACCCGCTGGCATGTGGCCACTATTCCATTACCCACAACCAATAACAGCAGTTTACGTCTGCGTTTTGTTTTCAATTCCGACGAAGGCCTGGATAAGGAGGGGATCGCCGTGGATGATATTCATATCTACGATAACCTGTACGGAATTTATGATGTCACCGGTACCAGTCCGCTGGTTACGCAACCGGCGGTGAACGGGAACGGCTGGTTCGATTTTATTGAACCGGTGACCAATAAACTGATCGCTTCCGTCAGCCCGAATGGCCTCGACATGGGACAGGTGAATGTGCGCTCCTATATCAATACCGGCGGCGTGCGTAATGATGGAAGCCAGTACTATCATGACCGCAATATCACCATCAAACCTGCCAGCAGGAATCTTCCTGATTCAGCCACGGTACGTTTTTATTTTCTTGACAGCGAAACGGAAGACCTGCTCAATGCGACCGGTTGTTCCAGCTGTTTCAAACCATCAATGGCCTATGAACTGGGCGTCTCGAAATATAACGATCCCGATACAAGCAAGGAAAACGGGACCCTTGCTGATAACAATTCAGGAAATTACCTGTTCATCAATTCCTCTAAAATAAAATTGGTTCCCTTTGATAAAGGCTACTACGCTGAATTCAAAGTGAAAGATTTTTCAGAGTTCTGGCTCAATAACGGCGGCTTTAATAATAACACTCCCCTGCCGCTGAAACTACTTGATTTTACTGCGGAAAAACAAGGCAACGGGGATGTGCTGACAAAATGGATCACCGTAAACGAACAGAATGTTTCTCATTTTGAAATTGAAGTGGCAAAAGGCAATACTGCTTACCTGCAGAATAATTTCACCCGGATCGGTTCAGTGAACAGGGGGGGCAATCCCATGCAGGAACAGACCTACACTTTCATTGACCACGAGCTTAATAAGACCGGTGTGCGTTATTACCGCCTTAAGATCGTGGATAACGATGATAAAATAAGTTATTCTGCCATCCGGCCCATTATCTTCAGCAATTCCCAGAAATGGCTGGTATCTCCCAATCCTTCTCATGGGTTATTTGAACTGACCTGCCAGGCGATCCCCGGGGAGACCATCTCATTATTTATATATGATGCGACAGGAAAACTGGTGTACCACTCAGCAGTAACAGCCACGGGTTTTGGGCAAAAGGTCACCATCAATTTGCAGGATGCTCAATTTGCAGGCGGAATGTACATGCTGCAAGCGGGTAATGCTGTGAGCAAACAGTTTTTCAAACTGGTGAAAGA
>CAZZDQ010000002.1:0-24899 GCA_964652845.1 uncultured Chitinophaga sp.
AATTATTCATCCCCGCCCTTTACAAAGCCTATGACCTGACCTGCCAGCTCAACCTTGACAGCAGCAATCATTCCGATCCCTTTAAAATGCAAAAAGTATATTCCCATCATGACGTGCTGGGCGGAATTGAAGCGGCCACCTTCCGGCATGATATGGGCGCTGCCCTTACGCTGCGGCTGGAAAGACTGAGAAGAAGCCTGGATGCTTACCGGGATGCGGAGAACGCCTGTTCAAAAATGGAACAGCTGATCAGAACTGAAAATCATTTTAAATAAAACAAAATGGATCAAACCAACCTCGGCATCGGTACCCGTTTGGAACATACCCAGCATGGCCCCGGCGTCATTGTGGGCGTACGCTATGCCACTTACCTCATTTCCTTTATCCATCATGGCATCAAAGAAATTGAAAAAACAGATGGTCATTTGCAGGAGATCATCCCGGAAAATGTGACGGAAGAAATAGAAACGCATTCGGAGATTGAACGGTCCTTGTTGAAAATACTCAGGCTTTGGGGCAATACCCAGGAAACAGTTCCCCTGGGTGAGCGCTGGATCAAAGGCACCCTGCTCCTCCAGCCCTTTGACAAGAGCCTGAAGCCAAAAGAGATCCCTATCGAAGATTTTTTTCACAAGATCGTGATGCTGCGCGACCGCCTGCGGGTGCTGGAGCAAAATATCAACAGCAGTAAAAACCTGTCGGATGAGGAAAAAGTAAATATCCAGCAGTATATTACACGGTGCTATGGTTCACTAACGACTTTTAATGTTTTATTCAAGAATAAAGAACAATGGTTCATTGGAGAAAAAATTTCAAAAGAAGATTAAGGTTAAATTATACCTGTTCCCTCTCTGAAGGAGAAGGGGTTAGGGGGTGAGGCTAATATTTATGCAGAACGAATCCTCAAATCCAAACCGGCAGGTTTGGAAAGAAAGACTGATCAGGATGCTGATCTATATTGCCGTTGGCTTTCTCTGTGCCTTTTTATATCACCAGTTAAAGAAATAAGCCGATATGGAAGTACACCACTCCAGTCATCCCGCCGGGAAAAAATGGACACACTATCTATGGGAATTCCTGATGCTTTTCTTTGCTGTATTCTGCGGTTTCCTGGCGGAAAATTTCCGGGAACACCAGGCGGAAAAAAAACGTGAGAAACAGTTTGCCCGTGAATTATATGCAGAATTCCTGGATGATTCGGTGGCAATCGCCAATAAAATTAAACTCCGTTTAGAAAAAGAAAAGGATATGGACTGGCTCCGGAATTATTTCCTGGATAGCTCGCTGGCCAGTCTTCCCCGGAGTTTTTATCCCTCCTACACAACCGTATTCTATCTGGTCAATACCTATACATTTGAGCCCAAGGACGGAGTGCTGAGCCAGTTGCGCAACTCAGGCTCCCTGCGCTATTTCGATGATATCAAATTACAGAAACTATTCGGCGATATCAGCGTCGCCATCAATAATGTGCGGAACAGGAATGAGCAGGAATACCAGTTCTTTGCCAGCCCGATCAAACCTTTTATCATGGCCCATTTTGATTTTAACTGGACAAACCAATTACGCAACCAGGATGCCGATCCTTCTGCTCCCATGATCGATATCCTTAACAGGTATCTCCAGGGCACAAAGCTCATCGAAGGACAGATACTGAACCTTTCCTCTTTTAACAAGGGCGAGGCGGCCAATATGATCTCCTTTTATAAGCAAATGCTGGTATCCACACGAACCCTGCAGCTGAACAGTTATGTAATGACCAATCATAAGATCCTGGAGGCTTTGCGGAATAATTATCACCTGAAATGACATAATTTTAAGGGATGGAAGTGCATTCCCATTCGCATCATCACCTGTCAAAAAACTGGAAACAGTATTTCTGGGAATTCCTGATGCTCTTCCTGGCTGTGTTCTGCGGGTTCCTGGCAGAAAATGTACGGGAACGTATTGCCGAACGAAAAAGAGAGATACAGTTCATACGCTCCTATACCAGGGACCTGCAAAAGGATATCTACCAGTTGGACAGCCTCACCAAAAAAAGAGAAGAAAGAAAAGTGCAGATTGATTCCCTGAATTTTATCCTGCGCTCCCCTGATCCGGATGCCTATGGCCGCCAGTTGTACTTTTATGCCCGCTACCTGCCCCGCCCCTATCTCTACATTCCCAGTGATGCAACCCTCCAGCAACTAAAAAGTTCAGGTAACCTCCGGTTGATCCGGAACACCGAAGTGACCGATACCATGCTGGCCTATGACCAGCAATTCCGTTTTATGGAAGGTATCAGTATCCGGGAAGACCAGTTGATCCAGCGGATCTTCAGCCTGATGAATGAATTGTTTGACCCGGCCGTCTTTGACGAGATGAATCTTTATGATATTGAATTTGTGCCACCGGCAGGCAACCCGCACCTGGTGACAAAGGATAAAAAGATCATTCAACAATTTCTTAGTGAGATCCATTATTTGAAGACTGTAAACCTCGGCTCTATCGGCTGGTTCAAGAAAAGAAAAGCAGCAGCGGAGAATATCCTGCGATTCATCAATAAACAATATTCATTCGATTAAATAAACAGGTATGAAAAAGGTGCTTTTGGTGTTGTTTTATCCCCTTTCATTGTATGGACAGGTGAATGTAGGTGACCGGCTGAAACAATTCCTGGAGGGACAGCATGCTTATTTTCATTTCAACGGCAATGTGCTGGCAGCTATCAGTGGCGTTCCTTTTTACCAAGAATCACTCGGTTATGCCGATTTCAATACCAAAAGGATGCTGAATGACAGTTCTGTCTTTGAACTGGCATCCGTATCCAAGCAATTCACCGCCATGGGCATCATGATCTGCAAAGAAAAGGGCTGGCTCAGCTATGATGATCCTGTCAAAAAATATCTCCCCGTCCTGCCCTATGACAATATCACGATCCGTCACCTGCTCACCCATACATCCGGCCTGCCTTCCTATGAATCGCAGTTTGAGAAAAAATGGGACCACCAGAAGATCGCTTTCAACAATGATATCCTGGTCATGCTGGCCTGGCTGAAGGATACGCTTTTATTCAAGCCAGGCAGTAAATGGCAGTACAGTAATACGGGGTATGCCCTGCTGGCTTCCGTGATCGAAAAAGTATCCGGTATGACTTATCATGATTTCCTGGAAAAGAATATTTTCCGGCCCCTGCACATGACCCACACCTTCGTGTATAATACCCGACGCTCGGACTACAATATCCCGGCCAATTATGCTTTGGGGTCAGTTTATTCAGATAGTCTGAAAAGATATATCCTGCCCGATAGCCTCAAAAGATTTGATATGGTATATTATCTTGACGGGATCGTAGGGGATGGTTGCGTCAATTCCACAACGGGCGATCTGCTTAAATGGGAAAATGCCCTGCAGACAAATCTCCTGGTAAGCAATACTTCACTGGATGAAATGAAATCGCCCCTGGTGCAGATGTCCAAAGCTGATACAACAGCTTTCTATGGATTTGGATTGATGATACAGGTAAATACGCCTCATGGAAAAGTGATCTCACATACCGGGAGCTGGCCGGGTTATACCACACTCGTCATGCACCGGGAAAAACCGGATGAAACATTGATCGTATTGTCCAATAATGAAACTTCCAATGGCCAGATCAGGGCAGGCCTGGAATCCATACTGAATGGCGAAGACCTTATCATGCCCTATGAACATAAGGAAATAAAGATCGATACTTCGCTGCTCGGCCGCTATGTGGGCAAATATTCCGCTTTTCTCACACTGGAATTTATTAAAAAGGACGGTAAACTCTATCGCCATCGCAGTGGCACAGCAGATATTGAACTGAAGCCTGAATCAGAAACAAAATTCTTTTATGGCGATGGTACGGATCGCCAGATTGAATTTGAAGTAGATGCTGCGGGTAAGGTGACAAAGGCCTGGTTCCTCAATACCGGTCAGAAAGGAGAATTAAAAAAGCTTCAGTAGTAAGCAACCGGTCTTTCCAAAGGAGAATTCCCACCCCGGATAAATTATATCGCCGCCGTAAACTGGCTTAAAAAACGAATATCGTTTTCGCTGAACAGCCGGATGTCGTTGATGCCCCATTTGAGCAAAGCTGGTCTTTCAATACCCAGGCCAAAGGCGAAACCGGTGTAGCGGTTGGGATCAATATTACAATTGGATAACACCACAGGATGCACCATGCCGCAGCCCAGGATCTCCACCCAGCCCGTGTATTTGCAGATATTGCAGCCGCTACCTCCGCAAATGAAACAACTGACGTCCATTTCGGCGCTGGGCTCGGTGAAGGGAAAATAAGAGGGACGGAAACGGACCTTTACATCCTTCCCATACATCTCTTTCACAAAAAAATAAAGTGTCTGCTTCAGGTCGGCAAAGGAAACCTGTTCATCGATATACAATCCTTCCACCTGGTGAAAATAGCAGTGACTGCGCGCACTTACGGTTTCATTGCGGTACACCCTGCCAGGCATGATGAGCCGCATGGGTGGCTTTCTTTTTTCCATTTCCCTGATCTGTACATTGCTGGTATGCGTGCGTAAAACCCAATCGGGGTTTTGCTGGATATAAAATGTATCCTGCATATCCCTTGCCGGATGGTCTTCCGAAATATTCAGGGCGCTGAAATTATGCCAGTCGTCCTCGATCTCCGGCCCGTCCACTACGGCAAATCCCAGGCGCTGGAAAATGGAAACAATTTTATTCCGCATTAGCGTGACAGGATGGATGGAGCCGATCGGGATCTCATCACCGGGAAGCGTTAAATCAATGTTGGCTGTTGGATGTTGGATGCCTGCCTGCCGGTCAGTTAGGTTGGATGTTTGGGAGGTATTCTTTAGCTCATCATACTTCGTCTCGGTGAATAATTTTAACTCGTTGAGGAGTTGGCCGGCTTCTTTCTTTTTATCAGCAGCTACATTTTTTAACTCCCCCATCAGGGCTTTGAGGCTTCCCTTGCTGCCCAGGAATTTAATGCGGAAATCCTCGGCACTTTTTTCATCTTTTGCTGAAAAAGATTCTATCTCTCTTTTTAATTCGTTTATTTTTTGCTGTAATGCATCCATTCTTGCAAAGATAAGGCCTTGCAAAAATCAATTGACATGATATAGGGGAAGGAACTATGTTTCATTCAACATTTTGAACAATGGAGGTGAAAAGAACGAAGAAACCCCGATATTAATTAAGGGTAATCTCTGTGAAACCTGCCTGCCGGTTTACCTGCCGAAGGTAGGCAGGCAGGCTCTGTGCTCTCTATAATTCTTGTTGTAAATTTTTTTCTTGCTGCTGAGATTGTTATAATACTGAAGATTTATGTAAGCGCTTTTTATTTTCTCTTTTTAGCATGAAATATTTTCGGCTCCAGCCAGTAAGCCAACTTGGTGCACAAGATACCCAATCCTGCACCCGCGATCACATCCCCCAACCAATGCTTGTTATTGTACATCCGGAGTATCCCTGTTGCCGTGGCCACGGCATAGCCGGCATAGCCGATGAATTTTGAAGTATGCTTATACTCCTGGTAAAGCATTTCCGCGCCCGTAAAGGCCAGAGCCGTATGACCGGAAGGAAAGGATTCCGTGGAAGAGCCGTCGGGCCTTTGTTCTCCCGTTATTTTTTTCAGGGCTCCTACTATCGCGGCTGTTCCTATTAACGAGATCCCGCAGATCTTCCATTGGTCCGCAAAACTGCTCCTGCTCTTCACACCTGCTGCCTTCAAAGCAAAAATGGCTGCGAGGGGTGCATACTGCAGGTAATCATCTGCAGAGGTATGGCTGGTACCCTTAATGGAGGACTGAATATCAGCATCAATTTTTTTCAGTCCTTCCACCGAGCGGTCCAGGGAACCAAGCGCAATGAGCGAAACCGGTACTGCAAAGTTTTTGAACGCAGGATGGGACAGTTCATCTTTTATGTAGCCGTTCCCGTTTTTCTTCTTTACCGAATCAATGCCCTGTGCCATCCCGGACAGGTACAAAAAAAAGCAGATCGAAAACAATTGCACTCTTTTCATGATTTACCGGTTAATCCTGGTCCGGCTTTTTTTGTTTATCGTATAAAGCGATCCGTATGCTCAGGTTAAAAACCCTGCCTTCCAGGGATGCCCAGATGGGTTTGAAAGTTGGGTTGGTGAGCGGGGGAATGACTATATCTTCCTTTTTCGTTTGCCGGTAATCGTTCAGGTTTTCACCGTTCAGTACAAAGATAACCCTCCCCGTCTCATAGCGTAGCATGGCGGCATAAATGGGAAATGAAGGGGTCTGTGTTCCACCCGGCAAGAATTGTTGCCCGGTATACGAAGCTTCCAGGGCAATGGTGAAATGCTTTACGACCTCGTAACTGATGATGCTGGCAAATTTATTGGCGGCAACGAATTCCTCATGTGGGAAAAGCGGGTCATATTTTTTATGCGCATCCGTATAGGTAAACCCAACATAGGCCTGCAGTTTTTTCCAGTAGACCTGCAGCCAGCTTTCAGTTCCCTTTGTCACAAGCGGTTCGCCGGCAGTATAGAATGAAATGGCGGTTGGAGTTGCCTGCATCACCAGCGGGTGATTGATCTGTGTAAGAAAAAAGGACTGGTTGATGGCCAGGACCAGTTCATCCCACCGTTTACGAAAATTGATATCAAAATTGGCACCCCAGGATCTTTCGGCAACCACATTCTGCAAAGGCTGGATCTTTCCGTAATCTCTTTCATCAATGTCATTTTCAAATACTGTAGGGATCTTGTACCCCAGTCCACCGCCCAGCCGCATGGAAACCGTATTGGCCGGTTTGTACAATAGGGAGAGACGGGGCAATACAAAGGTCCCATAGCGGTTATGAAAATCTGCACGTAACCCCGATTCAATGATGAATTTAGGGTGCAGTCGCCAGTCGTCCTGCACAAACAGGCCTACCGTGACATAATTATAATTGGTCAATTGGGTGGAGTCCGGCAATTCTTTTTTCCAGTTCTCCCCATTCAGGTTCAGTCCCGCTACAATATCATGCTTGACTGTCTTTCTAAGCCAGGAAGCTTCGCTGTACCAGGAAAGTTGTTTGGCCTTCATGCCGAAGACATTGGTGCTGATACTCCGGTTAAAGCTGCTGGTCGTGGCCTTGAGGGTGAATTTGTCCTGTTTACTGAAACTATAATTCCAGTCCAGGTCAAGGGTATTGCGCAGGGTCTGGTCCTGGATAAAGAACTGGTGGAAATTGCTGTAATAACCTTCCAGGATATCCATATCTCCTCCCTTGCGGTCCTCGTAGACGCTGTTGATGCCCAGGGAAATGGTATTCTTTTCATTGGGATAAAAAAAGAAGGTCGGATGAACGAATGCATTTTCCACACGGGGCAGATCGCTGAAATTATCATTATTGATATCTTTTTGCTTTTGGTAATTGCCTCCGGCAAAAAAACTGTAAGCCGTTTTTTTTATTCTTTCCGATAAATACAGTTGCAAATTGGTTTCCTGCAGGGAGCTTTGGTTCAGGAGCAAATATCTTTCCCGTTCATTGGGCTGCGGTTTCCTGGAAATGATATTGATCAGCCCGGCAATGGCGCCACCGCCATACAAAGTGGAATTGGGCCCTTTGATGATCTCGATCTGTTTCAGGTCCAGCGGGGGGATCTGCAGGATACTGAAGCTGCCGGCATAACCCCCGAACAATGGCACCCCGTCACGCAGGATCTGCGTATAATTTCCGGGCAACCCCTGGATACGTAGTTCAGTATTGGATGTAGCCGCTGAAAGATTTTGCGATTGAATGCCTGCCACATCACCCAGCAGGCTGGCGATATTGGAAGGATGGATACCGCTTTCTTCATCTACTTCTTCCGCTCCGAGCACTTCCACCCTTGTCGGTGCATTCTCAATTCTTGTATCTGTCCGTGACGAATTAACGATCACCTGCTGCATTTCCTTTTCTTCCCGTTCCATGCTGATGAATACAACTGAATCAGCCACTGTCAGGGGGAAATTGATGGTAACCTTATTTTCATCATAACCCGAATAGGTGATCACAAAGGTTTGCCTGCCTGCGGGAATGTTATGAAACAAGATCCTTCCCGCTGAATCCGTTTTATTTCCTCTTTCCCCGCCCCGTATCACTACGGATGCGCCTTTCAAAGAATCACCGGAATGGATATCTTTTATGATGAAGAGAATATTGTTTTGCGAAAACAGCAATTGGGGAAGCGCCAGGCAAATTAAAATACAGACCCGTCTTTTCATCCTCACAAAATAATAACAATCAGGGAAACGCAGTTCTTTTAAGGCTGTTAAATTACTGGAGAAACTGAGATATTATCTCCTGTAGAAGATGCGTAACATGCTGGGCAGCACGATCAGCAATAAAGGCAGGGCGATGATAAAACCACCGATCACTGCAATGGCCAGCGGCCGGTGAAGCTGTGCCCCCGTGCCAATGCCGAAGGCCAGGGGCATCAGTGCGAAGATCGCTCCCAGCGCCGTCATCAATTTGGGACGAAGCCGGGTGGAGATGGAATAAATGATAGAATCATCCACATCCCGTTCATGGCGGGACTCGCGGAACTGCAGGAAAGTAAAAATGGCATTCTCCCCGATGATTCCTACGATCATGATCAGTCCCGTATAACTTCCTACATTGAGAGGCGTTCCGGTGATCCATAAAGCCAGGTAACTGCCTGATATGCCCAGGACGGCAATTACCAGGATTAGCACCGCGATGCGGATCTGTTTGAACAGGAATAAAATGACCGAGAAGACCAGCAGGCTGGCTGCGATCAGGATCATGAGCAGTTCTTTGAAGGAATGCTGCTGTTCTGCATAGGATCCGCCATATTCTATATGATAGCCCGCCGGCAATACCAGCCCGGCGGAGATCTTTTGTTTCACTTCTTTCATCACGCTTCCCAGGTCCCTGCTTTCCAGTCTTCCCGTTACCACGCCCATCGATTGCAGGTTCTCCCGCTGTATCTCCGCATCTCCCTTGTTGATCGTAACCGTGGCCAGCTCGGTGATCGGTTTCAGTTTCCCATTGGGTAAAAAGATCTGCAGTTTGTCTATCCCCGCAACACCCATCTTGCGGGTATCGGGATAGATCAGCCTGACGGGCGTGTATTGTTCCTTTTCAAAAAGACTCCCGACAATATTCCCTTCCAGGGATGACTGCAGTTGGTACTGGAGATTAGCGGGTGTAATGCCGTATTGGGCCAGTTTTGCATAATTCGGTTCAATAGAAATAGAAGGTCCTGCGATCACAATGCCATTGAACACATCCGCTGCTCCCCTTATATCGGTAATGATCGCTGCCGCCTGCCGGGAAAGGTCCTGTAATTTCTGCTGGTTATTGCCGAATATCTTTACTTCGATCGGCTGTACAGAAGCCATCAGGTCGCCCAGCATATCTCCGATCACCTGGCCAAAATCGATGCGGAGTGCCGGCTGGGTGCTTTCGATCTTTTTACGGATATCCTCGATCACTTCTTCAGTGGTCCTTTTACGGTCCTTCTTTAACTGGATCAGGTAATCCCCTTTATTGGGTTCGGTAATGAAAAAACCCATCTCTGTTCCCGTTCTTCTTGAATAGGCCTGTACTTCGGGTACGGCAGTAATGATTTTCTCCGCTTCCCGCAGCATACGGTCTGTTTCTTCCAGGGCTGTTCCCGGAGGCGATGTATAATCCAGTACGATACTGCCTTCATCCATTTCCGGTAAAAAACCGGTTTGCAGTTTGGGCAATACATAATATATACTGGCCCCCAGGAAAACCAACATCATTATGCTGATAAGGGGGCGATGAATAAAAAATGAGACCCATCCCCTTCTTTTTACAAATACAGGTTTTGCCACTTGCTTTTCATTGGGCAAGCCGGGCTTTTTTGAGAACAGGAGATAGATCACCGGCAAACCGATCCAGGTAACAAAGAATGAACAGACCAGGGTGATGATCATGGTATTCGTCATCACGCTGAAATAAGATCCCGCCACTCCTGTCATGAGTAAAAAAGGGATGAATATGACGATCGTGCTCATGGAGGATCCTACCATGGCGGGAAAAAGATAATGGATAGCTTTATGCACCAGGGAATTATTGCTTTCCCCGGGATTCTCTTCATGGGTCCGGTGGATCTGTTCCACAACTACGATCGCATCATCGATGATAAGCCCGATAGCGGCGGCGATCGCGCCCAGGGTCATGATATTGAATGTATACCCGATGGTATATAATATGATCAGCGTAAGAAAAAGGGTGACCGGTATGGTGACCAGGATCGTGGCGCTGGCTTTCAGGGAACGTAAAAAAATGATCGCGACGATGATCGCCAGGATCAGCCCGATCCACAAACTATCGGTGACACTCCTGACCGAATCATTCACGAAATCCGCCTGTATATAATAGGGCCTGACCTTTACATCGGGCGGCAAAACCGATCTTAATTCCCGGATCCTCTTCTCCATTTTTCTCGACAGGTTGATCAGGTTCGTCTTGGGTTGTTTGATGACTGCGATCAGCAGGCCTTCTTTCCCGTTGGCATTGATCTTGATGAATTCAACGGCTTCATTCACTTCGATCGAGGCGATATCCTGTAAACGCACAATTCTTTTTCCGTCATTTTTAATAACCACTTGTTCCAGTTCCTGCTGGTCATGCACGGTGGCATCAGTGAGGGTAAGATAGAGATAACGGTAATCGGCCATGAACCCGTTCGAGCGGATAAAGCCGGTCTGGCTAAGTGCTGTATTGATCAGGTCAGGTGTAATGGAAAAAGTGCTCATCTTCTGCATATTCAGCTGCAGCCAGTATTCCTTGGTCTTTCCGCCGATGATCCTGATCTCGGAGACACCTTCTATCTGGGATAAAAAAGGTTTGATGGTATAGATGGCCAGCTGTTTCAGTTCGATAGGCGAACGGGTATTGCTCTCCAGCGAATAGCCCATGACCGGTAAAATCGAAGGGTTCATTTTGGCCACGGTGATATTGGTCTCGGGCGGCAGCGTGTTCCTGATTTCATTGATCCGGGATTCGATATGCTGCTGGTTGATATCGATATTACTGCCCCAGTTCATAAATGCGGAGATCTCGCAGCTGCCCCGGCTGGTGGTACTGCGGATCATCTTCAGGTCGGGTACCTGTTTGATGGCTGCTTCCAGCGGTTTGGTCACCGTTACCATCATTTTATCAACCGGTTGCAGTCCCGCTTCGGCAATGATCTTGATCTTGGGGAAAGTGATCTCGGGAAACAGCGAGGTCTGCATCTTGCCATAGATATAAATGCCGCCAAGGATAATGAGCGCCAGGAAGACAGCCAGTGGATTCTTATGTGAAACAGAGAATTTATGCACGCTGCTCATTTATTCGTGAACGATCCTGATCCGGGCCGTATCTCCCAGTCCATAATTGCCGGTCAGCAGGAATTTATCGGAAACATTGAAAACAGGTGAGAGGATCTCTACCCGGTTATTGAGTTCCATGCCCTTTGTCACCTGCACTTTCACCGCCGTGGAACTGTCGATCAGTTTCATCACCCAAAAATTGCCCTGCGTTTCATCCGAAAGAATGGATTGTTTGGGGAGGGAAATTGCATTTTCCTTCATGCTTTTCACCACCCTTACTTTGGCAATGAGGTTGACCGGTAAGTTTTTCTCTGCTACTTTAAGGATCACATTCTGCGTTTGCGAAGCGGAATCAACCACCGGTACCACGGAAGAAATATACCCTTTGAGTGTTTTCCCGTCGGGTAACAGAAGATCAGCGGTTTTATTATTCAATACATACGGCCTCAGTTCATAAGGAAGGTTCAGGATGAACACAAAACTGTTTGCATCACTGATAACAGCAAGCTGTTCCCCTTCCTGTACATAATCGCCGGCCTGGTGATCCACTTCCGTGACATAACCGCCGATACCGGTTTTCACCCGTACAAGGCCGGTGAATTTGAAAGATGTATCCAGCAAATTGATGGTATTGCCGATGCTCTCCGCTTCTTTTGTTCTGATGATAAAGAGGTTTTGCCCTGCGGAGACATATTTACCCGGCTGCGGACTGGCCGACTGGATATACCCATTGGCATTGGCCTTTACGATCGCTTTCAGTAAATAAGTGGAAGTGGCGTTGAGGTCCGTGTATTCCGCCATATTTCCCGATTCAGGTGAAACGATCGTAACAGGCGTGATGGCAGCAGGCGTTTCATCTTCTGCAGCCGGGGTGGGTTTGGAATGACAGGCTATGCCCATGAGGGTCAATAATGAAAGATATGATAAGAATGGCTTCATACGTTTTTACCGCGCCCAGTAATTGAGCTGGTTGATAATCTTCAGCCGACTGATATAATTCTCGGTCAGCAGGTTCTTGGCCGCATAATAATTATTGATGGCCAGAACAAAATCCACTACCCTGATATCCCCTGTCGCCAGCAATTTTTCATTGACTGTGATAAGCGTTTCGGCAAATTTGATCTGTTTGTTCAGCTGGTCAATGATCCTGGCAGTCGCATTCAGTTGCTGTGTCAGCAACAGCAATTGCTGCTGGTGCTGTTGTACAAAATAATCCCTTTTATTGGCCCTGTTCCGCTCCTGGATATCAATTTTCGAGTATTGCATCTGCCGTTGCCTGCCATCATAAATGGGCACGCTGATACCCACCCCGATGCTGGTACCGAAATTCTTATAGGGAAGATAAGCCAGGGAAGAAAAATATCCCGCATCTGCAAAAGCGTTGATCTTCGGCCTGTAATTCAGGTCCACCAGGGCTTTATCATTCAGCAGTTTCAGGCTATCGAACAAAAACTGTTTGTAGAACACAGAGCCGTTAAAATCCCCCAGCTGGGAAAGGGAAAGGCCGGGGTCTCTGAGGGGAACAATGGTCGTATCGGTAATTCCCGACAGCAGGTTCAGCGCAGAATAATCCATCTCATATTGTATCTGCAGCTGCGTTGTGTTTAATTGTTGTTGCTGCCTGGTCACAGTAAAAGACAGGTACTCGGTTTGTTTGAATACACTGTTTTGGGTCAGCACTTTCAGGAGGCTGTCCTCCCTGGTCAGGAGCCGGTTGATATAATTATTGAAATCCAGTTGGATCTGGTCTCCGTACACAGTGATATACTGGTCTGTGACCGCTTTTTTTATATCCTGTTCTGATATCTTGACCGCATTGCCTGCAGTGAGGCTTTGTATGCTGAGATTTGAAAACAAAGAGGAAAGGCTTTTGTTGTTCAGAAAATTCCGGCTTGCAGATACCAATGCAGTAAGCTGCGCCCCATTGGTGATGGCATTATCATATCCCCAGCCATGAATCACCGGTGCATAGAGGTTATTGCTGATACCGTTCACCTGGGTCCTGAGCCCGGCGCGGATAATCTGGCTGTCGATGGAAAAGGAAGCGATCTGTCCCTGGAATTCTTTCAGCAAGGGGCTGCTGATGATCGCCTGTCCGATGAAATAATCCAGGTTATTTCCCTGAGAAAAGGATCCGGCGGCAATTGAAAAAAAGATGCATATGCCGGTGATCTTTTTCATGCAAAATGATTTAGGTCAACCCTCATCTTTATTGCCCAACCACCAGTACCTGGAAGGTGCCCGCTATCATCTTGGGTCTTGATTTGGGTACATTGGGATCAGGTGCTTCAAAATCGGCTGTCGGTAAATATATCCAGTGAGTCTTGTCATCAACGGCAATGGTCCTTGCCCCCCTCTTGGTGGCTGCATTGGCCACGAGATCAAAACTGTCACCCGTTTTTTCATGATAGATGGATAGGGTCCCATCGCCGCAGGAAGCAAAAATGTTATTGGTGCCTGCGTCAAAGGCGTCCCCGTCGCAACCATCGCCGATGGCGAGGGTTTGAACAACCTTACCGGTTCCGGCATCCACTACTGCCAATAATTTATTGCCACAACCGGCAAATAAACGATTTGTCTTTGTATCGATGGCCAGTCCTGTCGGCTCTTCTGCAGGTGCCAGGGGCCAGTGTGCGTCCACTTTCATTGTTTTCAGGTTCACGGCAACGATCTCGCTTTTGTTTTCAATATTCACATACACCATGCCGGCACCGTTTGATACTGCCGTTTCGGGTTTGCCGCCCACATCAATGCTGTCGGTCAATTTATTGGCCACGGGGTCGATAAAGCTGAGGCTATTGCTGCGGCCGTTGCAGGTGATGATCTTTTTGGACCAGGGTTCATACATGATGGCATCCGGGTTAATGCCGGTGGCTACCTGGGTAATCACCTCATTAGTGGTAAGGTTGAATACCGTGACATTATTCAACCGCCCGTTGCTTGTAAAGCCCTTGTTATGCGCTTTATCAAATGCGATGCCGTGCACGCCGGTCGTATTGGGGATCACACCGATGGAATCGCCGGTAGTGGCATCCAGGATATTGACCTGTGTGCCATGCGAAACATATACTCTTCCGTTGCCGGGTCCAACGGCAATATAATCCCAACCGCCGCCGCTCTGAATATGGAAGGTCTTGACAATATGAAATGACTGCGCCTGCAGTACGGCAAGTCCTGCCAGGGCAGTCGTTAAAAGAAATAATGATTTTTTCATGTGTAAATTTTTTAAAGTGTTATTGGGCAAAACTTCCGTCCCCATTCAGCGCTAGTTCTTTTCTTTTCCCTTTCACAATGAGAACGGTTTCATAAAGAATTTTATTCCCGGGTTTCTCCAGCTTCTCTGCCCGGGTGATCTCTGCCCCAGGGTATTTTGTATGAAGCGCAGCAGTGACGGCTGCAGGAAGATCGGCAGCAGGGATGGTGGTCTCCGTTTCTACCCAGGTCCCGTTCGTTTTAAAGTTGGCAGAGATGGCTGTATTGTTTTGTTTGAATTCAGCTTCATATTCCGTAGCATTTTCTTTTCCCCATTTTACGTTCGCAGCATTGGGAAACATGGATTGAAATACGGTCATCACGGCCGGTGGCACCGTAAGATGTTGCGAATACCCTGCAAACGACATCAAAACATATAATGACACTGCAAATGTTTTTTTCATATATCTGGGATTTTTCAGTGAGTGATCAGGTCGGCCTTGCAAAATAAGTATTATTGCGTTTCTGTAACTAAGTTACTTCCTTTTTTCATGTAAGTTTGTTGTTAAATCACATCCATGCCCGACCACCTGAATATTACGGAGTTTTTATTGCCGGTGAACCTGCATGAGATCTCGCATGATGAACCTTACAAGGATGGCCAGCTGGGCAGCGCTATGGCCATCTATCACGATGCTTCTTTCCCTGATCTGGACGATATATCACTGGTGATCGTCGGTTGCGGCGAACAGAGGGGCAGCGGCCTCATTCACGGGCAAAGCGAAGCGCCGGACATCATCCGCAGGCATTTTTATTCCTTATATTACTGGCATACCGACCTGGGCATCGCCGATATCGGGAATATCAAACCCGGCTCCCTTTTTACCGACTCCTATGCTGCTTTAAAAACCGTGGTGCATGAACTGATCAATGACGGTAAAACGGTTATTATCCTTGGCGGTTCGCATGATCTTACCCTTTCGCAATACAATGCCTATGCGGAGAACAAAAAATCCATTGAAGCGGCCTGCGTGGATGCCCTGATCGACCTGAACCTGGAATCCCCTTTCCGGCAGGAGAATTTTTTGATGGAAATGCTCACCGGCGAGCCTAATTTCATCCGTCATTACAACCATATCGCTTTCCAGAGTTATTATGTGCATCCGCGGATGCTGGAAACCATGGACAAGCTGCATTTTGACTGTTTCAGGGTAGGTCATGTCAAAGAAACCATTGAGGAAATGGAACCGGTGGTCCGCAACTGCGATATGCTGAGTTTTGATATCAGCGCTATCGCCAACGCTTACGCGCCTGCCAATATCATGACCCCTAACGGGCTGAATGGAGAAGAAGCCTGCGTACTGATGCGTTTTGCTGGCATGAGCCCGAATATCACCAGCATCGGCGTATACGGATATGATGCTGTGCTGGATAAAGATGAACTGACCGCCATGCAGCTAGCCAATATGCTTTGGTATGTGCTGGATGGACGGAGCCGCGGCCGCAAAGAAGCTTCACTGGATGAAAGGGACAGCTTCAATGAATACCACACGGCTTTTGCGGAAGTGGAGACAACTTTTCTGCAAAGCCGGAAGACCGGCCGCTGGTGGATGCAATTGCCGGATAAGAATTTTATCGCCTGCAGTTATAAGGATTATTTATTGGCCAGCAGCAATGAGATACCCGAACGCTGGCTGAGAGCTCAGGAAAGAAGTTGAAGTTTACGCCGAGTTCCTTCAGAGACCATGCTTGGAGGGAATCCCCGTTCGCTTCTTTCATTAGTTTATCCTGATATCCCGCATCCTTCTTTCCATGAATTTAGGCATGCCCTGCGGCATTTGCTGACCCTGCTGGCCTTTGCCCCCCATCCGGTTCAGGTTGAAGAGAAAACTGAGCATGAAATAACGCCTGAGTACATTGCTGCGGTCGTCCTCAATATAATTGTCGCCGGTGCTGCGGGTGATGCTCTGGTTCTGGTTCAGGATATCATTGACGGAGAATTTTAGTTCGCCGTTTTTCTTTTTGAAGAATTGTTTGGCAATACTGGCATTCCAAAGCGGGATGCTTTGGTTGTAACCGGCCGTCCGGCCTGAATTAATATAATAATCAATATCGCTGGAAAGGATGATATTGTTCTTGAATGTATAGGAAATATCGGCCGTATGGGTCTGGGTGAAATAGTGTGTACTGGAAGCCGGGCTGGCCGAGGAATTGAAATTATAATAGGTCAGGCTGGCATTGAAGGCAATATCCCATTTGTCATGCAGGCTGAAATTGGCACCCGCGGTCTGGGTGAGGGTCCATGTCTTGCCGGTATTCACTTGCTTGTACAATTCGCTCACATCATGGTTGTATAGAATAAAGCTGGTGAAATTCAGGCTTGATCCCCGCAGTTTTTTGTTCTTGAAAGGAAGCCCGATGGTGAAAAATGTGCTGCCATTATAACTGCCGTTCAGGTTCACCGGCTTTGTCAGCTGGATTCCTTTACGCAGGGTGTCGATACTGTTCACGATCTTGTTCCTCGTAAGACCAAAATTCATGTTGGCGGCGAGGAATTTAAAGGTGAGAATATTGAACGTGTTATAGTTCAGGTTGAAATTATGGCTGAACTCCTGTTTCAGTTCAGGGTTACCGGTTTTTACGTTCAGCGGGTTGGATACATCCAGTACATTCTGCAATTGTGAAATAGTAGGCTGGTTGGTGCGACCGCGATAATTGAAGCGAAGCCCTTTTGTTTTGCTGGGTGTCCAGTTAAAGATCGCTACAGGGAAAAAATTGGTGAAACTTTGTTTTGCAATGGAATCCTTCCCGGTCACTCCCAATACACTTTCACTGGTCAGGGTAGAACGTTGAACGGACATCCCCAATTGGAAATTATATTTTTTCTGCTGCGACCTGAAATTGGCTCCAAAACGGTTCGACTCATACCCGTTATTGAAATTATTGGTGAGCGGGAGGTTGGGAAGGTCATATTGTTTCGTAACGGAGTCGTAATTATTTGTTTTCTTGTCCGAGATGCCCTGATTATTGGTATAGGCATAATTGAATTCGAGGAGTTTGGTGAGGCCTACGGGCTCGGTGTAGGAAATACTGAGGGTATTGTTATGGGTAAATGTTTTCTGATTGTTCTGCTGGTTCTGGTTGGTGGTACCCAACAGGCTGCCATCCTGTTTATAAAAAGAGATCGGTGAAATATTGAGCCCGTGGCTGGTGCTCTGGCCATAGCTATTGCTCCAGCCCAGGGTCAGGGTCCTGCCGGTATGATGGAATTTTTTCCTGTATAACAAATTATTGTTCCAGTTCAACCCGTCCCGGGTATTGGTGTTCTCTGTACTGCTTACCAGGGCCAGGTATTTGGATAGCGTGCTGCTGGTTGCTTCCGTGGTAGAAGAACTGTTATTAAAATTGGATGAATGCTGTACCGTGAGGCTGGGTGTGTAGAGAATCGAATTCATTGAATCGATCTGGTATTCCATGCGGATATTGAAACGGTGATTCTGGTTGATATTGTGCTGTGTGGAAGTTTGATTCAAATAGGAAACTGAATCATCCGGGAAAAAGGTCTGGCGGTAAGCCGTCTGGCTGACCGTATTGTCTGTTTTGGAGTAGAAATAACTGCCACTGGCTTTTAGTTTTCCCCATTCATTATTGAAGTTCAGCCCGGCTGATAAGGATTTGGTGATACCGGTTGAAGGGTTGCCGCCAAAAACACCTCCGCCTTTGACCGAACTGAATTGCACGCCACCTCCACCGAAGCCACCGCCTCCTCCACCAAATCCGCCACCGCCGCCACCGAAACCTCCGCCTCCGCCGCCAAATCCACCACCGCCTCCTCCAAAACCACTAAAACCACCCATGGCGCTGATGATATCAGAAAAAGAGAAGCCCTGCTTGTTAAGGTTATTCGCATTGAATAAAACGGATAATCTTTTATTGCCGTTGAATTTGTTGAAGCTCAGGTTTTCTTCGTAACGGCCCCCATTATCTTTTCCATATCCACCCGAAACCAGGGCCCGGCCGAATACACCTTTGTTCTTGTCTTTTTTTAATTTTATATTCAGTGCTTTCTGTTTGCTGCCGTCATCGATCTTGGTGAATTTGGCCTGGTCGCTCATATCATCAAATACCTGCACGCTTTCCACCATATCGGCTGTCAGGTTCTTGGTGGCCAGTTTGGGATCGGTGCCGAAAAACTCCTTTCCGTCCACATATACTTTCTGCACCTGTTCGCCCTGGGCTGTTACATTGCCCGTTTTATCCACCTGCACGCCGGGAATCTTTTTCAGAAGGTCCTCCACGGTGGCATTCGGCTTGGTCTTGAATGCATCTGCCTTGAACTGCACCGTATCTTCCTTGATGGTGATAGGGGCATCATTGATTACCGTCACTCCCTGTAATAATTTATATTCCTTGGAAATAATGAGTGTGCCGAGATCCACGTCTTTCTGGGAAGCAGTAACAGAAAAGGTCTTTTTTGTGGTCTCATAGCCAGCATGTGATATAATCAGCTTATAGTCCCCCGGATCAAGGTCCTTTATCTCGAATTGTCCCAGTTTATTGGATAAGGAGAAATTGGAAAGGGAGGAATCCTTCATACTAACGGCCGATACGGTGGCCTGGGTAAGAGGTTGTTTGCCGGCTGTATCCATGAGCTTGCCTTTCACACTGCCGGAGACCTGCTGGGCCCGAAGGGCTGCAGCAATACACATAAAAACAAGGAAAAAAGTAAATATTTTCTTCATAACAGAGGTCCCCAAAATTAGACGTTACGACATGGAAATCCTTTCGTAGCCTGTTAAATTTCCTGCGTAAAATGGATGATTGGGATAAAAGCGGCAGTGAACGGATATTATTCTCCTTTTTGATGGGTTTTCAGAGTATTTATCAGCGCTTCAATTGTTACACTCAATGGGGTTCCCGACAGGTCAACGGCGGGCCTGTATGAAAAAGTAGCGGCATTTTCTAATGCCTTCCTCAATGAAAAACCTGTTTGCGGGATACAGAGGGCGAATTTTTTTTCGTATAAATATTTCGCCAGCCATTCCTGCTCCGTTTGTCCCGGAGTGGGAATAAGAATGGATCTTTTTTGCAGCACCGCCAGGTCCATTACCGTACTGTAGCCACAACGGCTGATGATATATTCAGCTTTCATCATCTCTTCATTCAGTATTTCGGCCGGCAGGTGATTATAGATATGGAGCTGGTTGGTGGAAGGCAGGATATTCTTTGAAGCGGGCAGTCCTCTCACGATAGTTGCCGTAGCTTCAAATCTGACCAGCTCATCCAAAACAATATCCTCAAAGATCGTTCTTTGCGGTTCGGGCCCGGAGACCAGCACAAGCAGGTGATCTTTTTTTTCGGGGATCTCTTGCTTTTTAAATCTTGATAAGATCCCGATATAATTGACCGGCACCGCAGGCAATTTCCCGGGATGTGAGAGTTTCCCAGCAAGATTATCTTCCCCTTTTTCATCAGGCACCCAGCATGTATCGAATTTGTTGATATAGGAATAGTTTTTTCTTCGGAGGAAGAGACGGGATAATCTTCCCAGGGAGGACTGAATGGCCAGCTGGTGCGTCATGAAAATGCAATGCGCATTTTTATGATACAATCCATAGCGGTTATCACTGATCACTGCATCAAAGGCATGATCTTGCATCATCTGTCCCAACCATTGATGTTCTTTTTTGATGGTCTGTAAAATTTTTGGGGCTTGCAAAATGATCTTCAGAGAAAAAATTTTTGGGGAGCGGGCATATTTGATCTGATATCCCTCCAGGGGCAGGAAAGTGATTCCGCTGAATTCATTTTTCATCAGGGCCAGTTGTTCCTCATTGCCTGCAAAAAAAACGGAACAATCCTGCCTGATCAGTTCCCGTATTACGGGGATGCAACGGGTGGTATGACCCAGGCCCCAGTCAAGCGGCGCTACCAGGATGCGGGCTTGCCGGCCGGAGAAAGGTATTTTATCATGTAAATCTTCTCCCCGCAGGGGTGTTTTTACAGGATTATAGCCGTCCATCATGAAATTTTTCAGAATTTAACGCCCTGTATACTAATTTGCTTCTAAAATAGTTTTAATTTAGAACATCAGATCACAAGACCTGATACAGTTTTATGAAGATCCTGAATAAATTGATCCTGCTGGTACTGGTTGTCACCCTGGCGGGAATGGTTTCTTGCAATAAGAATTATTATTCAGGTACCCGCAAGGGGGGTGGCAACTGCGGCTGTCCCAGCCATAAGGGAATGTCAGGTTATTAGTAAAGAACGTGGCCAGCCAGAACGATAGCTTAGTCTTTTATTTCCGCAACAAATCCATCTCTCCTGCGGAATCAGCATGCTTACATCAGATCAGCCTCTATTTATTTTCAGAAGAAAATTTTTGTAAGGCCCACGAACTGGTCGCCAGGCACAGGATCACCAAACAGCCCCAAAAGATCCTGCTGGCTTCGGGGCAGGAAAAGCTAAAACCATTTTATTTCCTTGTGAATAAGAATTGAGGGTTATTGCAGTTTTTCTAATGTCCCCCTCAACTGTTCCAGCATGGCACCGATCTCTTCTTTACGGCAGGTGCCTGCGCTGAGGCGATACCAGGGTGACTGACGCCCGGTACCAAAAGCATGAAAAGGTACAACGGCAAGTTTTGCTTCGTTCAGGATATAAGCAGTGACAGCAGCCTGGTCGGCAAGTATTTTTCCTTCCGCTGTTCTTTTACCCACCAGGTCAAATTTGATAGTGAGATAAATTGCTGCTTCGGGAGCAATGGCATCCACGGGAAAACCTTCCTTTTTTAATTGCTTGAACCCATTGTATATACTGCGCAGTCTTTCTTCCAGTTCAGCTTTGAAATGAGCCAGGTATTTTTGAATGATCTCCTTTTTGCCGAGGAATTGCGCCACGGCCTTCTGTTCCGCCATGGGCGCCCAGGCACCTATATGCGTGAGGATGGACTTCATCTTACTCACGATCTTATCCGGCCCCATGCACCAGCCCACGCGTAAGCCGGTGGAAGCAAAAACCTTACTGATGGCATCGATATAAATGGTATAGTCACGCATACCGGGCTGCAGGTTGACGGGATCATAATGTTCTATCTTTCCAAAGCTGAGATGCCAGTACATCTGGTCGTAAAGCAGGTATATCTTTTTCTGTGTATCATTTCTCCGTGCGTTCTCTTCCAGGATCAGTGAACAGATATCATTGAGCTGTTCTTTCCCGAACGTGGTGCCCGTAGGGTTTTGCGGGGAACAAAGTGAAATAAAGACCGCATCCTTGATAAATGGTCTTATCTCCTCCGCTGTGGGCATAAAATTATTCTCTGCTTTGGCCTCGATGACAATATGCTGGCCTCCCACGAAATGAGTGTAATGGTTATTGTTCCAGCTGGGTACGGCATAAATGACCTTATCACCCGCATCACAGACTGCCCGGTAAGCCGCATAGATCAGTGGACGGCCGCCCGAGGCCACTAAAATTTCATTGATGCCATAATCCAGCCCTTCCCATTGTTTCATGAAAGAGTGAATGGCTTCACGGAGGTCCAGGTTCCCTTCCGCCGCGGGATAATTGGTAAAATGCTTCCGGTAAGCATCGATGATGGCTTCTTCCAATTCCTGTGGAATCGGGAAGATGGCCGGGTCAAAGTCACCCACAGTGAAATTATAGATTCGCTCTCCCTGGCGGATCTTTTCCCTGATCTCGCCGCCAAGCTTTACGATCTCCGAGCCGATCAGTGTTTCGGATAATTGGGAAAGTTTCACAGGCAGCAAATGTAATGATTTGGAAGCGACGGGGATTGAGAATTCCCGGGCTGTTTACCTGATGAAGAAGTAATTTTGAAACCGGTAAACTCTTTTTATTATGGAATTCGGAAGAATGCCGCCTGAAGAGCTGGACAGCATCGATTTTTCACTGCCACCGGAGCCTGCCGGAAACCGGATGATACTGGATGGGAAAAAGAAAGCAACTGCAAAGGTCTACCTCGGCTGTGCCAAATGGGGCCGTACAGAATGGATCGGAAAGATCTATCCGCCCAAAACAAAGGAAAAAGATTTCCTGCAGCATTATGTGCAGCATTATAATTGTATTGAACTCAATGCCACGCATTATAAGATATATGGTCCTGCTGGTATCACGAAATGGAAGGAGAAAGCTGCCGGCAAGGACTTTATGTTTTGCCCCAAAATGTACAATGGCATCACCCACTACGGCAGTTTGAAAGGAAAGAATTTTCTCTCCACAGAATTTTTCAGGGGCATTATCGCTTTCGGGGAGAATCTCGGTCCGGTGTTCATACAGGTCAGCGATGCCTTCTCCCCGAACCGGAAAAAAGAGTTATTCGATTTCCTGCAATCCCTGCCGGTCGGTATACAGTTTTTCATGGAAGTACGGCATCCCGGCTGGTTCGCTAAGAAAAAAGATAAAGAAGAACTGTTTGAGTTTCTACGTGCCAATCATATCGGCGCTGTGATCACAGATACGGCCGGCCGCCGGGATTGTGCTCATATGCGGCTCACTGTTCCGAAAGCCTTTATCCGTTATGTGGGCAATAGCCTGCACCCTTCTGATTACACACGCTGTGACGAGTGGGTGCAACGCATAAAATACTGGCTGGACAACGGGTTACAGGAAATATTTTTTATCATGCATATGCATGATGAGGCCACATCACCCGAGCTGACCGTTTACCTTGTCGATAAGCTCAACGCAACCTGCGGATTGGCGCTTATCAAACCAAAATTTATTGATGTCAATACGTCGCAGGATATAAAACCGAGAACTTTATTCAGCTGATCCTTTTACCGATGAAAAGAATTATCCCGTTATGCATATTTCTGTCAGTCGTTACAAAAGCAGTGACGCAGCCCCACACAGATAACTGGCTGCAAGCGCTCCTGGCCCGGTCCAAAGACAGTTTGATGCAGGAAGTGTTAAAGCATCCTGAAGTTTATCGTTACCAGATCATTTATACACAGATCAACCGCGACAGGAAAAACAGACCCTCTTTCACCAATTATTATTATCATTTTGATTCCCTTCAATATTTCAACCCCGCTTCCACGGTGAAACTGCCACTGGCATTTTTATCATTGGAGAAACTGAATCAGCTTAAAGATAAAGGCATTGACAAAAACACCATCCTGCAATACGACAGCAGTTTTTCCCGGCAGCTGGCCCTGTACAAAGACAGCACCGCAGAGAACGGAAAGCCTTCCATTGCCCAATTCATCCGCAAGGCTTTTCTGATCAGTGATAATGATGCCTATACCCGCATGTATGAATTTGTGGGGCAGCAGGAAATTAACCGAAGGCTGCATGGTATGGGTTATCCTGACCTGCGTATTACCCGTCGCTTTATGCGGATGAGCCCCGAAGAGAACCGGCATACCAACCAGGTACAATTTTTACAGCCGGATGGATCGGTGATCTATTCGCAACCGCCCGCCTATAATACCGATTCATTCGATTTCAGCCATATCAATAAAATGGGGATCGCTTACTATAATGCGGATGATAGCCTGGTGCATGAACCCATTGATTTCACAAAGGCCAATAACATGACCGTTTACCACCTGCAGCAATTGCTGCAATCGGTTTTATTCCCTGCGTCAGTGCCAGAGAAGCAACGCTTTGATCTTTCCAAAGACGATTATTCTTTTTTGTACCGTTTTCTTTCCCAGTACCCTTCTGAAACGCAGTTCCCCAAATATGATACTTCGGTTTATTATGACAGTTATGTAAAATTTTTTTTCCGTGACAGTATGCACCGGATGCCGCGGGATCTCCGTGTCTTCAACAAAGTGGGGTGGGCCTATGGTTGCCTCACCGATGTATCCTACATCGCCGATTTTAAGAATAATGTGGAGTTCATGCTCACTGCAACCATTTATGTTAACAGTGATGGCATTTTAAATGACGACAAATATGATTATGATACTATTGGCTGGCCATTTTTATACAAGCTTGGCCAATATATGTACAACTATGAACTGGGCAGGCCGCGTAAATTCAGGCCTGATCTTTCGGAGTTCCGCATGGAGTATAAAAAAAGAACCGAGGACGGCCACCCGGCAGTTAAGAACGCAGATAATTGATCTGCCCGGCATACCTTGCTATAAAAACGAAAGGCCGCCAATGGCGGCCTAAAAAATTCAATTTAGTATTATCATTATTTATCACGGTGGCCAAACCAGCCTTTGTGCTGTCCATTGTCGTGACCTGAATTACGGTTATCATCTCTCCGGAACTCCCTGTTATTGTCATTGGTCCTGTTCTGGTTAAAGTTCTGCTGAATATTGTTGTGTTGCCATTCTTGCTGAGTATTCCGGTTATTATTGAATTGGCCTCTGTTCTGGTTAAAATTCTGCTGGTTATTGTTGCGCTGCCATTCCTGTTGGGTAT
>CAZZDQ010000002.1:24999-129877 GCA_964652845.1 uncultured Chitinophaga sp.
CTGTTCTGGTTAAAATTCTGCTGGTTATTGTTGCGCTGCCATTCCTGTTGGGTATTCCGGTTATTGAATTGTTCCCTGTTCTGGTTAAAATTCTGCTGGTTATTGTTGCGCTGCCATTCCTGTTGGGTATTCCGGTTATTGAATTGTTCCCTGTTTTGTTCAAATCTCCGGTTGTTGTCATTCCATTCCCTGTTCTGCTGGAAATTCCGGTTATTCTCGTAACGTTCCCGGTTCCATTCATTATTGCCCCGGCGGTTATCAAAGTCCCTGCGTTGTTCAAAATAGCGGTTATTTTCAAACCGGTCATACCGGGGAGTTATATAATGGCGCCTGGTATAATGGATCCTGTCGTCGTCAAAGAAACGGTAGGCATCGTGCCTGAACACCGGCACTTTATATGCGGAATACAGATCATAATCATTATACCAGTCCGGCAGGTAGGATGAAAAGACCCATTCTCCGTCCACCAGGTATACGAATTGATGCAGGTATACATCATAATAACATTCTATATCCGGGAGGTAATAATATTCGGCATCATTATAATCCGGGCCGATCCAGGCAGGAAGTCCGATGCGGAGGTTCACCCCTACCCTTAACTGGGCTTTTGCCGTTTGAGCAAATACCAGGGTCCCGAAAACCATGGTTAATACGATTAAAGCTTTTTTCATAAAAATGTTTTTATGTAAAAGAAAGTTCAAACGGGGTGCCAGAGCCACTTAATGAAAAGCAAAAACGAAATCGTTTTTGCTTTTCATTGAAATTCCGGGAATATGCTGAGCTGAAAGATTAAAGCATTGTTAAGAAGGAGCATTCCCTATGATGAACAGGACGCCTTAATCTTTATCCTTATCACCGTGTTTGTTACCACGACCATGGCCATTGCCATTACCATTACCATTTCCGTTACCATTGCCGTTACCATGATCCTTATACCAGCCTTTGTGCAGGCCATTATCATGATGATAATTGTTCGGCCGCCAGTATCGCTCCCTGTCATCTAAATAATTCCTGTAGGCATTATGCCTGTTGATGACGACCTTGTAGCCGCCGTACAGGTCATAATTCCTGTATTGAAAAGGCAGTGAGGCTGAAAAGACCCAGCGCCCGTCGGATAAATAGATGAACTGGTGACGCGGTACATAATAGTAACAATCAATATCGGGAAGGAAATAATATTCTACGTAATCATAACCGGAAAGTCTCCATGGAGGCTGTTCCCCGACATTGATATTCACGTTCACTCTTAACTGTCCGTGGGTGGCCGGCGTAGCGGCCAGACCGGAAACAAGCAGCATCGCTACGATCAATTTTGCTTTCATAAAAATAGTTTTGTTTCAACCCACCATTTTCAAAGACAGTGCCAGACGGGGTCAATGAATGATAAAAATGGAAATAAGCCCTTGTTTTACAGCAAAAAACAGCTATAGGCTCAATTTTATGGAACCCTTAAGGCTATTTTTCCAAAAAATGATATACTAAAATCAGTGGAAATAGGAGGATGTTCTATTTACACTCCGCAGCGGGATTTAGGCCTTCCTTATCATAATTTAATTTGACCTTCCCGTTCTTGAAGCTTACGATCCAGATGGAATCATAATCCCCGCCATCCCATTTCAGTTTGCCTTCATTCACACCCAGGGCATTCACGATGTCAGGGATAGTTTTGTGTTCCCAGATGATCAGGACGGTCCCTGTCTTTTTCAATACCGACTGTGCAAGGGCAGCTCCTTCGCCCACATCAAACTGGGTATCGATATTCAGGTTATATTTCACGACAAAGGGAACAATGGTCTGATACATCCGGGCCACCCCCGTGCCTTTTCCTGTTTTGATGGAAGGAACATAGATATAATCGGGCAATTTGAATTTATTGTAGAGCACATCCGGCAACTGCAGTGCCCTGTTGAGCCCCTGGCAGGAAAGATTCTCCCCCACATCAGGTTTTTCGGCATGCCGTAAAATAATGACCCGCAGGTCCTGGTTTGCAGCAGCAGGTTGCTGGCAGGAAATATTGTTCAGGTAAAAAAAAGAGGCAATGATCAACACCGTTTTCGGGGAAGAATGATTCTTGAACATAAATATCTTTTGTGTATGATTTATTTGACCCGCGAAGATAGGCCTGGCCGGCTTTATAAATGAGTTAAGGGTTTGATAAAAGCATTTATTTGTTCTTCTTAGCTTGTTCCTTCTTGTTCTTTTTGGCTTGACCCAAAAAGCTGGAATAGTAGTCGAATGAAATCTGGTTAAAAGAATATATTAATATTAATTACGAATGATCGATCACCACTTTGCTGTTATCATACATGTCATATTTCACATACACTTCGCATCCGGGCTGGAATTTATTGACGGAGGCTTCGCTGATCACACCCCTTGTTTTGGCGCTGAAAGCGGATGCATTGTCGGGCAGCACTTCCACTTCTAACTCTGCATAAGGATTGTTGCCGTTCACATAGGCACCCAACCAGGTATATTTTTTTATGATGGCCTTGGCCGGATGGCCCGAAGCAGCGATCGCCATATTATCTTTTTGTATTTGCTCCAGCTCTGCCTGCAAAGCAGCCCTGTCCGGTTGCTGGCCAGTTGATCCTCCTCCTGCAGTAACGGCCTGCCGTGCACCACTATAATCGATCACTACGTTTTGGTCATTCTTGGGATCGATCTTTACCGGCACTTCCATTCCCGGCTGGAACATGCCGGGGTTGATACGAGAGACTAACACCCTGCAAGTGGTTGTGTATTTCTGTCCAAGGTTATTCTTTACTTCCATGGTTAGTTTCACCTGCGGGTTGTTGTTGATAGTGACACCGGTATCCCTCACTTCGAGGATCTTCGCCGTTCCCGGTAATCCCACTTTTTGCAAGCGGGAAGTATTGATCAGTCCTTTGAAGAAAAGCCGGTAAAATAAAAAACACATGCCGCCGATCAGGGCAAGTACGCCCACGGTGATATAGGTGCCGGCTGAGCCGGTGGTGGCCAGCACGGCTACAATGGCAACGATGACGCCGATGGCGCCGCCGATAATGCCGATCCACATGCCTGCGTTCATTTTCATATGAGGTGTTTTGAAAAGGGGTAACCACAGATATCACAGATTATTTCACAGAAAACACAGTAGGTATTACTGTGGCCATCTTTGCTTAATCTGTGTAATCTGTGGTTAAAAAATTATCAAAGCGGTTTATAATCTTTAAACAAATTCACTTTTGTTCCTTCTACCTGCTGCCGGTAATCCTTCCATTTGCCGTCGAAGAAATTATTGATCTTATTGATCGCCTCGTTCACTGCTGCTTCAGCATTGCCCACCAGGTTCTCTTCCTGGGGGCCGGGAATAATTTGTTTGCTGAAGATGGCTTGTTGCCCTGTCTGCAATTGGGTCATCACCGTCACTTCAAAAGGATTGCGTGCAAGACCCTGCTTCTCCACCGTTTTGCCATTGATAAAATCCCGGATCGCTTTAATGGAATCAACCATTCTCGTGGATGACTTCCGCAAAGAATCCATATCCTTACCTTCCAGTCCCTTGATCTCAGCCTGCACTTTGTTGGCTACTTCTTCCGCATCCGTTAACCTGTCCATCCCTTCGGTAAGTTTATCGACGCTTTTCTTCAAACGGTCAAACAATTTTCTTTGGGCCAGTTTGATATCATTGCGGTTACCCAGCCGCGGATCATCTTTTACTGTTATAAAAGTGGAATCGGAACTCCGCTGATAAGAGACAATAAGTTTGTACGTGCCGGGCAATACCTGCAATCCTCCCGGCTCCGGTGCACCGGGCTGCGGTTTGGGCGTGCCGGGCTGGCGAACACCTTTTTCTTCCATGCCCCAGTAGTTCCGGTTGAAACCGCTGTCCACCGGCCAACGAAGCGTACGGATGAGTTCATTATTGCTGTTATAAATTCTTACTACTGCAGTATCTGTACGATTGCCTCCGCCAATTCCTCCAAAACCGCCAAACCTTCCGCCGCCTCTTCCACCTCCGCCTCCGCCAAATCCGCCCTGTTGCTGTTGCTGCATTTGAGCGGGTTGTGTCCTGGCGCTATCAGTTCTCGGCCTTGCAGTTGAATCGGATTTAGGTTTATTGATAAAAAAAGATACCTCAGCGCCCCTCCTCCTGTTTTCTGCATCCCATAATCCATATACACTCCATTCGTACCCCGGGGGATTTTTGTATTGTGATTGATAAGCTTCGGGTGCAGTAAATACTGTAACAGTTTTTGTAATGGCTTTCCCCATTGAATCGGCCAGCTTACGGAGCGGCCTGATATCATCCAGCACCCACATGGCCCTTCCGAATGTGGCGATCACCAGGTCGGCTTCCCTTTCCTGTATGGCAAAATCATAAGTGGACACGGAAGGATACCCGTTCTTCCATTGATCATAACTATTACCGTTATCAAAACTGACCCAAAGGCCATTTTCAGTTCCGACAAATATCAGGTTGGGTTCAACAGGATCCTGGATCATGCATAGCGCATAGCCATGCACTTTATTCTCATCGATCATCCTGGTCCAGGTGGCGCCATAATCTTTGGTACGGAATAAATAAGGTTTGAAATCACCCCGGCGGTAATCATTGCATATAACAAAGGCTTCTCCGGCATTGTATCTTGAAGCCGTGATCTGCGGCACCCAGCAACCGAGCGGCATGCCGGGGATCTTTCCACGGAAATTGATCCATGTTTTTCCGCCATCCCTGGTGAGTTGTACATTTCCATCGTCAGTTCCTGCCCAGATAACACCTTGTTCCTTTGCAGAAGGAGAAATAGTGAGAATGGTACAATAAGTTTCTGCCCCGGTGATATCCATCGTTAATCCGCCCGTATTCTGAAATGCGGCGATCTTGGCCGTATCATTTGTAGTGAGATCGGGAGAAATATTTTGCCAGCTGGCACCCTTGTCTGTGCTCTTAAGCAGGAACTGGCTGCCGAAATAAATTGTTTTTTTATCGAAGGGATCCTGCGCCATGGCAGAGTTCCAGTTGAAGCGAAATAGTTGTTTCGGGTCCGGTGTTTTGGGCTGGATGAACCAACTCTCACCTGTCTTCCAGTTACGCCTGCCCACCGAACCTCCCTGGCTTTGGCTATAGACCCAGTCGCTGTTCTCCGCATCGGGCATGGCATCAAAACCGTCGCCGCCTCCGATATTTTCCCAATAATAATTTCTTATGCCGCCATTCATCAAAGTATAGGCAGGTCCCAGCCAGCTGCCATTATCCTGCATACCGCCCATCACATGGTAGGGCATTTCATTGTCCACATTCACATGATAGAACTGGCCGACGGGAAGTTTATCATCGAAGGTCCAGTTCTTGCCATAGTCGTGCGTGATCCCGATACCGCCATCATTGCCGTCGATCATGAAATTGGGCATCAGGGGATGGATCCACCATGCATGGTGGTCGGGATGGATACCTGAATAAGGAATAAGCGTGCGGAAGGTTTTTCCGCCATCCTCGCTCACTTCCACCTGGTCGTGGATATTATATAAACGGTTTTCATTTTTAGCATCCACCCGGATATCCTGGAAATAAAAGGGGCGGTTAGTCACCCATCTCGCCTCACTATTTATTAGTTCCCATTTAAAACCTCCGTCATCACTTTTATACAAACCGTTTTTTGTCGCCTCCACCAGGGCATATACCCTTGAAGGTTCATTGGTGCCGAATGCAAGTCCCACCCTTCCGGTGATCCCATCGGGCATGCCGTCTTCCTTGCCCAGTTTTTTCCAGTTCTTTCCGCCATCGATAGTGATATAGATGCCACTGCCCGGGCCTCCGCTCTTAAATTGCCAGGGATAGCGGCGATGCTGCCACATACAGGCAATGAGTTTATTGGGATTGGAGGGATCCATCACCAGTTCGGCACAGCCGGAAGTATCATTGGTATGAAGGATGAGATTCCATGTATCGCCGCCATCTGTCGTTTTGTAAACCCCTCTTTCCGGATGTTCGGAATAAGGATTGCCGATGGCAGCTGCATAAACTGTATTGGGATTGGTGGGATCGATAATTATGCGATGAATATTTCGCGTTTTTTCCAGGCCCATGCGTTTCCAGGTTTTTCCCGCATCCAAACTTTTAAAAATGCCTTCGCCGATATTCAGGGAATTGCGGGGATTGCCTTCGCCCGTGCCTACCCATACCACATTGGGATTGTTTTGCTGGATACAGATGGAGCCGATATTCTGCGTGGGCTGATCGTCAAACACAGGGGTCCATGAGTTGCCGCTGTTGGTGGTTTTCCATACGCCGCCGGATGCGGAACCGAGGTAGATGATATTCGGGTTGTCGATCACTACATCAATGGTAGTGATGCGGCCACTCATACCGGCGGGGCCGATATTACGGGGTTTGAGGTTCTTGAATTGTGATAAGATCGATTTCTGTGCGGAGCAAACAATGGAAACAACCAAAACTGAAAGGAGGAGTAGTTTTCTCATGATGAATGTTTTGACGGATAAACATAAGAATTATGGCGCAGGCTGCAAAAAAGATTGTATGAATGGGGTTATATGACTTCCGGGTGCTGATTTTTAACCACAGATATCCAGGATTTCTCACGGATTACACAGGAGAAATAACAGTGGCCGTCTGTGCAATAATCTGTGTTATCCGTGGTTAAATTCTTAGTAATATGATTCCCCTGATTCTTGAGTAAATTTGCATGAAAATCCACGCGTGTCTCACGACCACGACCATAATCATAATCACCATCACGGCCCGGTTAAGCTGACACAACTCAGCCGCACTTTCATTATCGGCATTGTGCTGAACCTTGCCTATGTAGTGGTGCAGGTAGTGGTGGGATTGAATATCAGTTCCCTTTCACTTCTTTCTGATGCCGGACACAATTTCCTGGACGTGGCGGGGCTGGTACTTTCCCTGATGGCTTTCAAACTCAGCAATTCCAAAGCAACAGAGCAATACACCTACGGCTATAAAAAATCCTCGATCCTGGTTGCCCTGGTCAATGCGGTCATACTCCTGATCTCCATCGGGGCCATCAGTTACCAGGCCATCCTTCGTTTTTCCCATCCAGAATCACTGCCAGGTACAACCATTTCCCTGATCGCAGGTCTTGGTATTTTGATCAATGGAATTTCCGCCTTTCTTTTTTTCCGTGAAAAGGACAAGGATATCAATGTAAAATCCGCTTTCCTGCACCTCGCGTCCGATGCATTGGTTTCATTAGCCATTGTGATCGGGGGTATCATCATTTTTTATACTGGCAATTACTGGATCGATCCCCTCCTCAGCTTACTCGTCTGCGCTGTGATCATTTTCAGCACCTGGGGTTTATTGAAGAACAGCCTGCGTTTGTCGCTGGATGGGGTGCCGGATAATGTGGACCTGACTAAAATAAAAGAGATCGCTTTGCATACGGATGGGGTGACGGGCATCCATCATGTGCATATCTGGGGTCTCAGCAGCACGGAGAATGCCATGACAGCCCATATCACAGTGAATGATCATATTTCCATGCAGCAGATCGCTTCCATCAAGGAAGACCTTAAGCACAAATTATTGCATGAGAATATTCATCATGTGACATTGGAGACAGAGACAATGGAGGCGGGATGTGGGGATGAAGAGTGTTGAAGTTATTTTGAGAATTAATAAACGAATTCAAAATAATAATACCATAGTCAACGCTTCCCCATTTCAAAAACATAACTCTTTATTGCATCAATTTTCTTTTATGAAGATCTTAGTCATAAGTTTATTGCTTATTAGTCAAGACAGAATCTTTTCTCAAAACCAACTATCCAGCAATGACACTTCCCTCACCGGCACATGGAAAGGCAACTCCGTCTGCCAGGTAAAAAATTCTCCCTGCAAGGATGAGATCGCTGTCTATCACATCAGCGCCACCCGGAAGACCAATACCTATCATATCATCGCCAATAAAATGGTGAATGGCACAGAAACTTCCATGGGTGAAGATGACTTCACCTTCACCCCTGCAAACGGCCAGTTGTATCACAAGGATGAAGAAAGAGATATTGTTGTCTCACTTACTGTAAAGAATAACAATATCGAAGGCACACTCGTATCTAAAGGGATCCTTTACCGGGTGATCAAACTTACCAGGGTAACAGATCAGTAACGATCTCCATTTGCTGGAGGGCTGTTGCATGAGGCCTTGTCCCTATCTTCACATAAATAATTTTTATGGAATTCGGCATCGACATGTTCGGCGACCTGTCTATTGATGAGAAAGGAATAATACAACCGGCCGCCCAGCGCCTGCAGGAACTGATGGAAGAAATAAAACTGATGGATGAACTGGGACTGGATTTTTTCGGTATCGGGGAGCATCACCGCCCGGAATTTGCTGTTTCTGTTCCGGAGATCGTGCTGGCTGCTGCTGCAACAATTACAAAAAAGATAAAGCTGGGCAGTGCGGTGAACGTTTTAAGTTCCTCTGATCCTGTGCGGCTTTACCAGTGTTACGCCCTGGTGGACCTGCTCAGCAACGGGAGGGCCGAACTGATGGCGGGCCGTGGCAGTTTCACCGAATCCTTTCCGCTCTTCGGCAACAGCCTGGAAGACTATGATGAACTATTCGATGAGAAACTGGAACTGCTGCTGAAAATAAACCAGGAGAATCCCATTACCTGGAAGGGGAAATTCAGGCCGGCACTTGATCAGCAACAGGTTTTGCCAAGAGCAAAGAATGATCACCTTGAAATCTGGATCGCGGTGGGCGGAACGCCTGAATCTGTTGTGCGTGCCGCCCGGCATGGCCTGCCCGTCATATTTGCCATCATCGGCGGTAACCCGGCACAGTTCAAACCATTATTTGATTATTATAAAGAAGCCTGGCAGCATTTCAAACATGACATGAATAAATTCCGTGTAGGCTTGCACATGCATGCGCTCTTTGGAGAGAACGGTCAGCAATTAGCCGATGAATATTACCCGCTTTATGCTGCCCGTATGGATCGTATTGGCAGTAGCCGCGGCTGGCCTCCCTACCAGCGTCAGCAATATGATATGGGCAGAAGCAAGAGAGGTCATCTGATTATCGGTGATGCAAATGAAGCCATTGAAAAGATCTTACAGGTGCAGGAACTTTTCGGACTCACCCGGTTTTCCGCACATATGGATGTGGGCGGACCCCCGCACAAAATGCTGATGCGGTCCATTGAGATCTTCGGGATGAAGATCGTGCCGAAGGTGAGGGAGGCGCTGAAACAAGCAGATTAGTCAATCTCATTATATAAATAATATTTATATTCCCTTCAAATTTCCCGCATGAGAAAACTATTATTGGCCTCAGCCTTGATGGCGGCCACTCACATTGCATTCGCTCAGAATTCCAGGGACAGCAGCGAGCTCAACAGTTATTTTAAGACCGTGAAATGGAGATGCATCGGCCCTTTCCGCGGCGGACGTTCCAATTGTGCTACCGGCGTGGTGGGCAATCCTGCTGTTTATTACCAGGGCAGTACCGGGGGCGGACTCTGGAAAACAGAGGATATGGGCATCACCTGGAAAAATGTTTCTGATGGCTTTTTCAAAACGGGTTCTGTTGGCGCTGTGGCCGTAGCAGAAAGTGATCCCAATATTGTATACGTGGGTATGGGCGAACACGCGGTGCGCGGGGTGATGACCTCCAACGGAGACGGCGTATATAAATCCACCGATGCGGGAAAGACATGGAAGAAAATGGGCCTGGACCTTACCCAGCATATTGCACGCATCGTCATTCATCCGAAGGATCCAAATATCGTTTATGTCGCAGGACAGGGAGCGCTCTATGCGCATTCAAAAGAAAGAGGGGTCTATAAATCAACTGACGGAGGAGTTACCTGGAGAATTGTTTTATTCGTAGACGATAAGACTGGTTGCGCCGAACTTTCCATGGATATGAACAACCCCATGATCCTCTATGCGGCCATGTGGGAACACGGTCGCCTTCCCTGGAAGATCATCAGCGGAGGACCGGGAAGCGGTCTCTATAAATCAACGGATGCAGGCGAACACTGGGAAAAAATGACGGAGGGATTGCCCAAGGAAATGGGCAAGATGTCCATTGCCGTTTGCCGCTCGAATTCTGAAAAGGTTTATGCCCTGATCGAAAGTGATTTTGATAAGGAGGCCGGCGGCTGTTATGTTTCAGAAAATGCAGGCAAAAGCTGGACACAGGTTTCGCATGATCATCACCTCGTGCAAAGAGCCTGGTATTATATTGAACTTTTCCCCGATCCGAATGATGATAATGTGGTGTATGTGATGAGCGCCGGAGCATTCAAATCCATTGATGGCGGCAAGAGCTGGGAGAATATCAGCAATTCGGGACATGGTGATTACCATAATCTCTGGATCAACCCGAATAATTCAAACAATATGATTATTTCCGATGACGGGGGCTCAGCCATTACTTTCAATGGCGGAAAGACATGGAGCAGCCTGTATAACCAGCCGACGGCGCAGTTTTACCGCATTAATGTCGACAATCTTTTCCCTTACAATATTTACGGCGGACAGCAGGACAACAGTTCTGTAATGATCGCCAGCAGGCAAACGGACAGGGGCGGTATAGACAATACGGGATGGACCTATTCTGCGGGAGGAGAAAGCGCTTTCCTTGCCTTTGATCCCGATCACCCGCAATATGTATTGGGCGACAGCTACGAAGGGACTATTGAAGTGCTGGATACCAAGGCAAAAGCCAGTACCAATATCATGGCGGCGCCGATAGAATATTTGTCCCGCGATGCGAAGGATATGAAATACCGTTTCGACTGGAATGCGCCCATCATCTGGAGTAAACATGAACCCAATGTTTTTTATCATGGTGCGCAGTATGTATTACGTACCCCTGATACGGGCAGGACATGGACCGAAGTTTCCCCTGATCTTACCCGTAATGAAAAAGAGAAACAGGGAACGCCGGGTGTGCCTTTTACCAATGAAGCTGTTGGCGCCGAAAATTATGGCGTGCTCTCTTATATTATGGAATCACCAAATGAAAAAGGGGTGATTTATACCGGCAGTAATGACGGGCTGGTCTATATCACAAGGGATAATTGCAAAACCTGGCAGAATATCACGCCGGCCGGTTTGCAGGAATGCCTGGTCAATGCCATCGAGGTTTCTCCTTTTGATAAAGCCACGGCTTATATTGCCACGACAAGATATAAGTTCAATGATTTTACACCGGGCTTGTATAAAACGACTGATTACGGGAAAACCTGGACAAGGATCTGCAATGGTATACCTGACGGAGCTTTCACGCGAGTGGTGCGGGAAGATGACACGCGAAAAGATCTTTTGTATGCAGGTACGGAAACGGGGATCTATATTTCCTGGAACGGGGGAAAGAACTGGGAGCCCTTCCAGCTGAATATGCCCGTTACGCCTATTATGGACCTGAAAGTGTATAAGGGAAACCTGATCGCAGCGACCTCGGGTCGTTCGTTCTGGATACTGGATGACCTGGGGTTGATAAGACAATACAAAAAAGATACAGGATTTATACTTTTTCAATCTTCTCCGTCTTATTTGGTGAACGGTGGCAGTGAACTGGATGAGACCAATACGAATTTCACCGGTATGAATAATTACCGGGGAGTGAACCCGGCAACTGGGCTTGTTATTTATTACCAGCTCCCGGAAACGAAAGAAACTGCAGAACTGATCATGGAAATAAGTGACGCATCCGGCAACCTGGTACACCGGTTCAGCTCAAAAAAAGATTCTACTTATAAAAAATATGACGGAGGCCCGCCGGCTGAGCCGGTATTGTCAAAGTCAAAAGATCTGAATCGTTTTGTCTGGAACCTGCGTTATGCCACCATGCCCGGTGTGCCGGATGTATATATTGACGGAAGTTTTCGCGGGCACAAGGCCATTCCCGGCAAATACACCATCAGTTTAAAACTGGGAGAGCAAAAACTTTCTTCTGCTGCGGATATCCTGGCCAATCCCCTGTACGCTACCAATGCGGTAACCTATAAAGAATATAATACTGTCATGAGCGGCATGGAAAATGAGCTTACTGCCATGCATAAAATGGTCAATTCTGTCTATGAAAAAAGGTTGCAGCTGGAATCACTTCTCGCCGCCTTGACTGATGAAAAATATACCGCTTTAAAGGCGGAGGGTACTGCGCTGGCAAAAAAAATGAAAGACTGGGATGAGGATATGGTTCAGCGTAAGACAAAAGTCTATGATGATGCGGAGAATTTCCCCGCTAAGTTCACGGTCAATTATTTATTCCTGATCAACCAGACCGAAAGCGATCTCCCGCGGGTGAACGAGCCTTCGCTGGACCGGATGAATGAGCTCAATGCCCAGTGGACGGGGTTGAAAAGCAGGGGAACCGGGATATTGGAAAAGGATATCCCTGCCTGGAATAAAAAATGCTGGGATGCGGGCCTGGGTGCGATCTGGAAGAATTAAAATATTTTTTCATTGATTTAAATTATTCATACATTTATTAGCTATCCTCCCTACGTAAATACCCTGATTATTTAACACTAAAACAAAGTACGTATGAGCCATCTTTTCTTCGGCCGGTTTACCCTGGCCATTCTTATTTCCACTTCACTTGCAGCCTGCAACAATAGCAGCAGCAGCAAGTCCACAACCAATGATTCCACTAAAATGAATCAAACCACCGGGGGCACGGACAGCACAGCGGGGAAAGATGCTGTGTCCATAGCTCCGAACCTGTACAAAGTCGTTGCGGATACAATGGGTATCCGGATGGTGGAAGTGACTTACAAACCGGGGGATTCATCTGCCCTGCACTGGCACCCTGACTATGCCGTATATGCCATTGATGGCGGCACCGCCACTTTTTACAGCAAGGATGGTAAAAGCATGGTCAATGAAATGAAACCGGGCATGAGTATGGTCCGCCCGGGAGAATGGCATAGTGTAAAGAACACCGGCAAGACAGATATCCACGTGATACTGGTGGAAGTGAACCGCAAAGGGGCCATAACAGCACCCGATCCGGCAACCGACGCAACAAAAGTTTCCGGTGACCTGTACAAAATACTCAGCGACACGCTGGGTATCCGGGTGGTATCTGCTCAATATAAACCGGGACAGGAATCCAAAATGCACTGGCATCCGGATAATGCAGCTTATGTTGTCAGCGATTGTTCGGGAGAATTCACTTCCAAGGATGGCAAGAAAAATGTGGTGAACTTTAAAAAAGGAATGACAATGGTAAGGCCCGCTGAATCGCACAGCGTGAAAAATACCGGAACGACCCCGATCAATGTTATCCTGGTGGAAGTATACAGGGCCATGAACTGATCTTAATTGTAAAATATTGTTTTTGTCTTCAGCCCGCTGCAAGTAAGCGGGCTGAATCATTATGGTTCATCTTCCTGCTAAAACAGATCCCCTGTTTATTGTTTAACTTTATTACCATGCCCTTCGATAAACACTTTATCCCCGGGAAAAAGGTGGAGTTGCCCGCTGTTGCAGGTAAACTGAAGGATCAGCTGGCACCCTTGATCGATAAAAGCGGTCATGTGATCGATTATACCCATCATAGTGTGGTCCTGAACAAAAAAAGAAAATTCGCTTTTTATGCAGCCAGTAATATTGACGGTACCAGCTGGAAAGCTGTGAAGCGCACCGGTAATTTTGTAAAGGACGAAAGATCCGTATTGCCGGAATACCAACTGGGAAACGAATTGTACAATGCGATCAGGGCCAAGGGCAACAAGCCCAATGATTTTGAAGAAGGCCATCTCACTTCCTACCAGGAAGTGCTCTGGGGACAAGCTCCCGAAAAAAAACAGGCTGCCAATGATACTTTTTATTTCACTAACTGTGTCCCGCAGCATGAACGGCTCAATTCAGGTCTCTGGCGCAGCCTGGAACAATATGTATTGAAGACGGAAACCGTGGCGCATGGCATGCGGGTGAGTGTGATCACCGGTCCCCTCCTGTCTGATAAAGATCCCTGGTTCATTGAAAAAATAAACGGAGAATATATCCAGATACCCTGCTCATTCTGGAAAGTGATCTATTATCCCAACGGGAACGGGTTGAATGCCGCCGGTTTCATGATGAGCCATAAACAATTGTTGCTGCAGGAGGGTACGGTAACCTATGATAAAGGAGGAGTAAAGGCAGCAGAAAATCTTGCTGTAGATGAAGGCTTGTTCATGGATTATAAATATGATTCGGTATACCAGGTGAAAGTGGAATTCATTCAGCAGGAGACAGGATTGAAATTCATGCTGGACAATGTTAAACTTCCCTATACAAAGAATGAGAAAAATGATGTGTTATTCAAACGCATAGAAGTGATGCGTAATGAGACAGGAATGACAGAAGGAATTTTAGGCCAGGGACTGGATTATTCATTGGAAGGAATCACCCTGTGAGCACCCGTCACAACAGCCCCTTTTTTATTGCGGCGTACTGACCCTTCTGTACCATTCATTAAACCGGGCGCATAAGGCCGCCCAGTTGAATTCCCTGAAGAATCCCTGTTGTCTGAGCTTTTCGTCAAGGGTCGGATTCCTGCTGCGTAAACGAAAGGCAACAGGATTGACCCTTTCACAAAGCTGACGCAATAATTCGGTTAACGGTGCTCCATTAGCGGCCATTTGCTGATTTAAACAGGCCCGGAGGCTATCATCCTTTCGGTTTCGCTCAATGATACAGTTGGCCAGCTGTTGCTGGGTTTCGTTGCCTGTGTTATTCATGGAATTCGTCAGCTGGTCGACCTGTTTTTGTTTGTCATCCAGTTTTCCCTGCATGTCCAATAAAGCCTTGCCAAGACTATCATTTACATATTGCAATTGCTGGATCTTTTCATTGTCGGTCTTGTCGACTTGCAAGAGGAGTTGTTTATTGGCAGAATCCAGCCGGGTAATCCTTTCTGTCAATTGATGGTTTTCCGCGATCATCCCCTCATCTGGCCACCAGCTTTTCATACGGGGCAGGTTAAAAAGCGATGCCTGCTGGTTTTGACCCCGGTTCAGCATCCTGAGATAGGAGTGTGTTTTACCTGTTGAATCTTTGGGATTAAAGATCTGCCCCGAGGTCATGGAATTGAGTCCTGATGCATTTACAAAAATGAGTATCCCGTTCAGGAAGGCAAAGAACCAGTTTCGCTGGCTTTTCTTTTTGATGTTGAGGGTAATGATGATGGCAAAGGCCTCACTGAGAATGATACCGATCAGCCGGTAGGATCGATAGGTAAGCCAGGATACATCCGCCGCCACGAAATTGATCGCCCAGCAGATCAGCAAAACGGCTGCGGAAGCGCCGCCCAGCGTATAAAATGTTTTTTGATTGATCAGTTCGGTCGGTAAATTGACAAGAGGTTTGCTGTCTGCCATGGTGTTGGTTTTTAATCGTGAAATGATACCGGGAACAGCGTTCAGGAATCATTCAAACTTTATTTCTCTCTTCTCACTTTCATTGCCCGTTCTGTTCACTGCAGTTACGATCAAGGAAGTAATAGTTTTCAAGGATGTTCCTGTACCCATTGTTTTGGACAATTCCAGTACATGATCCCCATGATTCATCACCCGGTAATTCCAGGTGTTTCCGTATTTGTAATAGACCACCCAGTGAAAAACATCCCCTTCATTGGAATGGAACCAGCTGATCTTTAAAACTGAATCCTGCCATGAAGTATGGACCTCAGGAATGCCCGGTGACTGTTTGTCCAGCCAGGGGCTGGCCGGCACAAGGGCCTGTTTTTTATAAATGCTTTTTAACAAGGTATCCGCGAGCCTTGGATTTTTGGTGACAGAAGAAATGCTCCAGTGCACCACGCCCTTGCTCTGCGGTTGCATGCCCCGGTCGATCATGATCTCATTGAGTGTTTCGTCGATGCTCTTATCACTGCTGTCCCTTCCCACGCTGATACCAGGCCATAGATGGCGGTTCATTTTGTTCTCCCCGCCCCACCATCCCAATAAGACAGGGAAGCTTTGCGCATAGCGATTGACGGGCCAGTAGATCTGGGGGGAAAAATAATCCAGCCAGCCCTTGTTGAGCCATAATCTTGCATCCGCATATAATTGGTTGTACTGGTCAAATCCTTCAATGGATTCAGGATAGCCGGGCCGCCAGATGCCAAAGGGGCTTATCCCGAATTTCACCCAGGGCTTTACCGATTTGATATTCTTATACATTCTTTCGATCAGCTTGTTGACCGCATCGCGGCGCCAGTCGCCCCTTGATAATTTTCCCCCGCTTTGCTGGTACATTTTCCAGCTGACAGAATCAGGAAAATCAATATTATTATTATAGGAAGGATAGGGATAGAAATAATCATCCATGTGCACGCCGTCGATATCATAACGTTTCACCAGGTCCATGACCACGGCATTGGTCATATCCTGCACCTCCTGTCTTGCCGGGTCCATCCACCAATATCCTTCTTTGAGATAGACCACCAGGTCTGGATGTTTTTTTACAATGGACTGATCGCTGATCTCTTTCCCATCCCTATGATGTGCCCGGTAAGGATTGAGCCATACATGCAGTTCCAGTCCACGGTCATGAGCTTCTTTTACCCAAAATTCAAGTGGATCATAGAATGGTTCAGGGGCTTGTCCCTGTTTGCCGGTAAGGTAGTAGGACCAGGGTTCGAGATCACTTTTATATAAAGCATCCGCCTGCGGCCGCACCTGCAGGATCACGGCATTGAAATGATGCGCTTCCAGGAAATCAAGCAGGGCAATTGCCTCCTGTTTCTGGGTTTCAACAGGCAAGCCCGGTTTGCTGGGCCAGTTGATATTGGCCACTGTGGCCACCCAGGCTGCCCTGAATTCCCGCTGCGCCTGCGGTTCAGCAATCGCAGGCTCTGTTGTGATTTTTTTGGGGCCGGTACAGGCATATAATATGATCAGGAGACAAGCGGGAATAAATCGTATCGACCATTTCAGTCTCATCTCAGTTTGAAACTTTTTTGGGATAAGGGGGACGCTGAGGTTCCTCCTGCGGATGTTTCTTCAATTCATCCATTACGATCTCTATCGCTTTTTCCAGTTGAGGATCCCTGCCTTTAATAATATCAGCGGGCCATTGTTCCACTTCCACATCCGGAGGCACACCCACATTCTCCACAACAAAACCATCCTTGGTCCAGATGCCAACATTGGGAGCCGTCACTCCACCTCCATCCAGGAATTCCGGGAAGCCCAGGATACCGACGAGTCCGCCCCAGGTGCGCTTGCCCACCAGGGTTCCCACCTGGAATTTATGGAACATCCATGGCAGCATATCACCCCCGGAGCCTGCTGTTTCATCAATGATCATCACTTTGGCGCCCTGGATAGAAGCGCTGGGAGATTTCAGGTCCTTGCCATAACGCATGTTCCAGTATGCCTGTTGGGGTTTCGTCAAAAGATCAATATAATAATCGGCCAGTTGTCCTCCGCCGTTGAACCGTTCATCCACGATGATGGCTTTCCGGTTTGCCTGCGGATAGAAATATCTTTTGAAATATTCATGCCCCAGCCCGGCTGTATTGGGCACATACACATAGGCCACCTGCCCGTTGGTGGCTTCCGTCACTTTTTTCAAATTGCCTTCCACCCAATTCCTGTTGCGCAGGGCTGCTTCACTGGCAACCGGTACAACTTTTACGATCCTTGATCCCGTAGCATCGGCATTCGGTCCGATGGTCAGCTCCACAATTTTACCGGCAGTATTCTCAAAGTAACGGTAGATCTCGTCCGTTGCGGTAACATTATTTCCATTCACTGCAATAATATAATCTCCTTCCTTTGCATTGACGCCGGGTTCTGTGAGAGGCGATCTCAATTCAGGATTCCAGTTTAGTCCGCCATAAATTTTCTTTATACGGTAACGATTCTTATCAATGACATAATCCGCGCCCAGCAATCCGCCGCCCACTCTTTCAGGGTTATTCAGAAAATCGCCGGGATCCGTGATCCGGTGATGACCAACGGATAATTCGCTGCACATCCATTGGATAAGCTTGTTCAGGTCGCTGCGGCAGGCAAGGTCAGGTAAAAAGACCTCATATTTTTTCTTCATTGCAACCCAGTTGGCCCCATGCATACCGGGATCATAAAAATAGTCCCGGTTCACCCGCCAGGCCTCATTGAAGATATTCGGCCATTCGGACTGCGGTTCTATTTTGACCTGTACCGCTTCCGTACTCAGGATCCCTTTCCCGGGTTCATTCTTTTCCCCGCTGTTGCTGATCCCCCAAACATTTCCTTTGTTGTACAACATTTTTTTGCCGTCGGCAGAAAGCAGGTACCCATCCATTTCCATCACGTCATTATCTTTTCTTTTCTTCAGGTCATACTTATGCAACATACCCTGACCTCCTTCGGGAGGGCTGACGATGTACAGTAATTCATTTTCTATCCCCATGGCGAGCTGGCTGTAGTGACCCGCTTTTATGGGCAGGTCCACGATCCGGTTTTGTATCCCATCCCAGTCAATGGTCAGCATCTTCTTGTCGGCTGAAGTGGGTTTGGGTTTGACCGTATCCGCCGGATCCTTTATTTTTTCTTCATCGCTTTCTTTGGCAAAGGGGGAAATGGTCTCTTTTTGCAGGGTCACCAGGTAAATGGAATTAGTGGAAGTGACATCATCATTCGACTGGTCGAACCAGTTGATGACGGGGCCTGCATCGGTGGAAGCGAAAAAGAACAGGTATTTGCCTTCCCGGTCAAAGACCGGTTCAGAAGCATCGCTTAGTCCGTCAGTCAGGACATAAGATTTTTGCTGATCAATCGAATACAGGCAGATCCGTTTGAATTGTGTGGCAGTTACTTTCGTATAGGCGATCCATTTGGAATCGGATGACCAGTCGCCGAAGACATCCCTGAAATCACCGGGGGTATATAATTCATCCGTATCGATCTTTTTGATCGCTCCCGAAGCAACTTCCAGCACATATAAATTGCGGGCATTATCGGAATAACTGATCAGCTTGCCGTCGGGCGACCACCTGCAAAAAGCATAGAAGCCAGTTCCGTTCATTTTAAATGTTCTTACATCTCCTTTCCCGTCCTGTGATCTAATATGCAGTTCATATTCGCCGGAAGCATCGGAAAAGTATGCGATCCATTTACCGTCAGGCGACCAGGCCGGGAATTTTTCATGAACCGATGTAGTGAGTGTGATATTCCGTGCATCCCCTTTTTCAGCGGGAACAGTGATAATATCTCCGCGAAAATCAAAAACGGCTCTCTGCCCGCTCGGAGAAATGCCCGCCGTCCTGATATATTTTGAGCCTTTCACAAACCGCGGCCTCAGTTCCAACAGGTCAGCAGCAATACCTATCTTCAGTCTTTTGGCATTGGTCTGCCCGGGTGTATACAGGTGCAGGTAACCTGCCTGTTCAAAAGCGATAAGCCCGCCCCCAAGGGAGAGACTCTGGATAGGGAAATCTGTAAAATGAGTGAGCTGATCGATATTTTTAGAGGCGGTGTTGTAGGCAAACAAATTGAATTCCCCGTTTCGGTCGCTCAGGAAATAAATGGTATTGCCCGCCCACATTGGGTTCACGTCATTGCAGCCGCCAGTTGGCTGGGGGACCTTAATGGTGCTATGATCATTGAAATCAAAGATCCATAGCGTGGAGATACTTCCACCCCGGTAGTGTTTCCATTGCCGGAATGCATCCCTGATAGGAGTATACACCATTTGTTTCCCGTCGGGAGAATAGGTGGCCCAAAAAGCATTGGGAATTTCCAATTCAGTTGCAATCCCGCCTGTGACAGGCACGGTGAATAATTGAAAATACCGGCCGGTGAATGCAGCCCGTTGTGAGATAAACAATACGGATTTCCCGTCGCTGGTAAATCCCCGCACAATATCAGCCGAAGGATGCCAGGTGAGCCTTTTCGGCACGCCTCCTTCCACCGGTATAATAAACACATCGACATTCCCGTCATATTCAGCGCTGAATGCGATCCATTTTCCATCAGGCGAGAAATACGGATTTGACTCCACTCCCCTGTCTACGGTCAGGCGCCTTGGCTGGGAGCCATCCAGGTTGGCCACCCAGAGATCTTCTGCATAAATAAATGCAATATGTGTGGCGCTGATGGCCGGCTGTGCCAGCATGCGGGTATCATTGGGGTCAATGGCAAATACCGGCGCTTTTAAAAGGATAAAGAAAATGAATAATGACAGGGTGATTGGTTTTCTGAATTTCATAAAAAATATTTTAACGGATGCTGAAGACGGGTTTCTAAGGTAATTTATTCACCTTGATTATAAAATAATTTTTTGCTTGAACGGCAAACAAGTCAGTCCATTTATCAATCCCCTCGTTTATTTTTTCCTGCGCCGTGCATTTTTTGCACTGTATATACTCTCCAGTAACCCATCACTGAATTTATCATCCATCATCTGCCAGAACATGATGCCACCGAGATTTCTTTTAAATACATAATGGACCTTTTCAGTCACTGAAGCGCTGTCGTCATAGGTTACCAGTATCTTTCTTTCTGCATTGAATGCATAGGGTGCCCGGGCCTGGGTATCGAGATACTGAATAAAACCACTGTCGCGTGAAATACTATCATACAAATGTGAATAGGAAATGCCCCGGTAAAAAAAACAAGAATCGTACAAGCCATGATTGGTCGTATCCGAAACCTGGAACATGCGGGCATAAAATGCGGAGCCGATGATGATCTTCCGGGGTGGGACACCGGCAGCGATCAGCCTGTTTACCGCATTATCAGCCGATTGACTTTGCTGTGTTGTGGAATACAAGGGGGTATGATGTCCGCTGATCCGGCTGGCGCCATGCACCAGGTCATAGCTCATGATATTCACCCGGTCGGTAATTTTCATCACTTCCAGCCATTCCACAGATTCGCTGATAAAATAATCGAATCCGCCGGCGGCAAAACTGATCTCATATTTTTTCCCGAGCGTATGTCGCAGTGCACGGATCAGTTCGGTGAAATTCTTTTTATCATCCGGGGAATAAGGATGACCCGGAAACCCTTCGATAGCAGGATATTCCCAGTCGAGGTCAATCCCATCGGCATCGAAATCCTGCAACAATACTTTTGCAGAAGCGGCAAATTCCATCCTTCCAGAATCAGAAGAAAAAACCCGGGAACAGGTCTGACAACCTCCCCAGCCGCCCAGCGATAAAATGATCTTCAGTCCCGGGTATATCTTTTTCAGGGAATCCATTTTGAGAATACTTGCCGTATCAGCGGCATTGCTGATATGCATTTTATTGCCTTCCAGGTGGCAGAAACAAAAGATGAGATAATTGAGTCTCCCGACAGGAAAACTATCCAGTGCAGTAGGGCGGCCTTGAAAATAACCGGTGATGCTGATGTCTTTATGAGTCTGGGATGCCGCAGAAGCATAAGTACACCAAAAGGCCAGCAATACCCATATCCTTTTTTGCATGGAAGAGATTTAAAGCAAATTAATGTTTAATGGGATATAGGAATGATTAAAAACCTGGCGATCGTATTTCCACGCTTTTCAATATCATTCTTTCAAAACAATAGGAATTGAAAATCATCCGGGCTGCAAAATTTTAACATTTAAGCCAACAGATATGTTTTAACTTCATATGCGTGTCAGTCATTGTAATCGTCTAATCATTGTAAATTCTTCATTATGAAAACTACTGTAAGACTATTGGGTTTCCTGCTGCTCGCAACCGGCGGAAACTTTGTATCTGCGTTTGCCCAGCATCATGGTGACAACCGTAACGGGGATCGTGAGAACAAAGGTGGTAACCGGCAATATAATTCGTCCCCGAGACAAAACAATTCGTTTAATGAAAGGAACAATCACCCTTCCTTCAATTACCACAACCAGGATAATAATCCCAGGAACCGTTTCCATTCCCAGAATAATTTCAACTGGCAGTCACAGGGCAACCGTGACCGGGTGAACCGGAACACGTTTAATGACCGCAACCGGTTTCAGCAGAACAATAATAATAACTACAACAATTCATTCTCACAAAGAAATCCCCGCACTTACCGGCAGGACAACCGGATGCGGAACAATACGAATACTTTTTTAAACCGGGGAAATAATCAATACAGCACTAATGGTATGCAGCGTGGTAATGGCGTACAACGGGGTAATGGCATGCAACGGGGCGGATGGAACGGCCAGAACCGTTATTATTATAATAACAGGTATTATTATTATCCCAGGCGGTATACTTATTTTGGTTACCATCATTTCAGCATTCTGCCCAGGACCTATATTACTGTCAATTTCGGCGGGTACCCCTATTATTATTATGGCGGTTTGTTCTATGGATATTATGACGGGTTCTATGAGCCGGTCTATGCACCATTCGGAATTCATATCGGTGTGCTGCCCTTTGGATACTATCCTTTTTATATCGGCCCGCTGCGCTATTACTATTATGAGGGGATTTACTACCGGGACTATGAGAACGAGTACGAAGTGGTGGATGCGCCGATGGGGGCCGTAGTGTACAGTTTGCCGAAAGGAGCCAAAAAAGTGACAGTGAACGGCGAGAAATTCTATGAATTCAACGGTACCTATTATAAGGAAAGCACCGATGAAAAGGACAGGGTGATCTATACCGTGGTCGGCAAGAACGGGGAGATCAATAATACAGACGAGGAAATGAATGATCCTTCCTCGCGGAACTACAATATGGGAGACATCGTTCCCAGCCTACCGGCTGACTGCCACCAGGTAACCCTTAACGGGCAGACCTATTGGGTATCCCCGGATGATATATATTTCCAGGAGAGAAATGTTAACGGCACTACCGAATATGAAGTGATGGGCAGGGGCGATCAGGACCGGTAATGATCCAAAATGATTTTGATGCCGGGATGATCCTTCAGATCATCCCGGCTTTTATTTTAATTACAACCGGTCGTTTATCCTGTAATTGAGGGGGGATCAAATGGTATGAATGGTGAATATAATTGAAACAGATTGGTGATCTTTGCCGGCCTTTGAATATTGTTACATGGGAAGAATTCTTTTACTCCTCTTTATATCTCTTGCAACGCTTCAGCTCACTGCACAGGGGCCCGGAAATAAAAACTCCGGAGGAGTGATCGCCGGGAAAGTGACGGACTCCTCCAATGCAAGGCCTGTGGAATATGCGGCTATTTCTCTTTTTATTGACGGAAATAAAAAACCTGTGAATGGAACGGTGACCGACAGTACCGGTCATTTCAGGCTTAGCGATATTGACCCGGGTAATTACAGGATCATGGTAGAATGTATGGGCTACAGGCCGTTTACCCTGAACAATATTTCTGTTTCCAAAAAAAATGAACTGCTTGATCTTCCTCCCGTCAGACTGGTATCGAATGCGGTCACGATGCAGAATGTAACGGTGACAGCAAACACACCCCTGGTGGAAAACAAGATAGACAAATTGGTGTTCAATGCGGAAAAAGACCTGACCAGCCAGGGTGGGGTTGCCACTGATGTGCTGAAAAAAGTTCCGCAGGTATCCGTTGACGTGGATGGCAATGTGGAGCTGGCGGGCAGCGGTGGCATCCGTTTCCTGATCAATGGTAAGCCTTCCACCGCTTTCGGCAGTAATATCAACGACGTATTGCAGTCCATTCCCGCCAGCCAGATAAAAAGTATTGAAGTGATCACCAATCCCGGCGCCCGCTATGACGCACAGGGCCTGGGCGGTATCATCAACATCATCCTCAAGCAAACAAAAGTGAAGGGCATTAACGGTAACCTTTCCCTCACAGCCGGTACCCTGAATCAGAACGGGTCTTTTAATTTCAATGCCAGGAAAGGGGATCTCGGGTTCAATGCATTTGTCAGCGGCAATGCCCGCCTTACCACCACCGTTCCGGTTCATTCTGAAAGACTCTCGGATGATACCGCCGGGAAAAAAAATATTTCGCTGATCCAGGATGCCAGCACCCGGTTTGCCCGGCATGGAATTGAATCCGGCGTCGGGTTCGACTGGACTTACCGGAAGAAAAATAATTTCACCGGTTCATTCCGTTATGGCAATTTCGGCAATTCCTCAGCAGGCGTCACTAACCAGCTTCAAAATACAGTGGACCAAGTCAGCGGGAACCTGCTTTCCAGCATCAGCACCATTAACCATACCGATAATCATTTCCGGATGTATAATACGGATGTGAACCTAAATTATAAAAGAACATTTAATAAAGAAGACCAGGAGCTTGAGATCGCGGTAAACTCAAGTTATGAGAATTATAATACACCGGCCAGCAATTACCAGTTGCTACAGCCGCAGGATTCTCTTTATTACGGAACGAAGGGGTATAATCCCGGCAAACAAAAAGAAAGGGAACTGCAGGTGGATTATACCCAGCCCCTGGAAAAGGATATTGTCATCGGTACCGGGGGTAAAATTTCATCCAACGATATCAGCGGCCATTCTACCGTGATGAGTTACCAGCCCCTTTCCAAAATATATGCATATGATAGTTCTCTTTCCAACTTTTTCGACTACAGGTTAACTGTCTACGCCGGTTATGCAGAGATCAGTCTGCCAGTGGGAAAATTATTTGATATGAAAGCAGGGGGACGGTATGAGCGAACAGAGATCGATCCATTCTTTTCGAATGCACAGCACCAGGCCGGTAAATCTGGTTACAATACTTTTGTGCCCTCTGTTTTCTTTTCTAAGAAACTGGGAGATGACAAGATCATCAAGCTCAGTTATTCCAAACGGATCGAAAGGCCCAATTATCCTGACTTGAATCCTTTTGTCAATACAACAGATCCCAAAAATATTTCTACCGGAAATCCTCTGCTGAATCCAGAGATCGGGCACCGGATGGAATTCAGCTACAGTAAGACCTATGACAAGAAAGGGTCCTTCATGGTCACTGCCTTTTACCGGATCAATGTCGGCGATATTCAGCCCTTCATCGTATATTATCCTTCGCTTCGGGTAGGCGATTCGGTCTATACCAATGTAGCGGTGACCACCCGCCGCAATATCGGGCAGGAAAAGAATATGGGGATGAATGTATTCGTTGACCTGCACCCCAACGATAAGCTGAATATAAGGACCAACATGATCTTTTTCCGCAGGCATACCGTCAATGTGATCGATGCAGGGTTCAATTACACCAGTTTCAATTACCGCCTCAACCTGAACCTCAGTTACCAGTTCACTAAATTCCTTGCCGGCGAATTCTTCGGCAGTTTCAATTCACCCCGGCACGAGGCACAGGGAAAATATCCTTCTTTCACTTCCTATAGCCTGGCATTGCGCAAACAATTCAGGAATAAAAAAGGGAGCCTGGCTCTCTCGGCCACGAATCCTTTCGCTTTATATGTCGACCAGCGGACAGAATTAACCGGCGCCAATTTTACGGTGAATGCCCTGCGTCGTGTGCCTTTCCGTTCCATCGGGCTCAATTTTACATGGAAATTCGGTAAGCTGGAATTCAAAAAGGAAAAAGAGGAGAATAAGGAGCCGCCGGCAGTGACAGAATGATCTGAAAAATATTTATCGTTCCAGTTTAAAATTCGGATCCACTGCAGGCCGGTTCACTGCATTGGCTGCTTTCCACCCTGTCCTGTAGATCCATTCTGCCATTTTTTTCAATTTCTCATAGTTGATCCTGTCAGGTTCATCCATCGGCGTATGATAATCCGGGTGCAATAAGGTTGAATAATAAATAGCCGGGATACCGAGCCTTGCGTAAGGCAGGTGATCGCTGCGGAAATACCAGAATTCCACATGATCCGTTTTATCCCACAGTGTATCCAGTTTGAATTTCGGGCCCTCGAGGTTTGCCTCCATGGCCATGCTCACCAGTTCCGGAGAATTCCTGTGCGGCGGCTGAACCCCCAAGAGCGCAGCACTGTCAATATTATTTCTGCCGATCATATCCCCGTTCAGCACGGCCACAATGGAAGAACGCGGAACCGTAGGATGTGAGGAATACCATTTTGACCCCAGCAATCCTCTTTCTTCAGCACCGTGCCAGACAAATAAGGCTGAACGCCTTCCCGGATCTTTTTTAAAAGCCCGTGCAATGGCCAGCAGGGCAACGGACATGCTTCCGTTATCATCCGCGCCGTTGTAAATTGAATCCGTACCATACCGCTGTCTTATTCCATCGTGATCATGGTGACCGCTGAACAGGATATATTCATCCGACAATACCGCGTCAGTTCCTTTTACCCTGGCTACAATATTCACCGAGGGATATTCAAAATGTTCAACATTGATCATGGCATGGAGCGTATGTCCCCCGGACTTTAGCCAATCCATGGCGCTACTATGCAGCCAGAGAACAGGGGCCCTTGGTACAGCTATGGCATTGGGTCCGCCTTCAATATCATAGGTGCCGCGGCTCATGGCCGGCACCACCTGGCTCCAGCTTTTCTCTCCCATGGCATCGGCAATGAAAATGATGGCAGCCACTCCTTTCGCGGTCAGGTCATTATTATATTGTCTCAATACAAACCCGGGGTAACGCCGTTCAGGTATGGAAATATTCAGGTTGAGTCCCTTTGTTGAAGCGGTGATGACGACCGCCTTGCCTTTAAGATCGGCCTGATCGATCTCCTCTTTCGTTGGCGTGCCCAGGAAAACGATCTGTGCGTCGACAAGCGCCGGTGCCGTTTGTGCCACCAGTACGTCTTTCCATAATTGTATGGAATGCCCGCTGATGCTGATAATACTGGATGATGAGACCCGGTTTCTTTGCATCGGGAAGATCTGGAAATAGGTGCCGTCATCTCCTGCTGGTTCCAGCCCGGCTGCTCTCAATTTATCAGCCCACCACAAGGCGGTTTTTAATTCATCCGGTGTGCCCGCTTCCCTTCCGCGGAAGTGATCCCCTGCCAGGGCATAGAGGTCGGTTTTAAGGTCATCCAGTTTAATGGCAGACAATGCCGGAGGGTCTTTTACAATACTTTTTTGTGCATCCAGGTTTGCACAATTCAGGATCACAGTGATCGTGCAACTGAAAAATAAAAAGGCTTTATATTTCATATGCCGGTTTTTATTTTGAAGATAAATGAAAAATGCTGAAAGGGATGCAGGTTATGAAAAAACCGGATGGGACCAGGTCATTTGACGATCTCCCAATCTTCAATTACAAAAATCAATATACACTGAGCCACCCAAGAGAATCGAACTCTCGACCTGTTGTTTACGAAACAACCGCTCTAACCATCTGAGCTAGGGTGGCGTAGTTCTCACAAATCTACAGTCAAAACCCCTTCGTCGTTCTTACTTCCTGTTTGATATTGAACCGCTCGGGATAAAGGACCGAAATGGCCATATTATTCAGGGTGAAATATTTTTTGGCAGCGTCCTGAAGGTCCTGCACCGTGATGGCATCCACTTTTTGTTCGTAATCAAATACATCCTCGGGGTTATCCCCGTTGATCCAGGCATCAGACAATATGCTCAGCCAGTAATCATTGGTCTGCAGGTTCACATGGTATTGTTTTTTCCATGTCTCTTTCACCTTGTCCAGCTCTTTTTGACCCATGCCGCTGTCCTGCACATTCCTGATCAATCCGATCAGGGTCTTTGTCAGGGTGTCCACATTTTCAGGCCCGCAGGGCAGGTAACCGCCGATGCTGAAATGTACATAGGGGCGTTTGGTGATACTGCCGAAGATGCCACCACCATAGATACCGCTCATCTTTTCCCGCAGTACATCAATGATCTTTATGTTCAGCGCATCAATGAGGGCAGCCAGGTGCAAGCGCTCATTGCGGTTATATTGCGCCTCCCCTTCCCAGGATACGAGGATGATACTCTGCGGGGCCATCCCTTTTTTCAGGTTTGCAATGGTCTTACCCTGCAATATGCGCACACCTTTGTCCGCGCATATGTTCTCCTGTTGCTGTGCGGGCAGGGATCCGATATATTTCTCCAGCAGTGGTTTGTCTTTATCGGGATCAATATTGCCTACAAAAGTGAAATGCAATCCCCATGCATTGCCAAAGACACGATTGTAAATCGAAAATGAACGGTCCAGGTTCAGGTTGCTGTATTCTTCCACGGAAGGTAAACCGGACTCGGCCCAGGGATTGTCATTATATAAGATCCTGTTCACCGTATCCGCAAACCAGGCCTGCGGGTTCTGTTTGATGAACTGGATGCGGGAAATGTTTTTGGTTACATAAGAATGAAACAGGGTATCATCTTTCCGGGGTTGTGTAAAATACAAATGCAGCAACTGCAGGCAGGTCTTCAGGTCCTTCACACTGCTGGTCGCTTCGATCCCATCCTCATCCATGTTGATGTAGGGAGAAACGCTGAGGGTTTTGCCGGCAAGAAATTTTTTCAGGTCGGTAGGTTTCATATCCTTCACCCCCATCGCCTGAACCAGGTCGGCAGCATGACGGGCATTGTCTTTATCGGCCAGTTCAAATTTATGATAGCCTCCCATGCGCCAGGCATCCATTTTGATCTCATCATTTTTCAGCTGCGTGGGTTTAATGGTAATGGTCACCCCATTGCTCAGTGTAAGATCGGTGGTGCCCAGTTTGTCATTTTTTGAAATCCCGGTCGTATGACCTGCCACCGGATCTTTATCCAGCAGGCTGGCAGCCACCTGCTTTTCCTGGTAAGGGGTTACCGGCTTTTGTGCCGCCGCCATCATTCCGCTAAGCAATATTGCATTGCGGGGCAATTTTTCTCTGGCATTGGCCGGCGCCTCCACCAGGGTGAACGCATGATCCACCGATGGCATTGATTTTGCCAGTGTGTTGACCTCGCTCAAGGTAATGTCCGGTAAGATCTGTTTAAGGAATTTATACCGGTGTTCTGCCCCCGGAACAGGCGTCTTATCCAGGAAATTATTCACGTACTGGCTGATGATCCTTCCTGATTCAGTCTTATCTTTTTCATTAAAATTCTTTTCTGCATTATTGAGAAAAGAAGCTTTCACCCGGTCCAGTTCCGATTGTAAGAATCCGTATTGACGGGCCCGGTTGGTTTCCGCGATCAGCGCATCCAGGGCCTCCTGCACGGTTCCTTGTCCAATCAGCGCAAAGGAATTGAATGAAATATAGCCCCTCAGAAACTCTGCAAATGCGGTTGCCCCATATACAAAAGGTGGGTTCTCTTTTTGAGTAAGTTCCGCCAGCCGCTGGCTGATCAGTGAACTCACAATGGACTGCTTGAGGTCCTCCCGGTAATCAGACCAGGTCTTGATTTCTTTTTCCGGCTTTACAAAATTGTATACCTGCAAAAAAGTATTGGTAGCTTCCGAATCTGTTACGACCATGGCTTCGGGTTTCAGGCGGGCGGGTATTTGCGTAAGAGAAGGACGGGGTTGTTCGCCTGCAGGGTTTTTATACCCTGAAAAATGTGCTATGATCTTTTCCTCTGCAATTGCCGGATCGATATCCCCTACCACGATCACGGCGATCAGGTCAGGACGATACCATGACTTATTGAAATTGATGAGCGCCTGGGGTTTAAAGGTTTTCAGGATGGAATCTTTACCGATCGGCAGACGCTGGGCATATTTCGAACCGTTGAACAATTTGGGAAAATACTGGCGGCTCATGCGGTCTTCCGCATTTTTATTGAGACGCGATTCTTCCAGCACTACGCCCCGCTCTTTGTTGATCTCAGACTCATCGAATAAATTATTGAAGGCCCAGTCTTCCAGCACCGTGAATCCCTTCTCCACCACCATACTGTCATCGGTGGGAATGGGAAGGATATAGACCGTTTCATCAAAACCGGTATATGCATTCAGGTCGGCTCCGAATTCAACCCCTGATTTTTGCAGGTAATCCACCAGGTCATTCTTGGGAAAATGTTTGGTGCCGTTGAAATTCATGTGCTCCATGAAATGTGCCAGTCCCTGCTGGTCATTCTTCTCCAATATGGAGCCGGCATTGACCACGAGGCGTAATTCCAGTTTCTTTTCCGGCTTGAGGTTCTTGCGGATATAATACCGAAGGCCGTTCCCAAGCTTACCTGTTTTCACATCAGGATCCTGCGGTACAGGATCCGCGAGTTTATACTGGGCATGGGACTGTTGCGTTCCGAGAAAAAAAATAATAAGGGAAACCCTGCAGATTGATCTTATTTTCATAAATACCTTTTTACGAAAATAAAATTATCGTAATAATCAGCACAAAGAACAGGCAGGTCAGCTTTTTACATCACCGGGATTGTAATTTTTCTCTGCTTCCTGCGCTTTTTCGAAATCCAGTACAACGCCGTTGATACAATAACGGAGACCGGTAGGTTTGGGGCCATCGGGGAACACATGGCCGAGATGGGCCTGGCAGCGTCCGCACTGCACTTCTGTGCGTTTCATGCCATGGGACTGGTCTGGTGTGTAAATAATACTTTCTTTGCTGACCGGTTCATAAAAACTGGGCCAACCGCAGCCGCTTTCAAATTTTGTATCACTTCTGAACAGGGGATTGCCGCAGGCGGCACAATAATACGTGCCCACTTCATCCATATTTTCCAAAGGGCTGCTCCAGGGTCTCTCAGTACCTTTTTTGCGGGCAATATAGTAGACATCCCCGGGCAGGATCTTTTTCCATTCTTCCTCAGTGAGGTTTATTTTATCGTTGCCGGTATGAGAGTAAACGGGGTTTTCTTTTTTCATGGTCCTCTTTATCATTCAAACTTACGCCAAATCAGGTTCTTCCGGATTGTAATACATTTGTTAAGATAATTTTTACTATATGATCAAAATGCTGCAAAACCTGCCCTTGCTACTGATCATTTTGACAGCCACGATCCTGGAGGTCAGTGGTGATGCCATTGTCAGAAAAGGCATTTATCATCATACCGGTCTGATCAGGATCCTGTTCTGGGTGGGAGGGGCTATTTTGTTATTGGGGTACGGCTTTTTTGTGAATCTTACTGCTGTTGAATTCGGCCAGGTAGCTGGTATTTATATCGCCACCCTGTTCATTGTATGGCAGGTCATCAATTATATTGTCTTTAAAACAACCCCCACCCTGCCAGTCATTATCGGGGGGTTGCTGATCATCACCGGCGGATGTATTATTACTTTCTGGAAAACGCGGCAGCCGGGAACCTGAGTGCCTTCTTCGGATTATTGACCGCATATATTATATTTGTCGCTTTTCAAATCAACATGTTCAACCTGGTACTTTTTGGGCCCCCGGGCAGCGGCAAAGGCACGCAATCTGAGAAAATAGTTTCACGCTATGGACTGGTGCATCTCTCCACGGGCAACCTGCTCAGGGAAGAGATCGCCAGCAATAGCTCCCTAGGCCTGGCTGCCAGGAATTATATGGATCATGGGCAACTGGTACCTGATGAAGTGGTGATTGGAATGGTGGATTCATTTTTTGACCGGCATAAAGACGCTGCCGGATTTTTATTTGATGGTTTCCCCCGCACACAGGCACAGGCTGAGGCGCTGGACGAACTGTTGAAGAGGAAAAAAACCTCCATTCATGCAGTAATCGCCCTGGAAGTGACGGAAGATGAACTGGTGAAGCGCCTCCTCAACCGGGGCAAAACCTCGGGCCGCAGCGATGATACCAATGAAGAAGTCATCCGTAAAAGATTTTCTGTGTATATGAAGGAAACTTCGCCGGTGGCCGATCATTATAAAGAACAAAAAAAGTTCTTTAGTATCCCGGGTGAGGGAACCGTTGAAGAGATCTTCGGTAATATCTGTGCAGTGATGGATGCAAAAAAATAACCGGCAAAGATCATTGCCGGTATTACAAAAAAAATTTCAGTTCATTTCAGGGCGGCGGCTACCCGTTCCGTGTTCCAGTAAGCCTGGTAATGACAAATCTTATCTCCCCGGAATTTCCATATATGAACCCATTCTGACTGAAATGGCTTTCCGGTTGCATTAGCCTTTCCTTCAAAAAAACCCTGTACGATCACAGCATCCTGGTCTGCATAAATAGCTTTGGGCGTGACCTGCGAATAACTGACCTCACCGGCCATTTCGATCACCCAGTCTTTGACCCCGTTTTTCCCCGTCCTGGGTTTGGTATGATGTATCTCAGGGGTGAAAGGGGGTTCCCACCTGATATCATCGGTCAGGGATTTGAAAACGCCTTCCAGGTTTTTGGCTGCAACGTTGGCATAAACCTGTTTCACCATATTGATATTCTTCTCTCTGTCCATTGTGGTTGATTGTAAAGTGAAAAAATACTGGATATCCTCAGTTCGTGCAGGCATTGGCCTGGTCCAGGGTATTGACATATGAAAATGTCCTTTTCATTTTTTCATTTTCAAATGTGGCTTCAAAAATAAATAAATGTTTGTATTCCTTGCCCGTGCTTTTTACCACCCCATGCTGGAAGATCCTGGCAAATACTGTATCGCCTTCGGCATAGAATCCCCTTGTTTCAAAAGCTTTGAATTCGGTGACGGAAGCCAGCGTCTGGAAAAATTCCGCGACTCCCTGCTTGCCCCTGTACCTTTTGGCAAAGGGAACGGCGGGATTATCCCAGGTGGCCCATTCCACGTCATCGGTGCAGGCATCAAGCACGGCTGCGATATTGCCCTGTAAAAATTGCTGGATCCCGTTTTGAAGCACGGCCTTATTGGCTTGTGCTCCAGTCATTGTTGTTGTCATGGTTGTTAATTTTAGTTGATTGAAAATTGACCTAATACATACTGAATTCCCCTTTGTTTGGATTTCGGGAACAGAAATATTTTTCCGAACCGGGTCCGCTACCGGCCAGTGTCCTGCCCTTCATTTGATCCATTCGAAGGAGGTATTCCGTTAAAAAAATTTGTTTTATGCAGGAAGCTTAATAGGTTTGAAGAGTAAATCTTTTTCATGCTCAACAGGACTCAGCCGCCCCCCATCGTGGATGCCGTCAACTTCAACCTGCAACTGAAGCCCTATCAGAAATACAGTTTACGGAACGGCGCCGGGGTATATGCCGTAGATGCGGGAACCGAGGATGTATTGCAGCTGGAATGGGTATTCTATGCAGGAAATTGTTTTGAAAAAAAGAACCCGGATGCTGCCACCGTGAATTTCCTGCTGCGCAACGGCACTTCTAAAAAAAATGCGTTTGCGATCAATGAGCATTTTGAGTTTTATGGCGCCTACCTGAACCGCAGCTGTTACAATGAAACGGCGGTCATCACCCTGCATTGCCTCACCAAACATGTACAGGAATTACTTCCGGTTGTAAGAGAGCTGATCGTTGATTCCATCCTTCCGGAAGAAGAATTAAACATCTACAAACAAAATACACAGCAACGATTGAGGGTGAGCCTGAAAAAAAATGATTTTGTGGCCGGGCGGCTTATTGACGCTTACTTGTTCGGGCGTGATCACCCCTACGGCCGTTATACTGAAATGGAGGATTTTGACAAGTTGAACAGGGAGCAGCTCATCACATTTTATGAGAAATATTATCAAAAAGGAAAATTCATCTTGTTCATTGGGGGCAAGCTGCCAGCCAACCTGGAATCCCAGCTCAATGAAAATTTTGGGGACCTGGCCAATGAAAATAATCCAGTGCCCGTTGACGGGTTGCAGCCGGCAACCGAAAAGAAATACCGGGTGACAAATGATGAAAAGAATGTGCAGGGCTCCATCCGGATGGCCCGGCCCTTCCCGAACCGGCATCACCCCGATTTTATGAAGGTGCAGGTGCTGAATGCCCTTTTCGGGGGTTATTTCGGCTCACGGTTGATGAGTAATATCCGGGAAGAGAAGGGATATACCTATGGGATCAGCAGTTACCTGCAGAATCATCTTCAGCATTCCGCCTGGATGATCAGCGCCGAAACGGGTAAGGATGTTTGCGAGGCTGCCATTGAGGAAATTTATCGCGAAATGAAAAAATTGCGTGAAGAGCTGATAGGCGACGACGAGTTGTTGTTGGTGAGAAATTATATGATGGGCAGCATCCTCGGCGACCTGGACGGGCCATTCCCCATCATTGCCCGCTGGAAGAACTATATCCTGAACGGTCTGGATGAAAATTATTTTTACCGTTCCATTGATATGATCAAAAATATTTCTGCACAAGAACTGCAAGCCCTGGCACAACAATACCTGCAACCGGAAAGTTTTTATGAGCTGGTGGTCTTTTAAGCGTATCCCGTTTCCCCTTACTTCGCATGCGAAAACATAACTTTGATCCTGAACCGTTAAACGCCGATCCTTCATGAATTTTGACAGAAAGGACCTATCCAATGACCAGCTCATTCAATTTTACAGAAGCCTTCTCTGGCCAAGGATGATCGAAGAGAAGATGCTGGTCCTGCTGCGGCAGGGCAAAATTTCCAAATGGTTTAGTGGTATCGGGCAGGAAGCCATTGCCGTCGGCGCTACGCTTGCCCTTCAGCCGGATGAATGGATCATGCCTCTTCATCGCAATCTCGGGGTCTTCACCACCAGGCAAATGCCCCTTCATACATTATTGATGCAATGGGAAGGAGCACAGGAAGGATACAGCAGGGGAAGGGAGAGAAGTTTTCATTTCGGCAGCCGGGAACATCATATTTGCGGAATGATCTCTCACCTTGGTCCTCAACTGGCCATTGCCGACGGAACAGCGCTCGCTTATAAACTGAGCAAGGAGAAAAAGGTCGCCCTGGCTTTTACCGGCGAAGGCGGCACCAGTGAGGGCGATTTTCATGAAGCTTTGAATGTAGCGGCCGTATGGGATCTCCCCGTGATATTCATTATTGAAAATAATGGTTATGGGCTGAGTACCCCGGTGAATGAACAATACCGTTGTATCAGCCTGGTGGATAAGGCCAAAGGGTATGGTATGGAAGGCGTCCAGATCGATGGCAATAATATCCTTGCCGTTTATGATACCGTTACGGGCGTGCGGGATTATTGCATCAGGAATCAGAAACCCTATCTCATCGAGTGCATGACTTTTCGTATGCGGGGGCATGAAGAGGCCAGCGGTACAAAATATATTCCGCAGGACCTGTTCAGGCTCTGGGAGCAAAAAGATCCTATTAAGAATTATGAACGATATCTTATCGGTGCCGCAGTGATGAATGAAATGAAAGTGGCGGAGATCAGGAATGAGTTCAGGGATAAGATAGAAAATGAATTGTCCGCCGGGTTCAAGGCGAAGCCTGTTGTTGCAGATACGGAGGAGGAGATGGAGGATGTTTATGCAAAGACGCAAGGCATAAGGTTTAAGGTTCAAGTGTTGGATAATTCGCAAATCACTTCCCAATTACCATCACCCACGCGCGACTTGCGGTTGATCGACGCTATCAGTGAAGGGTTGAAACAATCCATGCAGCAGCACCCCAAACTCATTCTTATGGGTCAGGATATTGCGGAATACGGTGGAGCGTTCAAGATAACGGAAGGATTTGTGCAGGAATTCGGGAAAGAAAAGGTGAGAAATACGCCCTTATGTGAAAGTGCGATCGTGGGGGCAGCGTTGGGATTATCGCTGGAAGGATTCAAAAGCATGATGGAAATGCAATTCGCCGATTTTGTAACGGAAGGATTCACCCAGATCGTCAATAACCTGGCCAAAATAAATTATCGCTGGGGACAGAATGCCGACGTCGTGATCCGCATGCCTACCGGAGCCGGGGTGGGGGCCGGTCCTTTCCATTCCCAGAGTAATGAGGCATGGTTTACGCATGTGCCCGGTTTGAAAGTGGTTTATCCTTCCACGCCGATGGATGCAAAAGGGTTGCTGATCGCGGCCATCAATGATCCTAACCCGGTCATGTATTTTGAACATAAAGCATTATACCGGAGTGTAAGCGGCCCGGTACCGGAGGATTATTATGAAATTGAGATCGGCAGGGCCCGGCATGTGCGGGAAGGAGATGAAATCTCCATCATAACATATGGGGCGGGTGTCCACTGGGCGGAGGATCATGCGGCTGAACATCCTGAGATCTCCATTGATATCCTGGACCTGAGGACCCTCGCTCCCCTCGATTATTTATCCATCAGGGAAGCTGTGCAGCGCACAGGCAGGGTCCTGATCCTGCATGAGGATACGTTAACGGGAGGTATCGGCGGGGAGATCGCTGCCTGGATCGCCGAACATTGTTTCAACCTTCTTGATGCGCCAGTGATGCGTTGTGCAAGCTTGGATACGCCCGTGCCCTTCAATATCGGGTTAGAACAGAGTTTTCTCGCAAAGGCGAGATTGGATGAAACGATCGGGAAATTACTTTCCTATTGATTATTTTCAAATCTTCTTAATTTTATATTTCCTTACTGCCCGTTTTTTAATCCATATTTTCAATCTAAAAATCCTTGTTATGTACATTGTCAGAGATGTTTTCAACCTGAAGTACGGGCATTATCGCCCGGTAAAAGCCTTAATGGATGAGGCCCTCAAGAATGGGATGATGCCTACTGCAAAAAACAGCAGGATGCTCAGTGATTTTACCGGGGGCGCCTACAGGCTTATCATGGAGCTCGGTTTTGATACCCTGGCGGAATACGAAAAAGAGCTCACGAGTGACATGGCCAAGCCGGAATTCCAGGAATGGTATAAAAAATTTATTGAGCACGTTGATAACGGGTACAGGGAGATATTGAAAGTGATCGGGTGAACACCGATCCGTTTCAATCTTATTTTTCCCTTTACTTTTTAGCTTCAAAAAGTGTCCAGGGGTAGGAGATCATATTTCTGAGGTAGGCTGACTGCCAGTTATATTCCGGGTGTTTTGCAAAAAAATCGGCAGCAATAAAGCTTTCCCCGCAGGGATGCCCCATCCTGGCCCAGAATTTCATATCCTTTGCCAATGCTGCCGTGGTCACTTTTCCCTGTACGGCCCCTGCCGGGTAATAGGGCGCCCAGGAAAATTCAGGTGCTCCGTGCATATCTGCGTCAATATGTCCGCAGATGACACAACGGTTTTGCAAGGTTGCATTTTGCACCGCATCATAATGATCGCCTTCCATGGTCTTTCCCGTCTCTGCATCTATCTTCCCTTTTTCATCTGTCAATAGTTTTTCGAACCTGAGCCGACGACTATTGGAAGAATAGGTCATATCTCCCACTTTGAAATTGGTCTCTTCACTGATCAGTTTTTCATCGCTGGGGAAATTGGAACCCACTATAGCTGTATCCTTTGACCTCCATACCCGGTAATTCTTTAATCCCAGTTCCAGCTTTGCCACTTCATTGGTCTTGGTATCGCCGATCAGCCAGTCGTTAGCATATCCACCATTATTATCGGTTGTGAATATCTTCACCACATCATCGATGCTGTTGCCGTATTGCGCTGCCTTCCGGGCCCGCATGAACTCAGGCGTTTTGGTGGAGTCAAAACCTTTAAATCCTGTGATGGTAGTTTCGGTAATGAGTATACCATTATCCGTGATCACAAAATCGTCGCCGCTGTGGATATAACCGGGAAAGCAATCCATCAGGATATGATTCCCTTTTTGTGGAACGATATCTGCGATCACATTCCACCGTTCGCCTACAATATAATCCACCCAGTTGTTGTGCCCGATGACGATCTTACCGTCGTTGGTATAACTACCGGTCGCGATGAAAGCACTGCAATTGCCGGGAGCTTTATTATCTCCGCTTCCGGGTTTCATTTTTTCATCGAGCAACGGCACATAGTAAGATGCCAGTTCCATCCATCCGTTCAGCGCTGTAATGTCGAGGCTGTCATATTTTTTCCCCTTTGCCTGCAGGCCTTCGGCAATGCCGTTGATCTCTTCCTTGTATTCCGGGTCCAGCTTGTTCCAGAAAAAACGTTGTGCCGCGTCGCGGTAAAAATTCCAGTCCCTTTTAGTGGAGTTTTGTAAGAAATAACCCATCATGTGCAGGGCCGAGTCAATTTCTGTGGACAGCAGGTAACCATGCTGGTACCCGATATCTGCAGGCGAGCCTTCCAGGTGCACATAGACCCATCCGTTCTTATCCTCTCTTGAAGCTTTGGCCAGCCGGTCATTTTTATTTGATGAGTTTGAGCAGCCAGAAAGAACCAGGACGGCTGCCGCGGCAAATAAAATCGTTTTCATGATAATATGATTTGAATGGCAGTGTATCGTTTGATCCAGAAAGCTACAACTTTATTTTGAGGGCGGAGGTCATAACTCCTTTACAGCAGCCAGTAATTTTTTAATGATGATCTCAAAATCCTTATGGGCATTATTGCAGAGCAAAATGATCGTTTTTTTCTTATCAATGCAGCGGATGATCTCCGTTTTGTAGCCAGGATTATCACCATTGTGCATAACAATTTTCCCCAGGGTTGAATCCGAGCTGAGGTCCCATCCGAAACCGTAATTGGATAATTTACCATCGCTCAGTTTCATCGGGCTGAACGCTTCCTGCAAGGTAGAAGGCTTTACAAGTTTAGCAGTATAGAGGGCCTGGTCCCATTTCAAAAGATCTTCGGCTGTTGAACTGATCCGGCCCGGGCCCTTGCGGTTGCCCAGCCAGATGGTATAATTGGATGAGGGAAATGAATCTGCTCTCACATATTGTTGTCTTTTGGCCACATAGATATAGCCGAGGGCGAAGTTGGGGGTCTGTTTTTTTTCTTCCAAAGTCCGGATATCCGTGCTTTTCATTTTTAGTTTCTGAAAGATCCATTTGCGGCACATTTCAATGAAATCCATTCCGCCGGCCTTTTCGGCAACGCTGGCAAGCAAAAGATAGCCGGTATTGCTGTATTCATATTTTGTTCCGGGTTCAAATGATTTTGGAGGAGCATATTGATTGAGATAAGCAATGCAATCCTCATTACCGGCCACTTTGGATTTGTCCCAGTGTTTATCCATAATATCCTGGTAATCGGGCAGGCCGCCGGTATGGGTGAGAAGGTTACGGATGGTGATGCCCTTGTATGGAATGCTGAGGTATTTTTCAACCGGGTCATCATAATCCAGCTTTCCTTTTTCTTTCAGCATCATGATGATCATGGCGGTGAACTGCTTTGATACGGAAGCCAGTTCGAAAATGTCGGAACGCTGCAACGGGGTCTTTGATTCATAATCACGGTAGCCAAATGCCTTTTCATACACCGGTTTCCCCTGATCAGCGATCAGGACAGCGCCGCTGAAATCATTGTAAGCATTAAAAAGAGAATCCAGTGATTGTTTAAATGCTGGCTGGCCCAGGGCCAGGAAGGGAGTTAAAAGAAAGCTGAACAACCATTTTTTCATGCAGCAGGTTTAGAATGACTTGGTTTCAGTTCCCGGTCCGAATAATGCCATCCCTGCACGGGCGCCGGTATGATTTTCATTGTCCACGGTCAGCACGCCATTCACGATCACATAATGAAAACCTTTTGAATAAGCGTGGGGTTTATCATAGGTGGAGAGGTCCTGTACTTGCTTTTCGTCAAAGACAACAATATCGGCGGCATATCCTTCACGCAGCAAGCCACGATTATGCAGTTGAAATTTCTGGGCGGGAAGCGAGGTCATTCTCCTGATCGCTTCTTCCAGTGAAATGACATGTTGTTCCCTGACATATTCCGCCAGCACCCGGGCATTGGTGCCATAGCCCCGCGGGTGTGGCACACCGGAACCGAAGACCCGGATGGAGGCATCGCTGGCAAACATGTTGAAAGGATATTGCATGATGTGTTTGATATCCGTTTCGCTCATGCCATGGAATACACCACTGGCGCCGCCATTGATCATGATATCCATGACGGTCTCCGCTTCTTTTTTAACATCATGCTTATTCCCTCTCATGAGGTTGATCTGCTCGATATTCTTTCCGTTATAGGTCGTATCATGGGCATAATAAGCGACCACCACATAGGCAAAATGTTTGAGTTTTCTTTTTTTCAGGTTCATCAGCATGTACCGGATCACTTCTTTCCTGATCTCGGGGTTTTGCAGTCTTGCTTTGACCGAATCCTGGTTGTCGGCCAGTACCCAACTGGGAAGCAACTGGCCCACCGTCGTACTGGAAGCAGTATAAGGATACTGGTCAATGGTCACTTCAATTCCTTCCTTCCTGGCTTCTTCGATCATCGGCACAGTGAATATGCTTTTTCCCCAGTTTTGCTGGCCGCTGCATTTAAAATGAGAGATCTCCACCGGCATTTTTGCTTCCCTGCCGATAGATAATGACTCACGGATGGCATATTCAATGCTGTCCCCCTCATCCCGCATATGCGTGGCATAGACACCATGGTATCTGGCAGCTACTTTAGCCAGTTCCAGGACCTCCGGGGTCTTGGCGTATGTGCCCGGTATATAGATCAGCCCGGTAGAGAAACCAACGGCTCCGTCCCGCATGGCTTTGTCCACCAGTGCATCCATTTTCTGCATTTCTTCAGGGGTAGCATCCCGGTTGGCCTGGCCCATGACCGTTCTTCTGACATCATTATGTCCGATCAGGGTGGCGACGTTGATAGAAAGTTTCAGGGAATCGAGCCAGTGCAGGTATTTTCCCACATCCACATTCGACCCTCCGCAATTGCCGGTGATGCAGGTGGTGACGCCATCATATATAAAGTTCTTTGCCAGGGGTTCCTTGTCCTCTTCACCTTCCAGGTGTGTATGTACATCTATGAACCCCGGGGCAACGATCAGACCGCTGGCATCAATGGTTTTTTTTGCAGCCATACTCACATCCCTGCCCACTTTCATGATCTTACCGTCTTTGACCGCAATATTGCCGTAATACCAGTTGTTGCCCGTACCGTCAATGATCTTCCCGTTGGTAATGAGGATATCGCATTCCTGGCTATGGCTGAGAAGCGGAATACATAAAAGAACCAGGATTCGTTTCATAGCGGCAAGTTACAAAATACAATACTGGGAACAGCCGGATCCGTCAGAGATAGCTCAGCCACCAGTTTTTATGCTTTTGCTTGTACTGGCTGAACCATTTGCAAAGGGGGTAAAGGCTGAGTACTACAAAAAGCCAGAGTCCATAAACAGCTGCTAAGGAATATCCTTCACCGGGAACAAGAAAATTGGGCTGGAAAAAACCGGTTGTATTGGTGTGTATCCCTTCTGCAAAACTATGTCCCCTGGAAAGGTAAAGCAGTGAGCTGATCAGGTGTATCAGGTAGAAGTGAAGGATATAATAAAAGAAGGGCACACGGCCATAAACCGTGATGAACCGGGTAAGTCCGTTCTTTATATTTTCTGTGAAGGCAAGAAAAAGAAGGGCCGGCCCGATGGTGGCGCAGATAAATAGCAGGGAAGGCGGGTATTTCTGCACATTCATAAAATCAAGGAAGGTATATACCCCGTTTTTCTGCGTGCCCCATTTGAAGGGGTTACCATAAACATTTGTATAACGCAGGATGGCAAAGAAGAATATCATTCCCAGTCCCAGGCTGATCAGCATCTTTTTTCTTTGTTGTCCTTCCACACTGAGAAAAAGCCTGCCAAAACAATACCCCAGCATCATCAGTCCGCTCCAGGCTAAAAATGGATACAAAACCAGCAGGGTATGGCCCGGCCAGAGATGAAAGGGTCCGGGTACATGCAAAAGGGAGTAAAGCAATCCGGGCCTGCTCTTTAATCCCGCTTCATAAAAATCCAGCATATTATGGCCGAGTACGATACCTGTTCCTGCAATAAGTATCGCTGTAAAAGGAAGCCAGATCACAATGCCCAGGATGATCATGCTGATGCCGATAGCCCAGATAGTTTGCAGGGCAATCAGGCTGTAATGAATATCGAAACTGAATGCAAAATTCATGATCACCACTTCCACGATCAATAGCCAGCATCCTCTTTTGATCAAAAACAAACTCAGTTCCTTTTTGGTTTTCCGCCTGCTTTGAAAATAAGCGGAAGTGCCTGCCAGAAAAACAAATACCGGTGCACAGAAATGCGTGATCCAGCGGGTAAAATAAAGAAAAGGCGTAGTGGTGGCCAGGTTCAGCGGGTCGCCGGTAAAACCATCCTTATGAAAGAATTCCCTGGAATGGTCCAGGGCCATGATGATCATCACCAATCCCCGGAGCAGGTCGATGGAATCGATGCGGTAAGAGGTCTTGTTGACCAATTCAAAAGGGCGTGGCTGATCCATCGCATGATTTGTCACGTTTGGTTTTCGTTTAGCAAGGCAAAACTACTAATGTTTCTTTTGGAAGAGAATCAATCAATATGATATTCTTTATTTAAAAATAGAATGCTGTTTTCCGCTTTTGCTCTCAGTAAGTTCAGCCGGTGGATCATAATGAAATTGCTGCCTTTTAGCTGGTGAACATAATAGGCAAGGTCTTTCTGATCGTTTGGATCATAGGAGCGTAACGGCGGGTTGCCCTCCGGCCGGTTAATTCCATCTATATTGATCATTTTATCAAATACAAAAACATTGAACATCCGGGATAATATAGGGTCAACGGCCCTTCTTTCGATCCGGTCATCTTCCTGGTTCAACATGATCGTTTCTACCAGTTGCTGGTAGGCGATCATGCTGTCTGCCGCCTGTTCATTCCTGATCAATCGCATGGAGCCGGAATTTTTCAATTGCGATATGGTCCGGTCATTACTTTGAAAGCGGTAGGTCCTGATCAGGGTTCTGCCAAAGAAGTACAGTTCATTTTCATGCCCTTTGATCTGTTGGCTTTCCAGTAACTGCATGAGCGAATCCATTCTTTCCATTTTAATTTTCCGAAAATCCAGTACACGCCTGATCAAAGCGGTGTCTGTTCTCAGATCTTCAACATAAGATTGAATGAATTGTTTTTCCCGGTGCCGTTCAACCGCTCTTTCCCTGATATTCTCTGCCAGAAATCCACAAAAGACGGCCAAGAACAGCATCAGGAATTCCCAGAGATAATGGATGAACTTTTTTCTTTCCGTATGCGTATGGGCATGTACTTCCATAAAGTTTATTGAAGATGGTATTCTTTTTGAAGAGCGAGGATCAGTTTAATCGCCAGTTCTTTGGTGCGGCGTAACCGGGCATCATTGTACCTGAGGTTTCTTTGTTGCACAAAAACCATATTCAGCATTTCCTTTATTTCCTCTCGTTTATTTTCCAATGATCCCACCGGGGAAGAAAAAAAATATTCACGGGTTTTAACGGACATTGTATCCAGCGATTGTATCAGGTACCTGGACAATTCATAATGAAACCCGGGATCGATGATGCGATTGATCTGCGACAATAACATATTCCCCCTGGTTTGGTGATTGCTAAACTCTGTTTCGCTCGAATTGACCAGGGCTTCATACTTCATGAGGGATTCCAGCAGCTGGTAGTTTTTAAAATACCGGAGATTTCCTGAGTTTTTAATTTGTTCAAATGTGGCCCTGTTCCAGGAAATCGGAACAGTCCAATATATAAACCGGGTATAAAATGAAAATACAGCGGCATTCCGGCCTTCTAACCGGGTCTTGCTGAGCATCAGCAAGCTATCTGCAATTGAAATGTAAATGTCTGCTGATTTCATCTGCAGGTTAATGGAAGTCGTATCATTTTGAAAATCCTGAATTAATGATTTGGCGTATTCTCTTGCCCGGTTTTGTTCCAGGCTGTGCTCCCTGATGTTTTCCGCCAGGAAACCGCAGAACACGGCCAGGAATAACATGAGAAACTCCCAGAGATAATGGATGAATTTTTTTCCTGCCGGTCCGGCAGGCGGGCTTTCGGTATGTGTGTGCGCATGTACTTCCATGACTTTAAAGTTCCGGGTTTTATTCTCCCGGGTGATAACTTCTTTCCACATGCTTCATTATATCCTCTTTATAAAATAATACATCTTTGAACTGTCCCTTGCTGTACATCATTCCCTGGTCAAAGAAATGTTTTGAATCAGGATCCCCGCTTTCGCCGCCGGCCAGTAAAGATTTTGCTTTTATTTTTTTCCCGAATTCAACGGCGCAGATAAAACTATTACCCTTCACACCATATCTTTTCTGCGTTCCGGGAAAGGTCCTGCTGTCATAAGAAGGGATCATGCCCCAGGCGGAAGAAGTGAAGCCCACAGGTATACTTGGCTTATTGTCATCGAACTTGTTGTCAATATCGGAAGATATGCGCTGAAAGCGGTTGATCCGGCCCCAGGGTACCTGCCAACGGCCCCACTTATTTTCCAGGTTGCTGACCGCAGCACTCAACGGCGCCAGCAGCTCTGCAGGTTTTGCATGTGCGGCAAAATACCGGGCCTTATCCACCTGGTCAGCTTCCTCGTCATCCACAATATGTGTTCGCATGATGGCCGGCATTATTTTCTGTCCCCACTCTATGGCCAGGGTAGTAGCTTCGGAATTCTCACCACATCGGTAATCCCATTTTTTGAGCAAAGTGATCGGTCCTTCCAGCCGGGCATACAATGAATCGCCGGGTGAAATTGTTTTTTCAAAAGCCTGAACCAATGGCGGTACCAGTATTTCAAATGCTGTGAGCCGGGTATCATATCCGGCATTGATAACTTTATCAATTGTATAATTTTTCCCTTCGCTTAATGTCCTGACGGCATTTAGCCCTCTGAAATTTTCAGCATCCGGCGCCATGTAGGCAGGATAATTCTCTTTTTTGGGGCTATTGATCCCTGCAACGGTGTACGGTGTGGAATTGCAATTCTGTAGCCAGCCATTGGGCGGATTGATGCAATGTACCGTTTCACTGATCGCATGATATCCCTTCCATTCCGTAGCAGAAATACTTCCGTCCACCGGTTTGCTCCAGTCATAGCGTTTATCCCGTATCGGAATACGGTTGCCATGCCAATAGCCAATATTTCCTTCCGCATCAGCATAAACGGTATTATTAGAAATATTCCCTTTCAGTTCAAGGGTTTTTTTGAAGTCAGCAAAGCTGGTTGATTTAATGCGCTGCCAGCATTGGATCAGTCCGCTCATAAGACGGTTGTCGGCCCTTACGCTTAACCATTGACCATTGCGCCTGGCCATCACCGGGCCGTGATGGGTAAATAAAGCGGTTATTGTTTTTGTTTCCATGATGCCAGCTCTTATATATCTGAGTTGGATCTTTTTTTCTGTGACCACCCTTTCCTTTCCCTCATACATACATATCCATCCATTCCCTTTCCTGGAAATTTTTTCAATGTATGCATCGGCAGCGTCCACCTCGCTGCTGGTATGCATCCATCCGCAATGTTCATTGAATCCCTGGTAAACGAAGAACTGCCCCCAGGTAACGGCACCGTAGGCATTCAGTCCTTCCTCACTGGTGATATGTACTTCCGGACGGAAATACAATGTTACATGGGGGTTGATATAAAGAATAGCATTCCCCCTTTCAGTTATTTTGGGAGAAAAGGCAAAGCCGTTGGAGCCGCTAGGGTCTTCTTCCTGCATGGCAATAGATGCCGGGTCAAGTCCTGCATGATCTATGTTGCTGTTCGATTTGTTTATTGAAGCTACCGGCTCACCCATTGAATAAAGATTTTTCAGGTCTGTGGCAGTAAGGCCCGCAGTATTGATAGCGCCGATGCTTCCGTCGGTCCATAATAAGGGATACCAGGGTTGAAAATGATTCAATAATGCAGGGTGTGTCTCGGGGTGTTTGTATAAATAGTAATTGACGCCGTCGGCAAAGGCATTACAGAGCTTTTTCAGCCATTTGGGCGTTTTTTTAAGATCACTGATCGCATCAGAGGAATCAATGACCATTCGGATCAGGAGGTCATCGTATAAAGAGCTTTCACCTTTCACTTCCGACAATCTTCCCAGTTTTTCGATATAATTCATCTCCACTCTTTTGAAATCATCCTCACATTGGGCGTACAGTAAACCGAATACTGCGTTGGCATCCGTTTTCCCGTAAATATGCGGAATGCCCCAGTTGTCCCGGATGATGGTGACCTGTTGCGCTTCCTGCGTCCACTTGCTGATCTCTTCCTTTGAAAAGTTCTGAGACAATAATTGCAGGGGAGGAAGCAGGAACAGGATGATTCTTTTCATGGATTCCACTTATTATTTAATCCAGGTGATACTCATTATTGATCACGGAAACGGTTTTTTTCGCTTCATCCAGCAGTCGCTCCACAGCTTTTAAGTAATAGAAATTTGAGTTTTTCCTGAAGTGGATACGGTTACAGAATTCATTCAGATCATTTTTATCATAGCTCATCAACTGGGGATTATTGGGCGGACGTACAAAGCTGAGCCCGTTCACCATACTTTCAAATACCTTGCTATCGAATAGTTTATCAATGGACTGGTACAAGATCAGCACCAGGGATTCTTCCCGCTGGTCAATGAACTGGGTGATCGTTCTCACCAGGTTATCATAATGCGCGAGCTGGTCCGATACGTTTTTATTGCGGATCAAACGCCAGTTACCGGCATTCTTTAATTGAGACATGGTACGGTCATCGGAATAAAATCGGGTGGTGCGGGGAGCCCACCGGGTGAAATAATAGATATCACTGCCATGTTGGTGGGGGTCGGCATCTTGAAGGTAATACAGAAGCGAATCCAGCATATGGTCCAGCAATTTATGAACAGCAATGACGCTGTCCAGCTGATGGATATCATCGGAAAGATCTTCCCCTATAGAACGAACGAACTGTTTTTCCCGCTGGTGTTCCACCTGGTGTTCCCTGAAATTTTCAGCCATGAAACCGCAGAACACAGCCAGGAACAGCATGAGAAACTCCCAGAAATATTGTTTCCAGGGTTTTTTGATCCCGTTATGCTGATGATGTGTATGGGAGTGAACTTCCATGATTCAGTTAAGCTTATATTCTTTTTTAAGAAACGCCAACGTGGATACCGATTTTTCTTCCAGCCCTTCCAGGAATTCCAGGTAATTGTCCATAATGGCCCAGAGGGCATAAAGTTTATTGAAGAGAATCCTGAGTGTGACCTTGTCCGTGGTCAGCAAGGTAAACCTGCCTGGTCCATCCAGGATTTTTTTGGGGTCAAAGAACAGGGTATCGATCTGGGAATAATCAAATTCCGTGAAAGTTACCTGGTGATACTGGTCAAAATAACGTAAAAAAGTGGCGAATTGTCCTTCTACGGCACTGACCCCCGTATAATAATCTGTGATGCTGTCAACCGCTTTCTTATTGCGGATCAGACGAAGACCTCCCGCATTTTCCAGTTGCAGGATAGTACCTTCTGTTGCATGAAAGGGGCTGTAAGACGTCGTCGGCACAAAATAATAATAAAGCTTGTTCACATGCTGTAGCAGGTCGGGTCGCTTCAGCAGGCTCCACATTGAATCGTACACAATTTTCTTACCCGTATTGCTGCGGATGCAGGTATGAAGATTGGTCGTATCCTTTTCCAGGTCATGGGTAATTGAAATGATATATTCTTTCTCCCGGTGATGTTCTGATTGTCGCTCCCGGAGATTCTCGGCCAGGAATCCGCAGAACACGGCCAGGAATAGCATGAGAAATTCCCAGAAATATTCTTTCCAGGATTTTTTACCTTGAACATGTCCGTGGGCATGCACTTCCATCGTTGGTTGATTTTAAACCCTCTTTTAAATTCTTTATTCTAATCTTCATCATACGCCACATCCACCCGCATCAATTTCAGGCCCACCACGCCCTGCAGGGGTTCCACATCATGCTTTTCTACGCCGGGTTGCAGGATCTTCCGGTCCTGTAAAAATTCGATGTACTCGGTATATTCTCCGGCATCCCGTGTCTGGGAATATACAATGGCGATCTTGCCTGGCTGGGTGATCCGTTCCTCTGTATTTTTAATATGAGCCTTGTCAATTCTTTTTTTGACGATCTCATAGCGGGTATGCTGGGCGCCGTCCACATCAAATTTCTTTTCTTCACTGCGGAATGCAATGGACAAAGGCTGGTTATAAGCCAGGATCAGCTGCGTGGTCTGCAGGGGATGTTTTAATTCTCTTTCCAGGTGGTGAGTGAGCCGGGCCGCCTTTGCCATCATGGTCAACTGCCACATGCGCAGGTTATGCAGGTAGATCTCATCATAGCGTTTGCGTGGGCTGATGGACTGTCCCAGGTGGATATTGAATTCCAGCCCGTCCGTGATGAAGCGCTCAAAAAAATGCGGATAGAGTTTTTGAGCAGCCAGTTGTTCGTTGTCCACAAAATGCGCCAGGGTGTCATTGATCTTTGAGATACTGGATTCATAGTTCTTCCGGTGCCGGTAGAGCATCCCCATTTTTTCATCGAGAGAGGAAAAATAATTTTCAAGTTCATTTTTTAATCCCGGGCGGGTCTCCTTCAGGTTATTGAAAAGCGGCATCACCTGCTGTTTGAAAAATTCCCGGATGCCGATCTCTTCTTCCGCATCCACGCCGTTGGACGACACAGCAATACATTTATCAATCTTGTACCCCACTTCCTGCAATAAGGGAAAATCAAGGTCTTCCTGTGCTTTCCTGATGATATCAGCGGCCATTTGCAATTGTTCAACCGTGTCGAGCGTAAGGGCCCTTGTCCTTTCAGTGGAAGAATTACGGATATCAATGGCACCGAAGAGCGGGTACACATCATGGAACGTGATGCGTTCGATCCGGGCATCCTCATGCCGGTGTTTGTTCTCAATGTAACGAAGCGCCGTTTCAGTGAATTTCCATTCCACCGCAGGTTGTACAGCCGTGAATTTTTTCTTGATCACGCTGTCCACTTCGCTTTTCAGCTGGTGCAGGCTTTTTTCCAGCTCGAGGGAGAACAAGGGAAGGGCTGCCTCGATCTTATTGATATGCGAAGGCTGTAGTTTACCCGGCGTACCCGAAATGATCTCCAGCATCCCGATCAACCCCTCGTGGTACCGAAGAGGGCAGAGGATGATGCTGCGGGCACCCTGTTCAAAATAAAAAGGAAGGCACTGCACATTGGCCAGCTGGGTATCCGTGATGTCATCATAGAGTACCGGCTGGTGGTTGTGGCGGAACAGTTGCTTGCAATAATCACTGATCTCGTCTTTTTCTTCCAGGGATTCGAGCTTCCTGAAAAGAATGCTGTTCTTATTATGAAGGCTGGAATACACATAATGCCCGTTGATCCGGAAGAAAGGAGTGATGCCGATCGTGACATCCTTTAATCCGACAAGGCACTGGATATAATTCTCCAGGTCGGTATAAAAGGCATCGCTTTCGAACATATTATTTTCCAGCAAATGATTCTTGATGCGGGAAATGATCTCTGTTTCCGTGGTATCATTGACACGGATGATGAACAATCCCTCAAAAACGAATTTTTCGAGGGGAATATGTTCCATCATTTGGGTAACGGCCATCACGCTGTGGGTATGTGCATCCAGAATGGAAGCAGGCATCTCCGGCATTTCATCCACCGGTTTCACATCAATAAAGCGTCCGTCGATGCGGTATTCCATGAAACGGGTCAGCCCCGTTTCCCCGTCGTTGTAAGGGAATACAAACCGGTCGTTCAGGGGACTGTTAGATCCAAGGAATTTTTTCATGATCAGTCCAAAAGCGAAATGGATCCTTTCCTTATTAAAAAGTTCATGGCTTTCGGGAGATGGCAGGCGGATCTTATTGCTATCCTGGTCGATCAGCCTGGCACGGAACACGGGGGAAGCATACACCGCCTCGTTTTTAAAAGGGAAGGAAACGCCGTACATAAAATTGGCGGTGGTAGGCGGGAATACGGCGGAGAGCAGTTCTTCGATCAGTTCTTCATGCTCGGTGAGTACGGATACATCCTCAATGATGCCGCGCAGTTCCGGTTGTTTTTCAAATTCCCTGATAACCTTCCCGTATAATTTCTGCATTCCCGCATTCCCTTCCGCAATATTCTTCTTCAGTGAGGTCAACAGGGGATCGAAGGAAAGCTTGCTGTTGAACAGTGATTCTGAAAATTGAGGGGCTCCGTTTCCCATGCAATCCTGGTTTAAGAATAAATAAGTCTATTCCCGTAAAGCTACTAAAAAGTTGTTGCAAACAGGATGCTCCTGCCGTTCCTGTAATTGTTCCTGTGCCGGTATCTAATTTAACTATCTTTAGAAGCATCCGTGAAAGTAAACAGCGCCATATTATTGTTCTCTTTCAGTTTTTTCTTTGCTGAAATGTCGTTCCTTCCGTCATGGCTTACGCAAAAAAAGCCCGTTCAGGCAAGCGCTTGCCTGAAAATGTGCAGGGCAAAAAGTTCCTGCGATCATCAGACACAATGCCCGAAATCTTCCGGTAAGTGCGATAATACAGCGGCTTGTGCCAGTTGCCCTGCCTGCTGCATATTTATCGTCCAGCAAGCTGTTACAGGGTGTTTTAATTCCATGATCCCCGTTCAAAAATATTTTACAAATAACAGCGGGCATCTGCCTGTTTTTCATACCAGGATCTGGAAACCCCCGAATATTTCTCTCTCAATTCTGTAAATAATTTTTAATCATTTAAATATATTACATGAAAAAGATAATCATGGTGGCATTGCTGTCCCTGTCAATCACAGGAGCATTTGCCCAGATCGGAAAACATAAAAAGCACAAACAGGACTGCAGTCATTGCACGCAACCCTGTACGCAGGATTGTTGCAAGAAGTCCAATTGTGCAAAAGCATAAATAAGTGAGTTGCATTTATGCGAAACCCCGGTGATCCCGGGGTTTTTCATTTCATCAATCTTTTTATTGACAAAAATCCTATCGGTTGCTCCGTACTTCCCCGGAGCGTCAGGTCGCTCATGATCTCCCCGACCACCGGAACAAATTTGAATCCATGACCGCTGAAGCCCGCCGCTATGACAACCTTCCGATCATAACCCGGTAAATGATCCAAGATGAAATTTTCATCCGGTGTATTGGTATACAAACAGGTCTTTATTACTTGTGTGGATTTATATCCGTCCCTGAAAAATTTATTAAGGGCATACGCGATATTGTCTTCATCTTCCGCATTACTGTTATGGTTCACGGTATCGGGGTCTGCAGGCGGGCCATGAAAATGATGGCCCAGCTTGAATCCTTCAGGTCCATAAAATTTTCCGGGGGGCAGGACCGGGAATCCATAATACATCCCGGGCCTGGCATCATCGGTGATACACCAGCAGGGCATTTTACCTAATTCATATAAAGAGGGGGTTCCCGGAGTCACCCATCCGATGACCTGCCGGGTGACTTTCAAAACCTTTGAGAGAGCAGGAATCAGTTTAGGCGTCCAGGGACCGGCGGTGATGACCAGCTTATCGGCAAAGTACTTGCCGGTTGAAGTTGTTACTGTTATTCCTCCATTCGTTTTTTCCCATTCAATGACTTTGGTTTTGGTTTTGATGACAGCTCCGTTCTTCAATGCCTCGTCTGTATATAACAGGATCGTTTTTTCCGGCATTACAAAACCTGCATCAGGCTCAAACAGCGTTTCATAGCTGGCGGGAATATTGAATTGCGGATAGCTTGTTTGCAATTCCTGTTTTGAGAGCCTGTTTATGCGGATATCATATTTAAGGGATGATTCGAGCACGCCCCTGATCATCGGATGAGCGGGCTGGCCAGCGTAGAGAAGGCCGGTCTTGAAATACACTTGTTCGCCGGAGATCTTTTCAAGAACATTCCAATTATGGTAGGCGCTTTCCAGCAGGGGCACATAATCGGAATGCTCAAAATAAGCTTTGCGGATGATCCGGCTTTGGCCGGTATGTGATCCCATTTCATGCGGAATATCAAATTGTTCAAGTCCCAGTACGGTTGCGCCCTGTTTTGCCAGGTGAAAACAGGTTGCCGAACCCATGGATCCCACTCCAAGCACGATCACATCAAACTTGTCCCGTTTTTCCCGGTTGCTTTCCAGGATCCTTTCTTCCACCTGCTTTTTCAGGGTCGTAAATTCAGTACCAGGTGCAGGAGATGCGTTGCCAGCAGGATATTGAATGGGATCAGTTTTTTTCACCGGCACTAATATAGAATTTATGTCTTATTCCACCGGGAACGGGGCGAGAATCAGGGAAAATCAAATTTTTTTGAGCAGGATCTTTTTCTGTGAAAAATTAAACGCGGCGTCCAGCATCTCGAGCAGTTTGGGCCAGTTCTCTTTTTTCACTGTCATTTGCTTGTACACTTTTTTTACCAGGATATTCAGGTTATTCCCATCCACCGATGCCAGCACGGCAAAGGTCCCGGTCTCATTATCCAGGTTCATGTTCAGGTTTTGCACACCCACCGCTTTGTAACCGGGCGGAATGGTGAAATTGATGACGCTGCGCAGGCTGAGGGGAAAACTCATATCGGCATCCACTTCTCTTTTTCTTTCGTCTGTCCTGATGAAGAGTTGGTTGCCGATCAGGGCCGGGACGGCGACCAGCAGGTTATCTCCCGCTATTTTCACCATATCACTCAGTTCAAATTTGTTGGTATAATTCAATTCCTGCTTTCGCCAGGTGCGCCCGTCGGTATTCAGGTTGAATTCTGTGTAGCTGCTGACATTATCATAATCCTCTCCCATCACTTTTTTCATGTATTCAAGCTTATTTGTCTTGTCTTCTTTTTTTCTTTCACGCAGTTTGGTTTCATAGGCATCCAGCAGGTCGGCCCGCATGCCGGTGCGCACATCGTCATCACCGCCGTAACTGCGATAATCATCATCGAGCGCTGAAGTATAGACGAGGGCAGGGTAATTATAGAACTCCTTGTTCAGTCCGGCAGCGGCAACCTGCAGGGAGACCGACATATTCCGGGTAGCAGTGTCGATACCAGCTGAGATCGTGTTGGTGGTGATATTCTCATCAGGGTTGGTTCCCGTCAATGTGATAGGAGTGGCGGTCGGGTTTTTCCCCAACGAAATGATATAAGCGGGCGTGTTCAGGAATTCATCATTCAGGTCATAGGGATTCGAGAATCGCGTTGCATTAAAGATCAGTTTGCCTTTCACCCGCACGATCCATTCCGGTTCAGTTCTGAAAATGATATTCTCCGGTTTGGTGATATGGGAAGAAGCAGTGACGATCAGTTCATAGGGTATTTTCCGCAGGTCGAGGCACTGTGTAAAACAGGAAGCAAATAATTCGCTTGAAAAGCCCTCCGTCCTGAAAAAAGAGATATGGCGGAGAATGTAATATGTTTTCTGAATATAATCGTCTTCCCGCAAGTCATTGCCCCCGATCTGTTTCAGGTATGCTTTTGCGGCGGTAAAATAAACCGAGCCATCCAGTTTATTATAGAGATTGTTCATTTTTTCAGCCAGCTCCTGCGGTTTGATATTCTGTTTTAATTCTCTCCTGTCGCCGATGAAAAGATCAGAACGGTTCTCCTGCCGGGAAAAAACGATCTGGAATTTCACCATGGGAAGTTCAACCATGCTGTTCACCCAACGTGTATCACTGATCTTCTCCCGGTTACGGTCTTCCCAGGTATAATCAGCCTTGCCTTTGCCCTCTTCTTTAAAATCGGGCGCTCCCATAGTGGATTTGGAGTTGACGAAAGATTTATCGTCGGTATTGATCTCGAATTTCTGGGCCATGACAGGATACTCGCGGGTGCATACATAATAAATGGGCTCGAACTCGATAAAGCTCATTTTCTTCACGGTATTATCATCGTAAAAAATAGTGCCGTAATCGATGATATCGCCGGGGTCCAGGTCGGGTACAGCGATCTTGTAATAAATCACCCTGCTCTTGCTTTTATCAATATAGGTGCTGACCTTGCCGATATAGGGCTGAAAGGTGGAAGGAATGGTCTGGTTATCCTCCACAAAGACCGCATTCCGCAGGGAAACATCCTGCACATTCCCGTTCGCCTTGATCACTTTAATGCCCGCCCCGTCGCGGGAGGAGCCGATGCGGAAATAAACGGAAGAGTAGGAATTCACAGCATCCCGGTCGATAAGTTTGATACGCCGGCGTGTGATCTCATAAACGGCCAGTTTGCTGGCGTCCTTGTCAAATGAAAAACTGGTTTTTTGGGCAATGATGACCCCGCTTTCTTCTTTCCATTTATCCGGAACCTTGGTCACAGAAAAATCAGGGTCCGGGTCATTCCACACTTGTTTCATATTACCGGTAATGTTTTCCAGGCGGGAGGGTGAAAATGTGTCTTCGTCGTTCTGGGTATATGACCTTATTGAAAATAAAGTGACGGATAATATGAAAACCAATTTCTTCATTGGAAAGTTTAAGGTTTCAGGTTTAATGTTCAAGGTTTTCGTATCAGAATAAGATTGCTGTTAAAATCCCTGAGCTTTTTGGCAAAATTCTTCCAGTTCTCAAAATCAGCTTTCCGGATACGCCCGGTATTAAAGGATAATGTCTTTTTAAAGATGACCTTGTTGTCTTTTGCTGTATAAGAACCCGATACTTCATAATCATCGGCCTTCTCATTGATAGCGGCCGGCAGGGAAATCACTTTATATCCCGCGGGGAGGGTGAGTTCCGTTTCATCCTCTGCCACATAGGCCGATGAAAGCTCATAATCCTGCTGCCGGTCCTTGTCGGGGATGATATCCCGCATGTCCTCGGGGAAAAAGTCAATGCCGGCATAAATCTCCTTGTCTTCCGTAATGATATAATTGCTGAGATCGATATCCCCTTCGATGGTGACCGGTATTTCCCGGTTATTCAGGTCGGATGTTTTTACATTGGTCACTGTCAGGTTTTTGTTTCCGAATTCAAGGAAACGTTCCGCCAGTTTTAATTTATCATCATGGGCGAGGTCATGATAGAATTGATGGAATCCGGTCCTTTTTTGACCTGTCAGCGTCACTTTCACATGACCTTTGAGTTTATTATCACTTAGCTGGAAGCTGGTTTCCGTCAGGACCTTGTTGTTATTTTTATCGAGCACCGGTACTTTTTTAACATCATACTTGTCTCCCTTGCCGATCAGGACCTCCTTGCCCTGTATGCGCCAGGCATAATCGCCGAAGGGAATGTATTTCTCCGTGCCGTCGAGATAATATTCCTTTCCTCCCAGAACGACCGTGCAGATACAGTGGTTGTCAACGCAGAGAGCGGGCAGGGCATAGGTATAGGGCAGGTGACGGGTGCCGATCCATGTCATATAAGATTCGAACCCTGCGAGTTTCAGCATTTCCGTCATCAGGTTGGCCATACCTTTGCAGTCTCCGTATTTTGTCTTGAAAACATCCTGTGCGGTAGCGGGCACAAATCCGGCAAGGCCGTCCTCAAAAGCGATATAGCGAATATTATCCTGTACCCAGTAATAAATGGATTTTATTTTGTCCAGGTCGGTGCCCTTTCCAGCCGTAAGCTCGGCAACCTTTGCTTTCAGCTGATCTGGCTGGTTATCGCATTTAAGGTAGAGGTATTTATACCAGTTATAAAGGTCCCCTACATCCCCGAATCCCTTTTCGGGCTTCCCATCGCTGTTAAATGATTTGACCACCAGCACCAGGTGCGGCCAAAGCCAGGCGATACCCATGGAACGGCTTTCTGATTTGATGGCATCCAGGTTCTGCAGTTTATAAGTATAGGTTGTTGTGTTCTTCTCCTGCGTCTTTTGTTTAACTACTTTATAACCTTCAAAATTGAATTCCCGGATATCCAGCTGGAGCCAGTCGGGGACAACGATACGTATGATCTTTTCCTTGGCGGGATACCAGGAGTGGAAATAGATTCCCGTGAGGTATTTGCTGTCCAGGTATTTCTTTTCGGTTTCCACCCGGGTCACATCGCCATAGCCGCTGAATCCGATATTGAAATATTTTATGCGGCTGTCGTCAGAAAAATAATCACTGGAGCTGGCTGAGCGGTCGATGGCATAGCCCACATTGTAATTCTTAGTGATACCGAAAAGCCCTCTTTTTTTTTCAAGCTGTTTGAACGACGTGATCTTTGAAAAAGAATTATAGAAATCAAAATACTGGATGGAGGCTCTTTCCCGCAGGGACAGGAAGGTAATGCCGGTGTTCTTGGTGGCCGTTACAACCGGGAGCTTATCCTCGCTTTTTCCGCGATCAAAATTGTATTCTTCTTCCACGCTGGTAGCCACCACCCTGTCGTTGGGAAATGTCTTTTTCAGCCGGTTGGCTTCAAACACATCATCCTCATTCTGGGCGGGTACGAAATAAGGGAGGGTGCAGATCAGTAAAAGTCCAAGGGTCTTCTTTTTGAACATAACGATGACTTAAGGCAAATGGCAATTTAAGGATTTACAAAATCCCGAAAATTTTTAATCCTGTTTTCTTCATTTAAGAATAGAAATGATTTGCTCAACCACGACCTGACTGATAAAATAAGCATAGAATATCATAAATTTATGTATTACAGGCAATTCATCAATACATCCTTACGATGCCGGCAAATTCTTTTAAAGTAACCATCCACATGGTCTCAAGCCTCGACGGCATGATTGCTAAAAAGGACAATAGTGTTTCCTGGTTTGAAACCTCTGACCACTATGAAAAAGGAGTTAGCGAACAAAATCCGGAGGAATTTCTTAAATCAATCGACTGTTATATAATGGGTTCACGCACTTACGAACATGCGCTGGAGCTTTCAGGATCTTATGGCTGGGCTTACGGGAACACTCCCACGATTGTAATAACGAGCAGAACTTTGCCGGTTGAAAGGCCGGATATTGAATTTTATTCCGGCGATCTGATCAAATTGGTTAATGAAAGGCTGAAACCAGTATACAAAACTGCCTGGCTTGTGGGCGGAGCTGTGCTTGCCAAAGATTTCCTTCGTTTAAACCTGGCAGACGAAATCAGATTATCTGTTATGCCCATTATACTGGGTGAGGGAACAAGGTTTTTAGATCAGCTCGGGAAGGAACAGGCATTGCACCTGAAAAATGTGACCGCTTATAAAAGCGGGATGGTGGAATTATATTATGAAATTAAAAAATAAAACAAGCTTCTGACGAGTGCAGTGTAGTCCCGAGTAGCAGCAGTTCGAACCAATTTTTGACCGATTTGCAAAATATCTGGGTTTTTTGATTTCCTTACTTTAGAATTATAGCGGTCTGCTCCAACGACAAAGTAAAAATTATTACAGTAGTTAGTTAATTTACAATAGTCTCGTCTTTTTGAAAATATGTTATAATATTTTAGATTTATGGTTAGTTGGTAATTGTAATGATTAAAAGAATTATCCTTTTTGGGGTTATTGCTAATACTAACCCTGTTATTAGTCAAAACTCCTATTTTACACACAAGATAGACACTATCAGGTTAAAGAATATCGGATTCAAGAAGCCTCTCCTATATGAATATGGTACAGTGTGGTTTCTTGTGGAATTTGAAAAGTTTCAAGAACTAGTTCGGGAGAATATTGACGATTACTACGAGATTTTATATCCGGCCGGTGGAAACAAAGCTGTAGATCGAAAAAAAATTAAAAAATCAATTAAGAAATTACAGTCACTTCAAAAGGGATTAAGTAAACAACTTAATTTCAAAGATTCTATTATCGTTCACCAAATATCTTTAACAGACGAACACTCCCCAATGCGTGAATTACCGTGGTTTTTTGCAAAAGAAATTGATAGTGCTAATTGTATGATAAGGCAAAAAAACAATAATTGGCAGTACGATATTATTAGAGATAAAGGTCCTTGGGGTTCATTTCGGGGTGGTCGTAAATACTACTTCCCAGGGAATAGTTCCTCTTTTATTGATATAATGGATTGGGAACGATAAATAACCTCTAAGCTAACTATACATTTTTTTACATTTAATAAAGTAGTGCCAGGTAGCTCCAAATCGAACCATTTTTTTAATGATCTACAAAATATTGGAAATTTTTAAGTCCGAGACCTTTTGATCTTGTAATTAGACTGATTGTCTTACCAACAACCTACCTGCCGGCAAGTATGTACAAAAGTTATAGTTTTATCTAGCTGATTTTCGTAGTGTCTCAGTTTGAAATTTGGTGCTTAGTCAGTAATTAGCTAATTTCCTAAAACAAGCGGATAATATCATAAATTTATTATGTTTTGTCATGCAACACAAACCCTTACTTAAATGAAACAACTATATATTTCGATCCCATTATTATTTATAATCCTTTTCTGTTCTTCAAACAACGCATCTTCACAGTTACAAAGTCAGAAAGTAGAATCCTTTATAAGAGAACAAATGAAAACCCGTAAGATACCGGGAATGCAGGTATCCGTTGTGCAGCACGGGAAAATTGTATTCTTACATTCTTTTGGCATATCAAATCTTGAAGATTCAATACCGGTAACTAATAGAACCTTATTCCCGGTTCATTCCATCACAAAAGCTTTTGTAGGAGTTGCAATAATGCAATTGGTGGAAACAGGTAAGCTGAAATTAGACTCCCCGATATCAAATTATCTGAACAACCTCCCGATTTCATGGCAGACCATAACGGTTCGTCAGTTATTGACTCACATATCCGGACTGCCTGATATATGGGACAAAAATTCGCAGTTAATTGATATCAATGAGGACAGTGCATTAGCAAAGGTTTTCAAGCTTCCTATAGTTTTTAAGCCAGGCGAAAAGTTTCAATATAACCAAACAAATTATGTCTTGATCGGCATGATAATAAATAAACTTACAGGAATTGCTTTTACTGATTTCATCAGACAGCACCAACTACTACCCGCTGGCATGAAGAGCAGCTGTTTTGGAGACAGCAAGGATATAATACCTCACCTGTCCGGAAGTTACCAATTTCGTCAAATTGTTCATGACTCTGTAATTGTAACTGATACTTTGAAAAGCCTGATAAGGGATTGGCCTAAATACCTCTGGACTGCAGTAGGATTAAATACTTCTGCAGAGGAATTAGCTAACTGGACCATTAAACTACAAGAGGGCAAATTAATAAAAAAAGAGAGCCTTCTAACGCTTTGGGAACCTGGTCTGCTTAATGACGGTACGCATGAAGGGTTTGGGCCCGTATTAAATGGTTATGGCCTTGGTTGGCCAATAGCTCCAAGAGAAGACCATCCCGTTGCCGGTCCAACAGGTGGCGGAAGAGCGGCATTTTTCATTTATCGTAAGGATGACCTGACTGTAATTGTTTTGACAAATTTGATTTTCTCCGCCCCCCAAAGCTATATTGATGACATCGCCAGCTTCTATATCCCTATACCCGATACGCATAGGTGATTTAATTATTTAAGTCCCCCGAAAAATCCTTCGGATTACTGCCGATTCCGTGTGGTAGTCCCGACAGGAATCGAACCTGTATTTGGAGTTTAGGAAACTCTCGTTCTATCCATTGAACTACGGGACCTGAAATTTTTTTTTCTTGTTCTATCCCCGTCCGAACAGCGTCAGCCGGGCGGACATTGAATGTCGACGCTTGCGGTCGGCATCCCGACCAGCCTGCTGCGTCGGGACTACGGGACCTGAAATTTTTTTTCTCGTTCTATCCCCGTCCGAACGGCGTCGGCCGGGCGGACATTGAATGCAGACGCTTGCGGTCGGCATCCCGACCAGCCTGCTGCGTCGGGACTATGGGACTAAAAATTCAAACGGACTGCAAAGGTAAACATTGATTTAAAAAATACAGGCAGAAACCTGGTGGAATTGCTGTCCTACAATCAAAATCCCAGTTCTTTCACCGGGTCCCAGAATAATTTTTTAAAATTTACGACCGTATCATTCCTGACCTTAATTCCTTCTTTTCTCAGCAGGTTTTCCATTTGTTTGGGTGTGCCAAAATGATGTTTGCCCGTCAGCATGCCGTTCCTGTTCACCACCCGGTGTGCCGGCACTTTGGGCCGCACCCGATGAGACCCATTCATGGCCCATCCCACCATACGGGCCGAAGACCGGGTGCCGATGCATGCCGCAATAGCACCATAGGAAGTGACCCGACCCTTCGGAACCTGCCGGACCACCTCGTAAACCCAGGAAAAAAAATTCTCATCCGCTTTCCCGGAAGGGCTGATCTTTTTTAATGGTGCAGAAGGTTTATTTGTTTTCATCCGGATCTTTTTTAAGCAGTCGTTTCAGTTGTTCCTCCTGTTCAATGCCCGGGAAGGAAGCCGGCAGGGAAAAGCAACAATAATAAATTTTTTTGCTTTGTGCAATATCCAGTTGCTCATAATGCGTTTTTATTTTTAATTCTTCAGAAAGATCTGTGCCTGCATACAGGTCTTCCGAAAAAGAAAGCATTGAGCAGCCATAGAGACTGATCACAGTTTGTGTGAATTTATATAGCTCCGGGCTGTCGGTCTTCAGGTGGATCATACTGCCTTGTCTTAAAAATTCATGATAAGCGCGCAGGAACCGCGGGTGGGTCAGCCTTTTTTTTGCTTTGGAAAAACGCAGCTGCGGATCAGGAAAAGTGAGCCATATTTCATCTACCTCGTTACCCGAAAAATATTGGCGAATCCCCTCGATCTCAGTGCGCAGGAAGGCGGCATTGGACAAATTGAGCTGCAAAGCCTTTTTGGCGCCCACCCAAATACGGTTGCCTTTTACATCAACACCCAGGAAATTCTTCCCCGGATATTTTTGTGCGAGGCCAACCGTATATTCCCCTTTCCCGCAGGCCAGCTCCAATACGAGGGGGTTGTTATTCCTGAAGAAATTCTTCCAGTTCCCCGCCATCCCTTCCGGGAACTGCAGCACATTGGGCATTGTGTTCAGTTCGGCAAATCGCTGCAGTTTTTTTTGTGCCATGGGCAAATATACCCAGGAGGACAGAAAATGCTGTCCCCTAAAATGGGCAGGGTGAATATCTTTGTGCTCTCATCCATGCGGACGCTGAAAAAAATTTTATTGGCCGTATTCCTGCTGATCATTGTGCTGGCAGCCTATGTGGAGATCGTAAACATTCATTCAAAAAATATGACATACAGGCAAAAAGTCTTAAAGGCCGTCTATCCAGCCTTTATGTGGTGGTCGAAGCTGCGGCATAAGAACATGGCTGCCTTGTCAGGAGATAAAGCACCACCCGTTTCATTTTATTCCTTACGCTCTGTTCTGAATAACGGCGATACGTTCGCATTCAGTTCCCTGAAAGGGAAAAAGGTCCTGCTGGTCAATACCGCCAGCGACTGTGGCTATACGGCGCAATATGAGGCTTTGCAGAAATTATATGAAACCCACCCGGATAAGCTGGTCGTCCTTGGCTTTCCTGCCAATGATTTCAAACAGGAGGAAAAGGGAACGGATGAACAGATCGCCGCCTTTTGCAAAAAGAATTATGGCATTAGCTTTCCCCTGATGAAAAAATCTGTGGTCAGAAAAGGTGAATCGCAGAATGAGGTATTCCGGTGGCTGAGTGATTCCACCAGGAACGGCTGGTGCAGTAAACAACCTTCCTGGAATTTCTGTAAGTACCTGGTGAATGAGAACGGGGTGCTGACCCATTATTTCGGATCGGGGATCTCACCCCTCAATAATGAAGTGCTGACTGCCATTGATAAAAACTAATACTATGAATGCGATCACCCTGCGCCCGGTAGCCCGGGTAAAGAATACGAGAAAAGATCAGTCTGATGATTTCTGGGGCAGCATCACCAGTGAAATAGAACTGGAAAGCGATGTTCCCGCCGATGCATTCAACGGGATTGAGGAGTTTTCACATCTCGAGGTCATTTTTTATTTCGACAAGGCCGATCCGGCAAATGCGGTATATAAATATCATCCCCGCGGCAATAAGAACTGGCCCGAAACAGGCATTTTCGCCCAGCGAAAAAAGGACAGACCCAATTCCATCGGCCTTACCATTGCCGAACTGATAAACCGGGAAGGCAATAAGATCCGGGTAAGGAATTTAGATGCCATCGACGGAACGCCGGTTCTGGATATCAAACCAGTATTCAAAGAATTCTTACCCGCGGGAGATATCAGGCAGCCGGCCTGGAGCCATGAGTTGATGAGGGATTACTGGAAAGGGTCGGAATCCGCCAAAGGCGGAGTCTGAACCCTAATGATACATTTCTTATGAGTTTATTCTCATAATTTGTCCGTCTTTTACTCCTTTGAAGCCATCCCCCACAACTTACCTTGCATTATTGATTCAGGGAAGTATCAAACGAAAAATTAGTGCTGAACAATATTTGGGAATGCTGAAGTATTAATACTTATGGTTTTGGACCGCGGCCCCATGTCCGGTCCTGCTGAGCATGCGTTTTCTCAAAAACGAATATTATCATGTGTATAATCGCGGTAATAACCAGCAGAGGATATTTTTCAGCAATGGAAACTATTTATTCTTTTTGAAAAAAATTGAGGTTCAATTATTGCCCTATTCTGATATCATAGCATATTGTTTAATGCCCAATCACTTCCATTTTTTACTTCGCGCCAATGAGGAAGGGTTAAAAAAAAGATCTGCTTATGGAGGCAAGCCCATGCAGGAGCTGGCTTACCGGGTGGGGATTTTACTCAGTAGTTACTCCCAGGCCATAAATATCCAGAATAAAACCACGGGTTCATTATTCCAGCAGAGGACGAAAGCAAAAGTTCTGCATGAATTAACAGATGGCATCCGTGAAAGCTATTTTGAGTATTGTTTTCATTATATACATCAAAATCCCGCTGTTGCCCGATTAGTTAAAAATGTAGCTGACTGGCCGTATTCATCATACCCGTATTATATTGAGCAAGGGGATGATTCTCTCTGTGATAAGAAAATTTTTTATACGCTCACCGGAATGACAGCTGAAAATATCAGGAAGAAAACGTTGGAAAGAATTGAAGAGAAGGTCATCAAAAAGCTTTTTGAATAGTGTCAAGATCCGATATGGAATATGGTAGAATTTTTTGATAAGGGCCAATTTCTAAAAAACCATTTGACGAAGGTTCGGCCACTACCTGGCTGAATTTGAATAAATATTATCTTCAACCACTTTTGAACAGATTTGAATAAAAGAAAATATCAGTTTTCCTGAATTACGGTTCAGCCCCGCCTCCAGCGGTGCCGACCCGGTTACACAGCACATTTCTCATGGTAATTCACCAGGATGATGGGTGTTTTTTCAAATTCAAACCCTGAATAAACGGATACGATCTCATTCAATACCGCATCAATTTCTTCTGTGGCTTTCATGGTGACCAGTTTATTGCGGTATTCCCGGATATTGGGCAATCCTTTCAGGTAATTGGCATAATGCCGGCGCATTTCATTGATGCCTGTCACCTGGCCTTTCCAATCCAGGGACCTTTGCAGGTGCTTTTTGCAAACTGCTACTCTTTCTTCAACCGTCGGTGGCGGTAACTGTTCACCCGTTTCAAAAAAATATTTGATCTCCCTGAAGATCCAGGGATAACCGATGGCCGCACGCCCGATCATGATGCCATCAATGCCATAACGATCCTTATATTCCAGGGCTTTTTCCGGCGAATCAATATCGCCATTGCCAAAAACAGGAATATTGATCCGTGGATTGTCCTTGATCCTGCCGATCAATGTCCAGTCGGCTTCTCCTTTATACATCTGCGTCCTGGTTCTTCCGTGAATGGTCAATGCTTTGATGCCAACATCCTGCAGGCGTTCGGCGACGTCTTCTATATTCTTTGTTTTATCATCCCAGCCCAGCCGGGTTTTCACGGTCACAGGCAATGAGGTTGATCTTACAACAGCTGATGTCAGGCGGGCCATCAGATCCATATCTTTGAGTACCCCGGCGCCGGCACCTTTGAGCGCCACTTTCTTCACCGGGCAACCGAAATTGATATCGATCAGGTCAGGATTCACTGTTTCGCAGATCCTTGCACTCAGGCTCATGGCTTCCTCATCACCCCCGAAGATCTGGATACCGAAAGGCCTTTCCTCATTTTCAAAATCCAGTTTGCGCCTGCTCTTGATGGCATCCCTTATCAGTCCTTCGCTGCTGATGAACTCGCTGTACATGAGGTCGGCCCCATTGTCCTTGCAAACGGCACGGAAGGGCGGATCACTCACATCCTCCATGGGTGCCAGGAGCAGGGGAAATTCAGATAACTGTATATGGCCTATTTTAACCATCTTAACCCTTACTAATCAATCTCCAATAGTTAAATTTGAACCTGCAAATTTACAATTAAACTGCAGAATTGATGTACGACAGTAATTCGAAAGGCATTTCCTATTCAGGAGGATTTTTCCTGCTGATCGGGTTTGCGCTGGTGGCCATCTTTATGGCTTCGTTGATCAGTATTCCCATCTTTACTGCGATGACGGGTATCAGCGCCACGAAGATGAAGGATGTGTTGAATGATCCCGCGTATGCCGAAGCTTTCCAGGTGATCCAGGTCCTGACCGCCGTAATCGGGTTTTTCCTGCCCACGGTGCTGACAGCCGCTTTGATGAACAGGAAACCTTTTAAGCTCCTGGGATTTATTAGTCATATAAAACTATCCCAGGCGGGTATTGTGGCTGCGCTAATGATCGCAGCCCTGTTTTTTTCCTCTTTTTTATCTTATGTCAATGAACATGTCCCCATTTCCCATGCCATGAAGCTCAAGTTCGATGCCATGGAAAATAATTATGATACTTCGGTGGAGACCATCATCAGCCTGAACAGTTTCAAAGAATACCTGCTGGCAATTTTTATCCTGGCGCTCCTGCCCGCCGTCTGTGAAGAAACATTGTTCCGCGGCGGGTTGCAGAATTTCCTGACCCGCTGGACAAAGAATCCCTGGTTATCGATCATCGTGGTCAGCATTATATTCAGTGCCGTTCATTTTTCTTTTTACGGGTTCCTTTCCCGGTTCTTCCTGGGTGTGATCCTGGGACTGATCTATGAATATTCTGGAAAGATCTGGCTCAATATGCTGGCGCATTTTTTCAACAATTTTGTGGCTATAACAGGTATTTACTTATTGCACCTGAACGGGCAGTCGATCAGGGAAGCCATTGGTGATCATCAGTCTTCCTGGGCAGGTGTAGTGGCCTTGCCACTGATCATCTGGATGGTGATCCTGTTCAAAAGAAATTCAAAGAAACCTTCTGAAAACACAGCCGGAAAAAATGAAGAGCTTCGGGGAACTCCATTTTACTGATCATGGCATTCAACTGGAAAACATTTCAAACAAGGGCGATAACAGCCATCATTTTTGCAGCGGTGATGCTGGTGGGGTTGCTATGGAATAAATGGAGCTTTCTTATTTTATTCAGCATTATACATTTTGGTTGCTGGTGGGAGTATTTGAAATTATTGGAGCGCATAAATAAAACAGTCATTAGCAGATTCTGCAAGTTTTTAATAATGGATGCCGGCTACATCCTGTTATGGTTGATAGGATTTAAGGATCATGAAACACCGGGATTAAAAATTGCGTCAACGGGCATCACTATTTCAGATGCCCTGATCTTATTAATGCTGGCAGCATTGGTAATTTTTATGATCGCATGCAAAAAAAATGGTTTAAAAACAATAGGGATGTCTCTTGGGGGGTTGCTATACATTTCACTGAGCTGCGGATTAATGATAAACATGTTCGGTACGACAGATTTCCATATACATGATACGATGTATGTTATAGCCGGAAGCTTTATTCCTCTTTCAATCGTTATCAGCATCTGGATCAATGATACCATGGCTTATATTGTCGGATCCCTTATTGGTAAAATGTCATTATCAAAAATTTCCCCAAAGAAAACATGGGAAGGGACAATCGGGGGTATCATATTAGCAACAATAATCATGTATTTCATTTTTGTTCTGTTCTATTTTAAAAAATCAGGAGCAAATTCTGGCCTGGAATTATTACGAATGATAATTGCTATGATTGCATTGATTGCATCCGTCTCAGGAGTATTTGGTGATCTGTTTGAATCCAGGCTCAAAAGAATGGCCGGTGTGAAAGACAGTGGCTCCATCATGCCGGGTCACGGCGGATTCCTGGACCGTTTTGATTCCCTGCTTTTTGCAATTCCTTTTGTGTGGTTATTCTTACATCTTTCCAAGATCATACACTTCCCCTTCATCCTGTCTTAATCATGATTCCTCTTATTCTCAGCCCGCAGGCAATAGTTATATTTGCCCATGACCATTCACAGGGAGGGTTATAAAACAATCGCCATTGCTACTTTGTTGTATGGCCTCATCAACCTCCTGACATATTATTATCTGAGCGCAGGTTTCCCCTTTCTCAGTTGGCTGATCATGTTTCTCACTTTAATGCTGCTGCTTTGGGTCGTCTATTTTTTCAGGAGCCCGAAAAGGAATTTTATCCTCAATGAGTTCGCGGTCCTTGCTCCTGCCGACGGGAAAGTGGTGGCCATTGAAGAAACAGAACCCGGTGAATATTTTAACGACAAAAGGATCCAGGTTTCCATTTTCATGAGCCCGATGAATGTGCACCTGAACCGTAATGCCGTGAGCGGGGAGATCGGGTACAGCCAATATCACCCGGGTAAAAATTTGGTGGCATGGCATCCCAAATCTTCTTCAGAAAATGAACAGCATGCGGTCGTTTATAAAATGCCCGGACGGGAAATCATGGTTACGCAAATTGCCGGTTTTATGGCCCGGAGGATCGTCAATTATTTAAAACCCGGTATGCAGGTAAAACAATGCGGCGAAATGGGTTTTATCAAATTCGGATCAAGGGTGGATATCCTGCTTCCATTGAATACAAAACTGAAAGTAAAGCTGGGTGATGAAACAATCGGGGGCATTACGGTGATCGCGGAATGGTAAGCCCCAGCCCCTCCCCAGGGGAGAGGGGGTGTTAGAAAATGTTTTTAAGTTCATGCAGGTTATAAACAGTATAAGTGGGTTTGATAGAGGGTTGAATGTTCAGGTGATTGACAAATACCTGGTCCATCCCTGCATTTAATGCTCCCTGGATATCAACTTCAATGCTATCGCCAATCATGATACTCTCTTTTAATGAAGCATTTGTCTTTGCCAGGGCAAATTCAAAGATCTCTTTATGCGGTTTTAAGCTATTGCTTGCCTCAGAAGTGATGACCTCTGTAAAAAAATGCGTCAACCCCGCGTGCTGCAATTTGAGATGTTGCGTCTTTTCAAAGCCGTTGGTAATTAAATGCAGTTTATAATTTTTCGAGATCAGATAATACAGGATCTCTTTTGCATAAGGAAAGAGGATCTTGCGGGTAGGTAAAAGATCGAGGAACCGTACACCCATTTCCCTGGCCAGTGATTCATCGGATACTTTAAAATCAAGCAGGGCCAGCCACATGCGTTTCCAGCGCAGTTCATCCACTTTAATGAACCCGTTGCGATAACGTTCCCAAAGTTTTTCATTGTGCTGCAGGTAATTCCTGTGAAATTCATCAAAATTCTCTATGCCTTTCTTTTTCAGGTTCAGCAAATGATATAATTCTTCCATCGTCTGGCGGCTGTTGGCTTCAAAATCCCAAAGCGTATGGTCGAGGTCGAAGAAGAGGTGCTGATATTTTATTGCAGATTGCAGATTTAAGATTTTAGATTTGCAGGTTGATATTCAATTTAAATCCGCAATCTACACTCTAAAATCTGAAATATCATGAACGTTGTCATCACCGGTGCATCAAGAGGGATCGGGTTTGCTATTGCGGAGATCTTTGCGATGAACGGAGCCACGCTCTATTTGTGTTCCAAACAGGAGGAACGTTTACGCAAGGCAACGGATGAGCTGAAGAAGAAATATCCTTCAGCCGTAATTCATGCACAGGCCCATGACCTGGCCAAAAAAGAAGAAGCTCTTGCGTTCGGAAAATGGTGCCTGTCTTTGGGCGTGCCGGATATCCTGGTCAATAATGCGGGCCATTTTTCTCCCGGGAATGTTCATGATGAACCGGATGGCCTCCTCGAAACCCAGGTGGCGACCAATGTATATTCCGCTTATCATCTTACCCGGACATTATTGCCTGCAATGATGACGCTTCACCGGGCTCAGCATTTCAGACATATATTCAATATTTGCTCTATCGCTTCGCTGAAGGCTTACCGTAACGGGGGAGCCTACAGCATCAGTAAATTCGCCATGCATGGGTTCAGTAAAAACCTCCGCGAAGAAATGAAACCTCACCAGATAAAAGTAACCTCGGTTTTCCCCGGGGCTGTGATGACCGACAGCTGGAGCGGTTTTGATAACAGCGATCAAAGGATCATGCCTGCAGAAGATATAGCCAAAATGATCTATACGGCTTCTCAATTATCGCCTGCAACCTGTGTAGAGGATATTGTCATTCGGCCGCAACTGGGAGATCTTTGATCTTATCAGTTCAGTCACCTTTCTTTTCCAGGCGAATTCCTGTATCAAAAACATGCTGCAGCGGGTCTTCCCGCATCACCTGTTCCACGGTAAAGGTGTAGGTTCCCGGGTGGTTGACAGGAAATAATGAAATACGATGTTCAAAAATATCATCCATGCCGCTGGCGTGCCAGCCGTTCTCATCATTCGCCAGCTCCAGGTCAAACCGCTGTGTGCGCAGGCTGTCCTGCCCTTCTTTCTTGACAGAAAGATTGATATAGATATTTTTATAATTGTACCGGTCAGTGTGGCGAAGGATAAAATATACCTGTAGCGGTGAACTGGTGTCCTTGATCGTAAAAGTAAAGGAAGGTTTGAAACTGCTTTTCCAGGCGTGGCCGGGAATAACCACGGTTTTTTCATACAGGTTGATGGGCCGGCAGGCCTGTACAATGATCATCGTGCAGATACCTATACACCGGGTCAGCCAGACTATTTTGTTTCGTCCCATGGTTGCAACGATAAAGATGAAGGATCCGGGTAAATATGCTACAATACGTTCAAGATCTGTTCCTTGGCCTTTTCCAGTTCTTCTTTCATCATCACTACATATTGCTGGATACCGGCATCATAGGCTTTGGAGCCTGTTGTGTTGATCTCCCGTCCGATCTCCTGTAAAATGAATGAGAGTTTTTTCCCTTTGGAATTCCCGTTTTCCTGTAATACGGTCCTGAAATAATCACAATGGCTTTTTAACCGTACCTGTTCTTCACTGATATCCATTTTCTCTATATAAAAGATCATCTCCTGTTCCAGCCTGTTCTTATCATAATCCCCGGCAGCGGTATTTTCCCGTACCAGTTTCATCAACCCATCCCTGATCTTCTGTTTGCGTTGCGGTTCCAGTTTCACGATGTCTTCCCGCCATTTCATGATATAATCAATACGGCTCACCAGGTCCTTTTCCAGGTTTTTGCCCTCTTCGCTGCGATGATGGTTCAGGTCCTCAATTGCGGTCAGCAGTATTTCCCGGAAAGACTGCCAGTCTTTTTCGCTCAGGGTTTCAGCAGATGGGGTAATGACCTCCGGTAGTTTGACCAGTGTGCCCAGGATCTGCGAAGGGTCAAGCTGAAGTGCAGATGCCAGTTCCGCCAGTGGTTTATAATAAGCCTTGGCGAGGCTGGTATTGATCGTGACCGGTTTTGATTCACCTGAATCTTTTACACTGATAAGGCAATCGACTGTTCCCCGGCTTAGCTGATCGGCGAGTATCTTCCTGATCTCAAATTCATAGGGTTTCAGGATGGCCGGTATCCTGATCAGTAATTCAAATTGTTTCCCGTTGAGCGATTTGATATCCACCTGGAAAATAATGGAGCCGGCAGCCTGTTCCGCTCTTCCGAATCCCGTCATTGACTGAAGCATGCGATCTGTATTTATGACAAGTTAAAGATATTTCAAATAGGCAAAGTGCGGTAATTAAAAATCCCCCCGGGAAACCGGAGGGACATTTATATGGATGGGTTAGTAAGTAGGGAAATAAATTCCCAACACAATATTATAAATAATTTTTATCAGTAAAAAAAAAATTCTTGGTTATTTTATTAACATTTTACTTCTGCATGTGGATAAGCGAAAATTTTTTTCAGGCTTTGCATTCATCATCCCGCAGATCTTCCGGCATGATGAATGTATTTTTTTAATATGATCCTTCCTGGTTTTCATAGGAGAAAAACAGTTTTGCAAATAAAAGAACCCGTAATATTTTTCAATAGCATGAGGCTACTGGTGATTCAGTTGTTTGCGCATTACCTTTGATGAAAATTGTATATATGAAATTCAATGAACCGGTTCCGCTTCCCGTGATCGCCAAGCTGATCGGCGCGGAATTGCTGGGAAACAGTTCAGCCGCTGCCACCGGCATCAACGAGATCCACCGGGTGGAGAAAGGGGATCTTGCATTCGTAGACCATCCTAAATATTATACTGCCTGCCTGCAATCCGCTGCTTCATGGATCATCATCAATAAAAAAACAGAGATCCCCGAAGGAAAGGCATTGCTGGTAGTGGATGAACCCTTTGAAGCCTACCTGAAGATCGTGGATCATTTCAGGCCTTTCACTCCATCCCTCAAAATGATCAGTGACACTGTATCGGTGGGCCGTAAAACCGTCATTATGCCGGGTGTATATCTCGGCAATCATGTACACATCGGCGATCACTGCATCATTCACCCGCATGTTACGATCCTTGATCATAGTGTGATCGGCCACCGTGTGATGATCCAGGCAGGGACTGTGATCGGCAGTGATGCATTTTATTATAACCGGAAGACCACTCGTCCCGTTCAATATAAAAAAATGACCAGTTGCGGCAGGGTGGTGATAGAAGATGATGTGGAGATCGGCGCCAATTGTACCATCGACCGCGGCGTGACAGGCGATACGATCATCGGGGCCGGAACAAAGATGGATAACCTGGTACAGATCGGACATGATACGGTTGTCGGAAAGAATTGCCTGTTTGCAGGACAGGTGGGCATTGCCGGCGCCACTACTATTGAAGATAACGTAACGCTTTGGGGACAGGTAGGCGTGAGTAAAACACTTACGGTGGGAAAGGATGCCGTCGTATATGCGCAAAGCGGCGTGGGTAAAACGATCGAAGGCGGGAAAATATATTTTGGATCCCCGGTGGAGGAAGCCTCGATCAAGAAGAAAGAATTTGTATGGATAAAAAGGATACCGCAGCTTTGGGAAAAAATCATGGGGGCCTGAGATCATGAAAACACTCTTGCTCGTCCGGCATGCGAAAAGCGACTGGACCAATTCCTTACTGTCAGATGCAGACCGTCCATTGAATGAACGGGGAAAAGCCGATGCGCCCAGGATGGCGGAACGCCTGCTTCATAAAAAAATTCAGATCGATGCGTTTATCTCCAGCCCCGCCAAAAGAGCCAGGAAAACGGCTGAGTTTTTTGCCAAAGCCTATAAGGCCGGGAAAAAAGATATCATCCTCAGAGAAGCTTTATATGAAGCGGGAGATGAAGATTTTTTTGGCGCGATCGAATCCTGCAAAAAAAAATGGGATGCCATCGCCGTTTTCTCCCATAATCCCGGACTCACCTGGTTCGCCAACGGTTTGACGGAAGTAAAGACCGACAATATCCCCACCTGCGGTGTATTCGCCGTAAAAATTGATTGCCCGGACTGGTCAGGTTTCAGGAAGGCAAAAAAAGAGTTCTGGTTCTTCGATTTTCCCAAGAAAGAGGACTAGCTGAACAGGTATTCCACATCTTCCCTGGTAAGCGCTTTTACGAATGTACTGTCGTCTGTAATGAGGTCCCGGGCAAGCGCTCTTTTTCTTTCCTGCAACTGGATGATCTTATCCTCGATGGTGTCTTTGCAGATCATGCGGTAAGCAAAGATATTTTTTGTCTGCCCTATCCGGTGCGTGCGGTCAATGGCCTGTTGTTCCACCGCCGGATTCCACCAGGGATCCACGATATATACATAATCTGCCGCAGTGAGGTTTAGCCCCACTCCACCAGCCTTCAATGAGATCAGGAACACCCTTATTTCCGTGTTGTTCTGAAAGCTTTGGATAGCTTTTTCACGATCCGGGGCCGAGGTGCTGCCGTCAAAATATTCATATTTTATATCCAGCTCTTCCAGCTTGGCTTTGATCAGGGCCAGCATGCCGAGGAATTGTGAAAAGATGAGTGCTTTATGGTCGCTGATATTTTCAGTCAGCTCACGGGCCAGCTCTTCCAGTTTAATGGAATGGTTTTCAAATTTTTCCTGCTCGTTGAGGATGGCCGGTGAATCGCAGATCTGGCGCAGTTTCATGAGACCCTGCAAAATGGTGAGTTGTGAACGCTGGATCCCTTTTGTTGCGATCTCTCCCAGTATCTCGTTGCGGAATTCATTGCGGTAAGCATCATAGATGCCGCGTTGCTCATCATCCATTTCACAATAGAGGATCATTTCCTGCTTATCAGGGAGGTCACGGGCCACCTGTTCCTTCGTGCGCCGCAGCAGGAAAGGGTATAATATTCTCTTCAGGTGGTCCTTACGGTCCATCTCACCCGCTTTGTCAATCGGAATGGCAAATTCCTGCCGGAAATATTCCACGCTGCCCAGCATGCCGGGGTTCAGAAAATTCATCTGCGCATAAATATCAAAGGTGTTGTTCTGCAGGGGTGTGCCGCTCATGCACAAACGGTTCTTTGCGTTCAAAAGTCCTGCAGCCCGGGTCACCTTGCTGAACGGGTTCTTGATGGCCTGCGATTCATCCAGGATCAGGTAATCGAATTCCACGCTCATCAGCAATTTGATATCGCTGCGCAGGGTGCCGTAGGTGGTAATGACAATATCATATTTCAGCAGGTCTTCCCTGGTGCGCGTGCGTCCGGGGCCGTGGTGGATATGATAAGTCAGCGTGGCAGTGAATTTTTTTATTTCATTTTCCCAGTTATAGATCAGCGTCGTAGGGCAAATGACGAGTGAACAGATCCTTCCATTCTCATTTTTATAATGTTCAATATAGGATAAGGCCTGCACGGTCTTTCCCAGTCCCATATCATCAGCCAGGATGCCGCCCCATTTCACTTCCTGCAGGTAATTGAGCCACTGGAAACCGGCTACCTGGTACGGACGCAGGATGTTGACCAGGTGTTCAGGTGGTTTGATCTCGCTGATCTGGTTAAAATTACGGAGCAAGTCATATTTTTCTCCCAGTTGCAGGGCCAGTTCTTCCTCATCCCGGTTTTCATAGAGCTCATCAACGATGCTTACATGAAAACGGGAGAGTTTGAGTGTATTGGTTTTCCCTTCCCCCATGCGGAAGAGGAGCGAATATTTTTTCAGCCAGTCTTCCGGCAGGATGCCGAGCGTACCGTCATCCAGTTGTACAAACTGCTGTTTATTGGCCAGGGCACGCTTGACTTCGGCCACGGATACCTTCATGTCTCCGAAAGCAATATCGATATTAGCATCAAACCAGTCGGTATGGCTGCTGATAAAGATCTTTGTCTGCGGCCGGGATGTGTTGAACCGGAAATTTTTCAGGGCTTCAAACCCGAATACGGGTATCTTCATCTCCTTCATGGCATCGGTGAAGAGAAAGAACCAGTTATTCTTCAGCACTTCCGTTCCTTTTAATACGAGGGTAGCCGATGGTTCATCAAAACTGAAACCCGAATGCAGGCTCAGCAGCTTTTGCACGAATTCATTTTCCTTTTCCTTGTTGCGGTGCACGATAATGACCTGGTTGCCCTGGGGGACCACCACTTCATCCCGGTCATTCATTTTAATGGCATACCCTTTATAGGCAAAGGAAGGCTGGAAGATCAGGTAATCCCCTTTCTCCAGCAAAAAGAGTCTTGTCTCGGGATGCCCGTCTTTGATCTCGGCAATGATCGTCTTATCGAATTCGACCCGGTATTCCCTGGTCAGCGGCAAAATGAAATCAGTAAGCTGACTGTTCCAGTCGATGGCCGGGACGGTCAGTTTGCCCGTGGGCATGAATTTTTCGATCAGGTGAACCGTCTGGTTATTTTTCCAGAGATGCAGCTGGTGATTGTATAAAAAGAAAAGGGGGCTCGTGATCTCATTATCGCCCAGTTCAAATTCAAGGAAACCTGTTTTTATCCTGCAATGAATAGTGTATTCAGGACCAGCGGGGCCCTGGGTCTTTTTAACCGTGAAATAGGGGATGGCTTCGGGTATCTGTAAATGCAGTGATTCCAGGTTTCCGGTCCTGAAAACTTTATTCTCCCTCAGCTGGAAAACAAAGGGGTTGCCGGACATTTGAATGAATATCTTTTTGAGCTTTGGGAAAAGGTATTCCGCCATCAGTTCCTTGGTCTCATCAGGCAGATCATCTTCAGCATGATGAATGATGTTTTCCCAGATCCCTGAAAAGGGCGAGTTACGGCTGATATATTTGCTGATCTCCCCTTCCTGCACCTTGCGTACCTGCCCGAGGAGTTCTTTATCCGCTTCTGCCAGGTCATCCGTATTGATATAGCGGCTGATATCCAGTTTGGTAACCTTGCTGATAAAACCGTCATTCGTTTCATTCACTTCGCCTGTTACGGTATCAATGACGAACTGCGGGTATTCCTTCTTATTAAAATTGAAAACGATACCCAGGCGCTGGCGGGCGGGCAGGGGCGGCCGGGTTTCCACAGGGATCTCTTCTGTTTTTGTTTCCCGTATGGGAGAAAAAACAGGCCTGGGTGCAACGGGGGGAGCGGCGACTCTTTTTATGGAAGGATCGAGTACACGCAGGAAGGGTTTGCCTTCTTTATAACTGAAATCAAATTTGCCTTTCAGATCATCTTTGAGTGAATATCCATATGCTTCCAGCAATTTATTTTTTTCCGAATCCCAATTGCGGATCGTATCGAAATAATTAGCACCGTGGGCATGCAATAACTGGAGGAAAACAATCAGCTTGGGCAGGCAGAGGGGATGATCGGGGTCCTCATAGGAGCAGCTGGTGTCAAAATTCCTTTCTTCGTTTTTGCGGATGATGACCGGGTAAGTGTTCTCCTCAATGGTCACCGAAGCTTTTACCATATCATTGATAGCCTGTTCGATCTTGGCCTTGTGGGTTCGCAAATATTTTTCTGCTTCAGCAAATACCAGGGGTGAAGAGAAGAGCCGGAGACTTTTCAGGTCAATGGTTTTCATTTTCACCACGGTGTGGCGCTGATCATATTTTATCTCTTCGCTCGCAAAATGTCCTTTATCCAGCAATTCCTGCAGTTTGAACAGGGCAGCGGCCTCATGACGGCAGATATCTCCCAGGTTATACGGGCAGCTGCAGCGGAGCGACATGTTCTTTTCATCCTTGAATTTCTGGATATATACCTTATAGAATGTGGCATACATATCGTCCTTTACCCGCAGAATGGCTGACCCGAAAATATCATCCAGCTCGATATGCTCCACAAAACCGATAGCATGTATTTTTTTCCCCCTGCGAATCGCTTCGTCAGTACCGTGTGTGTAGATGTATTTGATAAGGTGCGGTAAGGCCATACGAGGAAAAAGGGTCTTTCATTTCTGCCCGGGGCAATCGGCAAAAATAAAAGAATGTACACGGCATTTTCAATAAATGCCGATAAATAAAAATAATTTATGAAAGCGGCAAATGAAGGAAATAATGGTTATCTTGTATGGTTTTTTGTGCCATACCCCTGCAGCTTACCCCGTTCCGTTTCTTCCGTTTTATTTTTTCAGTTCCACATCAGCCACCAGCATAAAATGATCGCTTAGCCTGCGCGTGATACGGGTGAACTGGTCGAAGGAAAATTGTTTACCGGCAAAAATATAATCAATACGCAGGGTCGGTGACAGGCCCGTGAATGTCCTGCCGATGCCAAAGCTTTTATTCAGAAAAGCATCCTGCATGTTGTCCTTAATGGTGGCATAAGTATAGGAATTGGGCACATCATTCATATCGATACAGACCAGCCGGGGATGCGGGCAGTCTTCCAGCACATCCCGGATGATATTTGCCTGGATGCTGCGGTTGGTGATGCCCCGCCGGATCTTGGCCAGGATGCTTTTTGAACTTTCCACGATGCTATCGTTGATCTGTTCGATATCCCGTATATGCTGATAATCTTTTTTCCCGAGCTGAAAGGACTGAAGGTGCGTGGTGTACAAACGGATAGTATCCTGGTTTATTTTCAGGTCCACAAACAGCAGGACGTCCGGGAGAGTTGGACGCGGGTAGCGGATCAGGCCACTGTCCAGAAAGGGGTAACGGGAAAAAATAATGGAACTGTAATAGAGGCTGTCGCCGTCGGTATCAAATGAAAAATAATAATAGGGATAACCCAGGTCTTTCTGAATGGGTGTGATATTATCATAATAATCCTTCATTGTGGATGTATGGAATTCCTGCAGGCAAAGCACATCAGCATTTGTCTTTTTGATCTGGTCAAGCATCCGCAGCCGGGTTTGGCTCCCTTTGTTATTGTTCTTTTTCATTTCGATGAAACGGGCCACATTCCAGGTGGCCACCCGCAGGGTTCCCGGCTTTTTTATATAATTAAAATCCACCGGGCGATGCAGGGCAAAAAAAAGCAGGAAGCTTTTCATGCTCAGCAACAGTGCTATGACGGAGACCAGTGTCCATTTCGGCTTTAAGATGATCAGCCACCCGATGATAAAGAAAATATTTACCGCAAATAAGAATGGGAAGGCCAGGCAGAGTACCGAAATGAACCACCAGCCCTGCGGGTTGAAAGTATAGGCGAAAGCGGATAAAAGAAAGATCACTACGAACACGACGTTCACATAGATAAAAAACCGTTTGGTAAAAAGGCGGAGCCTGGAGGCCATGCGGTGAAATTCATTATTATCAATGAAAGGATAGCGCCGTTTGTAAAATTATTGCATTTGAAAGGTCCCTGCTCAAAGAATGTCTTCTTTGCCGGCCCTTTTTAACAGCTCTTTTTCCTCTGCACTGAGGGAATCATAACCCTTTTTGCTGATCTTATCCAGGATCTCATCCACTCTTTTCTGCGTGAGATGGGAAATTTTTTTGTAAGGCTCCTGGTCCGAACGGTAGAATATTTCCTTTTTCATTGACTTGCCCCGGGAAGGTTTTTCGGGATTGAACAAATTGTCTGTCCAGTCAAAAAAATAATTCAGCGGAATTCCCCAGTCCCGGCCCCGGAGAAGAAACCGTATAAATAAAAATCCTGTGAGCGCGCCGGCAGCCTGTGAGATCAAATAAGCCGGATGCCCTGAGGAAAGGGATAGCAGGTTGAAAAGAACATATACTGCTGTAAGGATCCATAGCGGAATTCCTCCGCCCAGCATGGGAAACAGCCTGTAGCCCGGTGATAATGTTGTGGTAGCAATAACAATAGCCGTCACTCCTGTTGATGCGCCGTATAAAGTTGAATAGGTGTGATCGGTTTGAAACGCCGGGACCAGGTTCATAGCAATCAGGAATACAAGTGCCCCGGCCCATGAGCCATAGAGAAAGATTGGAATGATCTTACGGCTCCCCGTCAGGTCTTGCAGGATATATCCGAAAGCCCATAACCAGAGCATATTGGCGAATACATGCCAAAAGTTATCATGTATGAACGGATGCGTAAGAAAGGTCCAGGGTTTATGAAAAAAATCACTGATCCCTGCAGGAAGGGCCAGTACACCCATCACATCCCGGCTAAAATAGCCGAGAGCCTCTGCTTTCGGGTATTTATAATACCAGACCGTTCGCAGGAAAATGACAATTAAAAAACTGATCAGGCAAACGGCGATCAGCATGATCAATGCATTTGTCCTGTCGCCATAGAGGGGTTTGATCTTATATTTTTTTTGTTGCCCGGTCATTAATACAATGTTTTCCGGTTGGTCTTATTCCAGACGTAGACAATGATGAAGCCGGTAAGTGCGCCGCCCAGGTGCGCGAAATGGGCAATATTATCTTTCCCAACCTGCGAGAATCCACCGAACAGGTCAAGGGCAACAAAACCCGTAATAGCCCATTTGGCTTTGACAGGAATGGGAATAGGCATGATGATCAGTTGTGTGTTGGGGAAGAGGAAGGCAAAAGCGACCATCACACCCATAATGGCACCCGAAGCGCCGAGTGCCGGTGAAGCTGCTCCGATATGCTGCGCAATAGCGAGCACATTGTGCTGGTCAAAATCCTGCAGCAATTGCTGGCAGCGGATATACTGCATGCCGAGGTGAAAAGCAGCTGCCCCGATACCGCAGGCAAGGTAAAAGATCAGGAATCGTTTGGGTCCCCACACATTTTCAAGCACGCGGCCAAACATCCAGAGCATGAACATATTGAAAAGAATATGTAAAAAATTATCCGGTGCGTGGGCAAACATATGCGTAACAACCTGGTAGGGCTGGAATTTTTCACTGTCACCGATATAACCCACTTGTACCAGCTGCTCGTGCAACTGGTGGGGCATCAGCGGCCACATCATTATTTTTTCAGTGAAATTGTATTGTTTGAATACCAGTTGCGCCACGAACATCAGGATGTTGATGATGATGATATTCTTTACGATCGGCGGAAAAGGCTCCGGACGGGTATACTTGAAATCATTCATGAGACAAAATTATCCTGATATATCAAAATAAAAATTTAATTTAAACAGGGGGAAAATATTTGTATATTTTGCATGCAATGAAAATACTCTCCCCTGCCATTTCCTCCATCGCCCGTATGCGCCTGTGGCGCATCGAAGCCTGGAAAAATAACCCGGTAGAAGCGCAGCGGGAAGTATTGCAGGACCTTGTCACAGCGGCACAATACACCGAGTTCGGCAGGAAATACGGATTTTCCAACCTGTTCACCCTGCACAATTTTAAACAGGCCGTGCCGCTCGGGGAATATGATGACCTGAAACCCTATATCGACCGGATGATGCGGGGCGAACAGAATATCTTATGGAATACACCTGTTTACTGGTTTGCAAAAAGCAGCGGCACCACCAGTGATAAAAGCAAATTTATTCCTGTCAGCGATGAAAGCCTGGATGACGGCCATTACAAAGCTTCCAAGGATGTCATATCATTATATTACCTGGCCAATCCCGATTCGGCACTGCTCACCGGCAAAGGATTGGTCGTGGGCGGCAGTCTCAACGTCAACCCGCAAAATAATGAGATCCACTACGGCGACCTGAGTGCCGTGCTGATGCACAAATCACCCTTCTGGGGACAATGGTTGCGTACCCCCGACCTGAGCATTGCCCTGATGGATGAATGGGAATCCAAGATAGAAAAAATGGCTGCCAGCACCATCAGGGAAAACGTTACTTCCCTTTCAGGTGTGCCCACCTGGACACTTGTTTTACTAAAAAGGATCCTTGAGATGACCGGGAAGAATACGGTCAGTGAGGTATGGCCATCGCTTGAACTGTATATGCACGGAGGGGTTTCCTTTACACCTTACCGGGAGCAGTTCAGGAAAATCATCGGGAAGGAGATCAATTACCTGGAGATGTACAATGCCAGTGAAGGGTTTTTTGCTGCGCAGGACGATGTAAAAAAGGAAGGGATGCTGCTCTTCACGGATCATGGGATCTTTTATGAATTCATGCCTGTGGGTGAATATGGCAGCCACCAGCCGCAAACGGTTGGTTTGCAGGATGTGGAGCCCGGAAAGAATTATGCGCCCGTCATCAGCACCAATGGGGGGTTGTGGCGTTATATTGTCGGGGATACCATACAATTCACCTCCCTGCATCCCTGCAGGATTAAAGTGACAGGCCGGTTAAAACATTATATCAATGCCTTCGGGGAAGAGCTGATCGTGGATAATACAGACAAAGCGGTTGCGCTCGCTTCCGCTGCCACAGGAACCGTGGTCAATGATTATACGGCGGCGCCTGTTTATTTCAGCGATGCTTCGAACGGCGCACATGAATGGCTGATAGAATTTGATAAGGAGCCGGATGACCTGCCCGGTTTTATAAAGGAGCTGGACAATGCATTGAAAAATCTCAATAGTGATTATGAAGCCAAACGGTATAAGGACATTGCGTTGAAAATGCCGGTTGTTCATACAGCTGAAAAAAACACCTTCAATAACTGGCTTAAAAAAAAGGGTAAGCTGGGCGGGCAACATAAAGTGCCCCGGCTCAGCAATGACAGGACAATACTGGAAGAGATTTTACAAATGAATATGAGTAAATTTGATGTAAAATAATCGGACATGAAACTGCTTTCCGGAAAAGTGGCTCTTGTCACTGGCGCAGCCAGGGGGATCGGTGAAGCGATTGCTTTATTATTTGCTGAACACGGTGCGTCCATTGCCTTCACCTACGTCAGCGAGGGCAGCACTGAAAAAGCATCCGCCCTTGCGGAAAAGATCAAAGCACAAGGCACAAGGGGCAAGGCTTACAGGAGTAATGCCGGGGATTATGTGCAATGCGAGGCATTAGTAAATGAAGTGATGAAGGAATTCGGAACGATTGATATCCTCGTAAATAATGCCGGCATTTCAAAGGACAATTTATTGCTCCGTCTTTCCCCCGAACAGTGGAATGAAGTGATACAGGTGAACCTGAACAGTGTTTTTTATATGACCAAACAGGTCATCAGGCCCATGCTGAAAGCGAAAAGCGGCGTGATCATCAACATGAGTTCTATCATCGGCGAATCAGGGAATGCGGGCCAGGCCAGTTATGCCGCCAGCAAGGCGGGCATCATCGGTTTCACCAAATCAGTAGCCAAGGAACTGGGAAGCCGCAATATCCGCTGCAATGCTATTGCACCGGGCTTTGTGGAAACCGATATGACCGGTTATTTGAAAGAAGGAAACACTGCTGAAAAATACCTGGCTGGTATTCCACTCGGCCGGTTTGCTTCGTCGGCAGATATTGCCAACACTGCTTTATTCCTTGCTTCTGAGTGGGGAAATTATATCACCGGCCAGGTGATCAGTGTGTGCGGAGGGCTGAATATCTGATTACAATTAAGACCGGCATTCATGCCGGCTTAAAAAATCATATTGCTTAAGAAGGTTTCAACCCTGATCTGTTTATCCCAATGCCACTCTTTTGAAACCTGTCACTTTCACATTCCCCGCTTCTTTGAGATAATCGCCCACAGTTTTGCTTCCGTCTTTCACAAATGCCTGGGCCAGCAGGGTTTGTTCCTTAAAGAAAGCATTCAATTTGCCTTCAGCGATCTTAGCTAACATTTCGGCGGGCTTTCCAGCCATCTTAGGATCGTTCTTTAACTGTTCCAGGGCAATATCTTTTTCCCGGGCAATGATATCAGCGGGCACGCTGCCTGCATCAACGGCTACGGCATTCAGGGCCGCTACCTGCATGGCAACGTCCTTTCCTGCTTCTGCAGCTTCTTTATCCAATCCCACAAGGACCCCGATACGGTAAGCACCATGAATGTAAGAGGCTACATACGGCGCATCAATTCGTTCATATTTGGTAACCCCGATCTTTTCACCGATGGTAGCGAGCTTTTCATTCACCAGTTCGGCTACTGACAGGTTACCTGCCTTTGTATTCATCAGCTCGTCCAGGGACTGAACATTGTTGTCGATCGCAGCCTGTGCAATGGTTTTGGCAAAGCTGACAAAATCGGCATTCTTGGAAACGAAATCAGTTTCGCAGCTCACACAAATGACCGTACCGGAGCGGTGGTCAGCCGTGGTCAATGCGATCACCACGCCTTCTTTTGCTTCCCTGTCGCTGCGCTTGGCGGCAACCTTTTGTCCTTGTTTGCGCAACCAGTCAATGGCTGCTTCAAAATCGCCATTTGTTTCCGTCAGGGCCTTGCGGCAGTCCATCATGCCCGCCCCGGTTGCCTGGCGAAGTTTATTGATCTCCTGTGCACTGATCATTACTGTACTCATAATTAGATTAAATCTTTCAATTGTTTTTACTTATATAAATTATTTCTTTGTGGCATCCCGGCCGGAGGTGATACGCCGGCGGGGCGTTCCTGATGTACGGGTACCGCCGCGGCCGGTTCGTTTGCCGGACTCTTCCTCTGCTTCGGCCATTAATTTGGCTGCTTTCTTTTCCTTATCATCTTCCGAAGCAACTTCTTCTGTTTCGTCGTCTTTGGCGGCCTGCCTTTCGGCCAGCCCTTCGGAAATGGCAGCCGTGATATAATTGACAAGGATAGCAATGGATTTGGTGGCATCATCATTGGCTGGTATGGCAAATTCCACTTTATTGGGATCGCAATTCGTATCTACGATACCCATGGTCATGATGCCCAGTTTTCTTGCTTCCGCAAGCGCAATATGTTCATGCCCGATATCCACAATGAACAGAGCGGATGGCAGCCGGCTGAGCTGCGCAATGCCGCCCAGTACTTTTTCCATCTTATCCCTGTCGCGGCTCAGTGTCAACCTTTCTTTTTTTGTGATGCTGTCGAAGGAGCCGTCGCCCAGCATTTTTTCAATGCTTTGCATCTTCTTCACGCTTTTCCGCACGGTATTGAAGTTGGTGAGCATGCCGCCCAGCCAGCGTTCCGTTACGTACGGCATATTGACCCTTTTGGCGGATTCGTTCACGATTTCCTTGGCTTGTTTTTTGGTGCCGACAAACAATATTTTTTTCCCGCCCCTTGCGATCTGTTTCAGTGCGGCAGCCGTTTCCTGCAAACATTCCACCGTTTTATTGAGGTCAATGATATGGATGCCTTTTTTCTCGGCGAAAATATAAGGCAGCATTTTGGGGTTCCATTTCTTTTTGAGGTGACCGAAATGCACACCGGCCTCGAGAAGTTGTTGCTGAAGTGAAGTGTTGTTTTCCATTTTGTATTCGTTTTAGCTATCCTTTGCTGGCTTTTAGCTTTTATATGATTGCGTCATTTCATTCAACGGATGCAGGCCTGTTGACCTCCTCCATTGATCGTATCCTATCGTTTACTGAACTGGAAGCTCTTCCTGGCTTTTTTGAAACCGAATTTTTTCCTTTCTACGCCACGGGGATCGCGCTTGAGTAATCCGGCTGCTTTCAATGCAGGGCGAAACTCGGGATTCATCTCTACCAGGGTCCTTGAAATACCCAGTTTGGCAGCTTCTGCCTGCCCTTTTACACCGCCTCCCGAAGCAGTGATCTTGATATCGAATTTGCCGGCCACATCCAGTGTCTTGAGCGGGAGTTCCACCTGGTTTTGCAGGTATACGAGGGGGAAATAAGCTTTATAATCCTTATTGTTGATCGTTATTTTCCCTTCGCCTTTGGAAATAAAGACCCTGGTCACTGCTTCCTTTCTCCGTCCGATCCCGTTTTTTTGTTTTTCCATTGTATGATTAGCTTTTAACTGTTAATTGTTGGCTGTTGACCAACAGGTATCAGCGATTTTCAGAATGTAAGTTCTTTTGGGTTCTGTGCTTTGTGCGGATGCTCCGTACCGACATACACAAAAAGTTTTTTGAACATTTTGCGGCCCAGCCTGTTCTTGGGCAGCATCCCTTTTACGGCGCGTTCAATAACGGCTTCGGGCTTTCTTTTCAGTAAGGAAGCTGCCGTTTCACTTCTTAATCCGCCGGGATAACCGGTAAAATGATGATAGACCTTTTCATCGTGCTTGTTGCCGGTGAAAACTATTTTTTCCGCGTTGATCACGATGATGAAATCACCGGTATCCACATGAGGCGTATAGTATGCTTTATTCTTGCCGCGCAGGGTGGCCGCAATTTTCGCACACATACGACCTACGGTTTGATTGGTACCGTCCACAACATACCAGTTGCGTTTTACGGTAGCCGCATTCGCATGCTTGGTTGTAAAATGTAATTTGCTCATGATCTAATCTTAAATTTTTTTTTGACCTGATACTACTGTTTGCAGCCGCCATCCCGGCTGAAGTTTATAGTCCAAAGGATGTCTTTGGAGGGCGGCAAAGATAGGTTTGATAAAAATGCTAACCCAAAAAATTGGAAAGTATTTTTTGTCAGAGCTTTATAACAGCTTGTATTTCAGTGGAAATTTAGACTTAGATTTTTTTTGGCTGAAAACTACTGTCGCTATTCTAAAACCGGCCTTAGCCACTTCTCTGCCTCTTGCAGGCTCATTCCTTTTCTTTTTGCATAGTCCTCCAACTGATCCTTACCGATCTTTCCCAATCCAAAATAATGGCTTTGAGGATGGGCGATATACCAACCACAAACAGATGCGGGAGGGTTCATCGCCAGGCTTTCGGTCAATTCAATGCCGATATTTTGCTGTGTATTCAACAATTCAAAGAGTTTGATCTTTTCCGTATGGTCAGGACAGGCAGGATACCCCGGGGCTGGACGGATACCTTTATATTCTTCTTTGATGAGTTGTTCATTGGTTAGTTTCTCCTCTTTAGCATACCCCCAGTATTCTTTTCTCACTTTTTCATGGAGGCATTCTGCAAAAGCTTCTACGAAACGGTCGGCCAGGATCTGCACCATGATCTTATTGTATTCGTCATGTTCGGAAGCAAACTGTTCGATATATTTTTTCGCACCGTGAATGGTAACCGCGAAGGCACCGATGTAATCGGGACTCGTGATATGTGATGCGGGATGCGCGGGTTGTGAGTAGTGAATAGGGGCCGGCTTAATAAAATCGGCCAATGAAAAACTCGGCTGTCCTACTGCTTTTTTCAATTGCTGTCGCAGCATTTCCAGTCGAATCTCCTGCCCCTCTCCCATGGGAGACGGGAGAAAAACTGTATCTGCATTATTGCTGTATGCCTCCCAAAATCCAATAACACCATCAGCGCTGAACCATTTTCCCTCAACGATCTTGCTTACCAGTTTTTGAGCATCATTGTACAATTTTGTCGCTTCTGTACCAAATATCTTATCTGACAGTGTGTCGGGGAACTTCCCGGGCATTTCCCATGCAATGAAAAAGGGTCCCCAGTCAATGTATTTTGCTATTGCGCCAAGGTCAAAGGCTTTCAGCACTTTTACTCCTTCCACTGCGGGTTTGACCGGTTTATATTTTTTCCAGTCGAAATATTCTTTGGTGACGACGGCCTCGGCATAAGGCACAAGGTCCTTTTTATTCTTCTGCAGGAACTGGTTCCTTAATGCTTCATATTCTTCCCGCGTTCTTTTGAGCAATGTTTGTTTCTCCCTGCCCAATAAAGTGCTGACAGCTGTCACACTGCGTGAAGCATCCAGCACATGTAATACCCCCTGGTCATATTGCGTGGCGATCTTAACAGCTGTATGCATCCGCGATGTGGTAGCCCCGCCGATCAGTAAAGGCTGTTGCATATTCCGCCGTTTCATTTCATGTGCCACATGTACCATCTCATCCAAGGAGGGGGTAATAAGACCAGAAAGGCCGATGATATCAACTTTTTCTTTTTCGGCAGTGTCAAGGATCTTATCCGCAGGTACCATCACACCCAGGTCCTTCACCTGGTATCCATTGCATCCCAAAACAACGCCAACGATATTTTTTCCAATATCGTGAACGTCTCCTTTAACCGTCGCCAGTAAAATTTTGCCCCCTCCGCCTCCCCCCAGGGGGGAGTGTTTGGGATTTTCATTTTTGAAAAACCAAAGAGGTTTATCGGGCTGATTTTTTAAAGCTCCGGCAATTTTTTCCAAAACTTTTTCTGCATGATATATAACCTCTTCATTTGTAAACCTTAATACCTCAAATCCGATAGCATTAAGTTCATCAGTCCGTCGCTTATCTGCAATAATATTATCCGGGAGCTGATGTATTTTACCATCAATTTCAATTATCAGGTGTTTTTTTAAGCATATAAAATCAGCTATAAAATTTAAGATGATATGTTGTCTTCTAAATTTATACCCTTCAAGTTTCTTCCCCTTCAGGAGTTCCCATAAAATTTTTTCTGCTTCAGTGGTTTTCCTTTTGTTTTCCAGCTGAAAAGGTTTTAATAAGCTGTAAATCTTCGGATCAGCTGTCATATAACCCGGATCATCCTCCTCCTCCCCTTGGGGGAGGCTTAGGGAGGGGCTTTCAATAAATGGTGTGAGCCATGCTACGCTTTTTTTCATCACCCTTGCGCTTTTTACCACCTGCGGCAAAAACATCTTTCCCGAACCGAAAAGATCACCCACTACATTCATGCCTTCCATCAGCGGGCCTTCGATCACATCGAGGGGCCTGGGATATTTTTTCCTGGCTTCCTCCGTATCCGCATCGATATGATCCGTGATGCCGTTCACCAATGCATGTTTCAACCTCTCCTCCACTGAAGTTTTTCTCCACTCTTCATCTTTCACCTCAGTTCTTTCTGATGATTTTACCGTTTCCGCAAATGCAATGAGCTTTTCTGTGGCTTCGTTGTTTGTATTATTCCTGTTGAGGATCACGTCTTCGCATAATGTTCTTAGCTGCGGTTCGATCTCATCATAGACCACCAGCTGACCTGCATTGACAATCCCCATGTCCATGCCCGCCTTGATGGCATGATACAGGAAGACCGCATGCATGGCTTCGCGTACCGGGTCATTCCCGCGGAAGGAAAAGGAAAGATTACTGACGCCCCCGCTTACTTTGGTCAGTGGCATCAGTTTTTTGATCGCTTTTGTTGCTTCAATAAAATCAACCCCGTAATTATTATGTTCTTCAAGACCGGTAGCCACGGCAAAAATGTTGGGGTCAAAAATGATGTCTTCAGGGTTATAACCGACTTTCTCTGTTAAGAGCGCATAGGCCCTCTTGCAGATCTCCACTTTTTTTTCTTTGGTATCAGCCTGCCCGTTTTCATCAAATGCCATCACGATCACCGCTGCCCCATAACCCTGGCAGGTGATGGCCTGTTCGATGAATTTTTTCTCCCCTTCCTTCAGGGATATGGAATTCACGATCGATCTTCCCTGTACGCATTTCAGCCCGGCTTCGATGATCTCGAATTTGGAAGAGTCGATCATCACGGGAATGCGGGCAATATCAGGCTCGCTTTGAAGGAGGTTCAGGAAAGTGGTCATGGCCTGAACCCCGTCCAGCAAGGCATCGTCCATATTCACATCAAGCACCTGGGCGCCGTTTTCCACCTGCTGCCTCGCCACACTGAGGGCTTCTTCATATTTGTTTTCCCTGATCAGGCGGGCAAATTTCCGGGAGCCGGTTACATTGGTCCGCTCCCCGATATTGACAAAATTCATATCAGGACGAATGACCAGGGGCTCAAGGCCTGCTAAACGGAGATATGGTTTTATCGTGCTCATTAATATTCGCCACGAAGACACTAAGTCTCAAAGGTTCACAAAGATTATAGAATCATTCTTTTGATACCCTCTTTTATAAGGGGAACAGTAAAATTGATAATATAACCTAAATGTTTATTGGATAAACGTAAATAACTAAGTAATTGTGCTTCCCACACAGGATGATAGTTTTCCTGGGCTTTCAGTTCCACAATTACCAGATCATCTACAAGGATATCCAGCCTTAGTGCTTCATCAAATTCTAAATTGTCATAAACTACGGGGACTTTCTTCTGAGTAAGAAAAGGGATCTTCCTTTTACTTAATTCATAACAAAAGCATGTTTCATAAATTTTTTCTAATAGACCAGGGCCTAAAGATTTATGAAGCTGGTAAGCAATATCAACAATTTGTTTACCCCCCCATTCAATATGCTCTTTATTTTCTTTGTGCATCTTAGTGTCTTCGTGGTTATAAAACCTCAACAACTTCCGGCAACTGCCTGGGTGCAAGTTCCTTTACCTTTTCTGCAATATGACGTATATGATCAGGAGTAGTGCCACAGCAACCACCCACAATATTCACGAATCCTTCCCGGGCCCATTCTTCAATGAAATGTGCTGTATCCTCCGGCTTTTCGTCATATTCCCCCATCGCATTGGGCAATCCCGCATTGGGATATGCAGAGACATAGCAGGATGCGACCTGTGAAAGTTCTTCAATATGCGGACGCATTTGCTGTGCACCCAGGGCACAATTCAATCCTATGCTCAGGGGCCGGGCATGCATCACTGAATTATAAAAAGCTTCCAGTGTCTGACCGCTCAGGGTTCTGCCAGATGCATCGGTGATCGTTCCACTGATCATAATGGGTAAGGAAGCCCCACTGCCCCCCTTCAGGGGGTGATCACGGAAATATTTTTTTATCGCATAGATGGCGGCCTTCGCATTCAGTGTGTCAAAGATGGTTTCGATCAGCAGCAGGCCTGCACCGCCCTCCACCAGTCCTTTCACCTGCTCATAATAAGCCTGCATGGCTTCATCAAAGGTCAATGCCCGGTACCCGGGGTTATTGACATCCGGTGAAAGAGAAAGGGTTTTATTCATGGGGCCGAGGGCACCGGCCACCCAGGCCCCCTCCCGACCTCCCCCTGCATGAGAGGTGAAATACTCTATTGTGGCTTGCTTAGCGATCCTGGCGGCGGCTAAGTTTATTTCATAGGCAAATTCTTCCATCTTATAATCTGAGAGGGAAACTCGCTGCGCATTGAAAGTATTCGTTTCAATGATATCCGCACCAGCTTCCAGGTATTGCAGGTGGATATTCTTAACAATATCCGGCTGCGTCAGGCAAAGCAGGTCATTGTTTCCTTTCAGATCTACCGGCCACTCGCGAAAACGTTCACCGCGGTAATCAGCCTCAGCCAGTTTATGCTGTTGGATCATGGTGCCCATGGCACCATCGATGATAAGGATACGCTCTTTCAAACAATCCTGAATTGTTTTCATACCATAAAATTTTTGAACTATAAACGCGGGGAAACCGTAAGAAGAGTTTCGTGACGTTTATTAGTTCTGTTCACTACCGGGAGCCGGCAGTCCAGGCCGAACAATAAACAAATCCGCCTGATAGTGCAAAGATAAAAAGAATGTTGAAAAAGGCAAGTAATTATGGCCCATAATGATGGTGGGCTTCAGGGCAGTATCATGCTCCTGATACATATTTTTCAACCGGCATGCGGTTCTGGATACTTCTTCCCAGGGTCATTTCATCGGCATATTCCAATTCCCCGCCGAAGGCGATGCCCCTGGCAATGGTGGTAACCCGCAGGGAAGGATCGGGCAGCTTCTTCTGAATATAATAAATAGTGGTATCTCCCTGGATTGTTGGATTCAGGGCAAATACCAGTTCCTGTGTCTTTTCTTTCCGGATACGCTGGATCAATGATTCGATCGTCAGTTGCCCGGGGCCAATACCATCCAGGGGAGAAATAACCCCGCCAAGCACATGGTAGACCCCGTTGTACTGCTGCGTATTCTCGATGGCGATCACATCCCGGATATTTTCCACCACACAGATCATCTCCTGCCGCCGCATGCTGTTAGCGCAAATCGAACAGATATCCCCGTCAGAAACATTGAAACAACGCTGGCAGAATTTGATCTCCATTCTCATTTTAGCGATCACATCGCTGAAATGAGCCACCTCAGGTTCGGGTTGTTTGAGCAAATGCAGTACGAGCCGCAGGGCCGTTTTTTTCCCGATACCGGGCAATTTGGCAAATTCATTGACGGCATTTTCCAGTAAAACGGAGGAAAGTTGCATGGATCAAAGGTACAAAGTAGGGAGACAAGGGACAAGGTTCAAGTGGCATGGCTTGATTCGCGATACGGGATTCGTGATACGCGATTCGGGTTTCGCGACTCTCGCATCACGCATCCTCTACAAGGCCAGGTCAAATTCATTCTTCCAGTTGGCTTTCACGGATATTTTTCTGTCCACGGGTTTTACGCGTTCAGGTTGTTTGTGTTTACCGAAAAAGACTCCGGGGTCCCATTTGCCATTCTTATTCTCATCATAGAGTATGCGTAATTCATATTCTCCGGGCAAAAAAAGCGATTGCGAAAAATCAGCTCCGGCGAGGGGAAAGGATTTATAAAGGGTCTCATTCGTTATGAATAATAACACCGGGCTCTTACTGAGATCCAGGTTATGGAACTTCAGCTGCAATGAACCATAATCAGCCAGTTTTTTTGAGCGAAAGGTGAGGGTGTCGGTTTTCAGTAATTTTTTACCGCTTGAATCATCGGCAAATTCCTTATCGAGGATAAGATGATAGATCGTATTCTCCTTCCATTCCACGTGAAAACTGATCTTTCTCCTTGCACTGTCCAGGCTACTGGTATACTTCGTTAAGGGCAGGTATGTTGAATCGGTCGAGAAACTGATCTTTGAAGAATCATAATGGCGCAATACCTGCTCAAAACTGATCGTATAGTCCGTCAGCAGGTCCTGCATCCCCTCCCCTGCGCTGGTTGTATACTTCAGTCGCTTGTCTGTTTTCTCATTCTGGTTTTTTTTCACTTTGCTGATCGAAACGTTTTGAATGCCCAGCAATGGATTGACGGCTGGGCCGGAAGCAGCGATGCTTTCTGAAGAATATGCATACAGGGTATCTGCTCTCCCTGCCTGTCCGGCCACAACAGGATGATCAGCAAATGCAAATAATTGTTTGTCGCTTGTATAGCGGTGCTGGTTACCCTCATCCTTCAGGGCATAGAGATAGAATGTTTTGGCAGGGAGGTTCTTAAAAACAAAATCTCCCCGGCTGTCAGGCCTGGTGACATATCTTGGCTTCTCATGTACAACAGCAGAATCATTTGAAGAAATATGCAGCATGAGGATCAGGGTGGAATCCGTTTTCCCTGTTTCAGCTATCACCAGGTGCCCGCGTATCTCGCCGGAATCCAACCGGCTGCCTGTACTGAAAACGTAAGTAAAATTCTTTAATACATTGCCTTCGTTGAAGTCTTTGATGGTATTGCCGAAATTATAGGTATAGGTCGTGTTCGGCTCGAGCGAGTCTTTGATACGGACCGTAACGGTATTCAGCCTGGCTTCTACCAGCGGGTTATTTTTAGGCAGGGGGGAGATCATGATATTATTCCCTGGGTCCTGCACCTCTACAAATTCATTGAATGTAAAGGTTATCCTTTTCGTGTTGAAGTTCAGCGTCGAATCAGCAGGGGTCGCTTTTACCAGCATGGGCGGAATGGTATCCTTGGGCCCTCCTGCCGGTGGAACGATCACGGCACAGGAGGTCAATACCATGATTTTCTCCATGGCGAGAAGGATTAGTGAAAAAAGGAATACTTTCTTAATGACCCCGGTCATGAATGCAAACTTAACTGGAATGAAGCGAATGCACTGTTTTAAAAATCATAATTCGGGTTCATCCACCGGCTCTTCATCATGAAGGGTAACTGCCAGGTTGTTGGTCTTTACAAACCGGCACCAATGGCAATCCTCCTTGCCGCATCCGGTATAAAATTCCCTGTTCTGTATCTTTTGCCAGGTGAGGATGATCTGTTGGGTGACCGTAGTGATATCAGCAGGTGTAATAACCAGTTTTTCTTTCCGGTATCTTTTCTTTTTGTCGGGCTCGATAAAATCAAATTCCGTACTGACCACTTTCCAGTCTTTCTGCTTGTAATGATCCACCAGAATCTTATAAAAAACGCCCTGCCGCCAGTAATCTCCTCCGTTGGGGTCTTTTTCCGTAGGTCCTTTTATTTTGAGGATCCCTTTATCGGGGTCGCCGGTCTTGTAGTCCACCACATTTACTGATTTACCATCGAATTCGAGCTTATCCAATTTACCTTTCAGCGGCACATTCCTGACCACCACATTGTTAAACCGGCGTTCAATGGCAACGATCTTATTGAACCCATGAATATTGTATTCATAATAATTGTCCAGCACATTTTGCCCGTATTCCATTCTCCTGGCGAATTGTTCCGCTGTAAAGCTTTCGCGGTGGCGTTGCATGTACCATTCAAATTCCCTGATGAAGGTTTCTTTGGAAGGAAATTTTTCTGCCCCGCTTTCCTGCATCGAACGGAATAGTTTTTCCAGTGCATAATGCACGGCCGAGCCGAATTCCGTAGCCTCGCTCCTGCCGGATGGTATGCGGATCAGGTTTTTGAAATAAAATTCAAGCGGGCAGCGCAGGTAATTATTCAGTGCTGTAACGTTCATGACGAATTTATCCAGCAGGCGGCTGATGAATTCCTCTTCCATTCTTTCTATCTCAGGCGCTCCGGTTCCGGTAAATTCAAGCGTGGTAAATTCAGCCAGCATTTCGGCACTTGTGATCATTTTCTCAACAGGAAGATCTTGCCGTTCCAATATCTCCGCAATGAAGAGAGAGGGTTCCGTTTCCCTGCCATCATTTTTGAAACGGCTGTAAGAAAGATATAAATGCTGTTCAGCCCTTGTGATCGCCACATAAAACAAACGCCGCAGTTCCTCATCCTCATTACGGTCACTGTTCTCCCCGGCTGCAAGTGGAAATAAGGTATCGGGCAATTTATATCCCCCTCCGGGTTTTCTTTTCTTTTCCCACAGGTGGGCATTACATCCTGCCAGGAAGACATATTCAAATTCCAGGCCTTTGGATCCGTGGGCCGTCATAAGATTAATTCCTTTTTCGCTGCCACTCACCTGTACCAGGGGCAGTGTGATCTGTTCATCCTCCATCAGTTCTATCAGCGTGACCAAATGCTGAAGGTCCAAATAAGGATTCCTGTGTGTCTCTGCTTTAATGAAATCAAACAGTCCCGAAATGACCTGCAATTGCCAGTGCTTATCCGGACTTTGTAAAACATGCTGGAGAATGCCTGATTCACGGATGACCCGTTCGAATAATTGCTGCAAACTGAGATTAGGAACATGACCAATCAATCCTTCAATGACCCGGGAGGCGTTATTTATTTTTTCATGAGCATCGCTGGCAAATAAGTCACTGGCCGGGGCGCTGGATCTTTCTGCCATGATCTGCCTGATGGATACATGTTCCCCTTTGTAATTCCTGTCAGACGCTTGAATACTTAGTTTAGCCACTTCAACCGGCGGTATGCTGAACCAGTCTGCGTGCAATAATTCAAACAACATTTCATCGCCGCTGTAAGGGATCTCGTGTTCGGCTGCGAGATATTTTAATAATAAAATGATCTTCTGCGCCAGCGGGATTTCCAGGATATTGAGGTCCCTCCTGCTGAAAACCGGCAGGTTCACGATCCTGAAATACTGCGCCAGTTCTTCTCCATATTTGTTTTCTTTATATATGATGCCGATCTTGCCGGGCGGCACCCCTTCCGCCAGTAAATGCTGCACTTGTTTTATGATCCCGATCATTTCTTCCCGCTGCGTTTCATATTCCCTGATAACCGGAGGATGTTTACGTTGATGCAGCCCTTCTTTGCCCGGATATAATTCCTTGCTCAGTCCTTTCATTTTATTGACCAGCCTTTTTTCATTCCTGCTGATCAGTGCGCCGGAAACATCGATAATGGGTTGGGTGGAGCGGTAATTCCCGTTCAGCACGACGGTCAGCAGATCCTTTTTAAAGCTGTCTGCAAACTCCAGCATATTCTCCAGGTTGGCACCCTGGAAGCGGTAAATACTCTGGTCATCATCTCCCACCACGAATATGTTGGGTTTGTCCCAGTAACTTATCAGCAACTCCACCAGTTTATTTTGTGCACCGTTGGTATCTTGGTATTCATCCACCAGGATATACTGGAATCTTTCCTGGTAATCGGCCAGCAGGTTCTTGTTTTCATGGAAAGCCGTGATCACCCAGTTGATCATATCATCAAAATCATACCGGTTCTTTTTACGCATGAGCTCCTGGAAACGTTCAAACTCCCCTGCCGCCGCTCTTAGTTTTTCCATCCTTTCTTTTTCTTCCTCAATTTTATCTTTTTTCAGATCCCCGGCATTGAACCCTTTATACTTTCTCTGATACCTGAATTCATCCCGGTTGGGTAAGTCGTTTATATATGTCTGAATGCGCTCGTCAACAAATGCAGGTGTCCATCCCTCCCTTTTCATGGTGCGGAAAAGCGATTGCAGGTTATTGATCTCAAAGTAAACATCCCCGCGGTATCGTTTAAGCAGGTGATTTTCCGGAAGCGTATCGATCAGTTCTTTATAGAACTGAATCTTTTCCAGTTCGGATACAGGGTCCATCGCGGTCTTTTCAAAAAGAGACAAGTTTTCCTGTATTACATCATGGCAAAAAGCATGAAAGGTGTAGATGTTTACCTTGTAGGCTTCAGGGCCGATGAATTGCTGCAATCTTTTACGCATCGCCACCACCCCGGCATCCGTATAGGTCAAACAAAGTATATTCTCCGCATGGGCCAATCCTTCCAGTAATATTTTGCCGATCCGGCATGCCAGTATTTGTGTCTTGCCGGTACCGGGTCCGGCAATCACCATCACAGGCCCTTCAAGCGTATCCACGGCCAGGCGCTGCTGTTCATTCAGTTTATCATATTCTTCAAAGAATTTTTTCTCAAGCGGCCCGGGGGAATAGGATGTTTTTTCTTCCTGCACTGGCATATGATCAAAGTTACTTAAAACTAAAAGCCCGCTGGTTTTACGGGTTCAGTTGTGTGTCGGAAAATTCCAGAGGAATAAGACAGATTCTATCCCGGGACCCGGGTGATGTATTTTTCGATCTGTTTGATCTGGTCAACGATCTGTGGCGTGGTAGGTTTGAGTGCTTTGGCTTTCCTGAAAAAATCCTTGGCTGAGCGGAATTCTCTTTTGTTCATCATGATGCTGCACATCTGCAAATAGGCAGCGGCTTCATTTTCTTTATCGGGCAATCCCTTCCTGATGGCGGCCCGGATATAGCTTTCCGCCTGTTTGATATCATTCTTCTGCATGGACAACATACCCATTTGCAGCATACTGGCTCCTTCTGCTTCTTTCATAGGCATGCCCAAATCGAGACCTTTCTTCATCATTTTCTCCGCCCCGTCATAATCCTGCTTCATCATGGCAATATTTCCTTTGAGTGTATAATAGACGGAGCGTATCGGCTTATAAAGCAGGCGCGGAAATTTTATGGAGTTCAGCACTTTTTCCGCTCCTTCCATATCCCCGTTCTCCATATATTCCTGGATCAGTCGCAGGGGACCAAAGAAAAAATGACCTGCCACCAGGATAACCCCGATAAAAAAAAGCGGAAAGGCGGGCCAGAAACTGCTTACATAGATCACATAGGCACCCCCCGCGATCAGCAGAAGGCCGATCCATAGGCGGTATTTAATCAAAAAATTATAGGCTTTCATTCAAAAAAATTGGACTGCAAAGATAGGTTGTTGCTCTTTAGTTTTATTTCTGTCCTTTCTGCATTGTCATATCATTTGAAGTTATTACAATGCAAAAGGCCCGCAAGCGGGCCGTTAATAAACTGAAAATGATCTATATCACATAAATGTCGAAATGACCAAAACCACCGCCGCTACAATGGTCCCCCAAAGACCGATCCCATATCCCTGACCCAGGGTTTTCATGATATCGCCAAAGGACATATGATTCATGAGGGGCTCGCCGATCAGCATATATAATATGGCCAAGAAGGGCAACCATGCCCAGAGACCCCGGCCGAGAAAATACTGGTCCTTATTCGCCGCACCTATCAGCAGCATGATGCCGCTGAGGGGAATCAGGAGCGGGATATATTTCTGCCAGTCGCCGCCCGGCGCTTTAAATACCATATCATAACCGCTGATCCCCACACCCATAAATGACATATAGGCAAGGAAGAAACAAACGATCAGAACTACTGCCAGGACCATGGTTAAAAGTTTTTTTGTCATGTTGTTTGATTTTGGTTAACAATTAAATATAAGAAGATTCAGGTTCTTATCTGCCGTAAACGCAAAAAACAAAATATTCCTGCCGACAGCAAAAATAAGATACAGGCATAAAACCAGGGAGCTGTTTCCACGGAAAGGGAAACATTATCCCTGATGCTTTTTCCAATATGATCCACCGTGCGCCCCAACCAGTTATCTGTATTGGTATTGCCCGGAAACCCCGTATTGATCTTTTTCTTTACATCGATCATGAGACCGATCAGCGAACCGGCACCGCCGAGTCCCGCTACCCCGGCTCCGGCCATGGCTCCCCTCTGATTGATCAAACAAAGCACGGCCCCTGCCACGGTGAGACAGAGCCCGACCAGGGCATAGGTATTGGGTTTGTTCCTTTCAGTTTTGGTCGTTGCTTCCGTAATATCCTTATCCACCGATTTTGACTTGAGCCCCTCCAGGTAAGGATTGTCCGAACTGTTATTATTCATTTTAAAGCCCGTGGCCAGTTGAATGCCGCTCACCTGCTGAATGGATGTATTGTTGCAGCGGATATCGATAAAAGGCAGGAAGAAAAGACCGGCAGCTATGATAAAAGAAACGGAGGAGGGGATCTTGGTTGCGAAAATCCCGGTTGCAGTTTTATCGCCCGGAGCAGGGTCCATTACAGGAATTTCGGGAGAAAGTTAACTCAAAGTTTTGAATTGGCTAAAATTTATTGTCCCGGTCATGCTCATACCTTTTTATCTTTATCCTCATATCATGTCCATGAATATCAACCGGGTTGGCGTATGTGGCGCTGGTGCGATGGGCAGCGGCATTGCACAGGTGTTGGCGCAATACGGGTTCTATACCCTCCTTTATGATCCTTTCGGGCAAGCCCTGGAGAAAGCCCGGGGGATCATTGAAAAAAACCTGGCAGGACTGGTTGCCCGTTCAAAGATCACGGATGAAGAAAGGAAAAAAATTTTCCGGCGCATTGTTTTTATTGACGATATCCAGTTGTGCCAGGCCGATTTTTTCATTGAAGCCATTGTCGAAAACGCCGAACTGAAGACCGGCCTGTTCAACCAGCTGGCGGAAATGAATCACAGCGAAGTGGTATTTGCCACCAATACGTCTTCTTTATCCGTCACAACAATAGCAAAGCATGTAAAAAACCCGCAACGGGTGGCCGGTATGCATTTTTTTAATCCTCCCACAGTCATGAAACTGGTAGAAGTGGTGAAAACAGAATTCACTGATGAAACAACCTTGCAACAGGTTATGCAACTGGCCAAGGATATGGGTAAAACACCTGTACTATGCAAGGATTCCCCCGGTTTTATCGTGAACCGGGTGGCCCGTCCCTATTATATTGAAGCGTTGCGTATTGCGGAGGAAACAAAAAATGATCTTTCTACGATCGATAATGTGATGGAAGCGGGTGGATTCAAAATGGGCCCTTTTACCCTCATGGATTTTATCGGCAACGATGTGAATTATGCGGTAAGCTGTTCCGTATATGAACAACTGAACAGGCCTGAAAGGCTGAAACCGTCTTTTCTGCAGGAGCAAAAAGTGAAAAAGGGTAAGCTTGGAAAAAAGACAGGGGAGGGATATTACCCCTATCCCCTAAAGGGGAATTAAGAAACTCCAATTAAGTTTGTATTTAACGTTTATGATGAATGATCAAAACACCCTTTCAGGAGACGGGGGCATACTGGTCACTGGAGGAACCGGCTTCCTTGGTTCTTACATCTTAAAAGTCCTGGTCCAAAAAGGGCAGGCAGTCAAAGCCATCCGGCGCAACAGCAGCAAGATGCCTTCCTGGATCGACAAAACGGTCCTTGATAAAGTACAATGGATCGAAGGAGACGTGCTGGATGTGGTTTCCCTCTCCGATGCAATGGAAAATGTTCACACCGTTATCCATGCAGCAGCGCAGGTATCATTCACCAAAAAAGAAAGAAAAAGTTTATACCAGGTCAATGTGGAAGGAACGGCCAATGTGGTGAATATGATGCTTGAAAAGAACGCAAAAAGACTGGTCCATATCAGTTCGGTTGCCGCACTGGGCCGCACTGCACATGGAGGCCGCGTGAATGAAGAGAAAAAATGGGAGGAATCACCTGTCAATACACATTATGCCATCAGCAAACAGAAGGCTGAAATGCATGTATGGCGGGGCATGGCCGAAGGCCTGGATGCAGTGATCCTCAACCCGAGTACGATCCTCGGGTATGGGGACTGGAACAGCAGCAGCTGCGCTATCTTCAAAAATATTCATAGAGGGATCAGCTGGTACCCGCCGGGGGTAAACGGTTTTGTGGATGTGGAAGATGTGGCCCATGTCTCGGTCCTGATGGCCAGTAACAATATTAACAATGAGCGGTTCATCGTGAATGGCGACAACTGGCCATTCAGGGAAGTAGTGGTATCCATTGCACGGGCATTCGGGAAGAAGATCCCCTCAAAAAAAGCCTCTCCTTTTTTACTGGGCCTGGCCTGGCGACTGGAAAAATTAAAGTCCCTGTTCACGGGAAAGAAACCCCTGATCACAAGGGAAAGCGCCAAAATAGCCGGTAGTCACACTTATTTCCTGAATGATAAAATCGTAAAAACGCTGCCTTCCTTCAGTTTTACCCCGCTGCAACAAACCATTGAAAAGGCCTGTGATAAATACCTTCATGCGGTATAAGCTTGCAACCCAAAGGGGATAACCGTTATCTTTACAGGGTAATCGGTTTCTATGAAAATCATTCCCGTTTGGCTCAGTTTACTGTTCCCTTTATCGCTTGCTGCCCAATACACCGTTACCGGTACCGTATTGGATTCTGCCACCCGTGAACCGCTGCAGGCTGCATCTGTTTATTGCCAGAACAGCACTTCGGGCACGTATACTAATAAACAGGGTGAATTTTCCCTGGCACTGAAGCCGGGCAGCTATGATCTTGTCGTCAGTTATACCGGTTATCAAACACAGAACTTCCGGGTGGATAATAGTTCCAAAACCGAGATCCTCCTGGTGAAAGAGGATAAAAGCCTCAGTGAAGTGGTCGTCAAAGCCAGCAATGAGGTTCAGGACGGATGGACAAAATATGGGGACTTCTTCATTCAGCATTTCATCGGGAGAACACCCAATGCTGCGCAGACAAGCCTTTCCAATCCCGAGGTTTTAAAATTCTATTTTTATAAACGGAGCAATAAATTAAAGGTGCTGGCAACTGATGCTTTGCAGATCAGTAACCTTGCTCTCGGGTATACCATTCGCTACCAGCTTGATTCATTTGTATACTATTATAATTCCAATGCCAGTACGTACCGGGGTTTTTGCCTTTTTACCGAAATGAACGGAAGTGACAGTCTTAAAATGACATGGGCAACTGCGAGGAAAAATGCTTATTACGGCTCCAAGCTTCATTTTATGCGCAGTTATTTTGACAGCACCCTGAAAGAGGATGGCTGGGAGATTGAGATGCTGAAGGAAAACAGCGAAAACAAATATCTCAAAATAACCAACCCATACGATACGCTTTATTACGGGGATCCCGGTGACAGCAGCAATCAGGTGGAAATTTACTATCCACGGAAGATCATCATCATCTATACAAAGAAAAAACCGGAACCGGAATACATCAAACAATGGAGCCTATCCAAATATACGGATGCGCTGATCACCTATACCAATCTGAAAAACGCCGTTGATATCAGCGAGAACGGTTATTATTTCAATCCTTCTGACTGGGTGGACCAGGGTTACTGGAGCTGGAAAAACCTGGCGGATCTTCTTCCCTACGACTATGAGCCGAATTGAATAAGGCTGAACTGAAATTTTATTTAAAGATTCAGAAGATCAGTTTTTCCTGGTATAATGCCCGGCAGCATGGGAATTGCCTGAAATGATAATGGACAGGATGGCCCTGAAAAAACGGATCAGGTTGAAAGAAGGTTTATAATAATGCCGGTAGATCCTGGCCGACTGATGTGCATGAACATGATGCCTGTTTTTCATACAATATTGGTTTAACGGGTAAGGAAATAGTATCTACAAAATACAAATAATTAAACTAAAATAACAGTGTGTGATTGTGTTATCAGTGCGTTAAATAAAATTGAGACCCCTGCAGCCGTAAATTCCCTGCAGGAAATACGAAAAGATGATCCGGGGGAAAGGAATATCAGATCTCTTCCAGCTTTTCCCTGGTGAAGCCGGAGCCGGTTGCATCCCCTGTGTTCAGGGTAGAAGCGGGTTCGAACAAGATTATTTCTGCTTCCTCTTCGGCTACCGGGCGGTGTTCCGTGCCTTTGGGAACGATCATGAAATCCCCTTCTGTTAAAGAAACCTGCCGGTCTCTTAATTCCATTGTAAAGGCCCCGTTCACTACCAGGAATAATTCATCCTCATGGTCATGCTTATGCCAAACAAATTCCCCTTTGAATTTTACCAGTTTTACCAACTGGCCATTCAGTCTGCCGGCGATCCGGGGATTCCAGAAATCATTTATGTTCCTGAATTTCTCCTTGATATTTACTTTATCAATTGTCATACATCGGTTTTATAAAATAAACGCTCCTGGCGGAAAGAGAATCTTCCTTGCGATGGTGGGTTAACGGTGCTGGCGACCGAACACGAACCCGATCTTTAACTGGATGGTGAAATAAGAATCATTCTGGGTGGGATCGCCCCGCTGGTCGCCTACACTGGTGACATCGCCGGGATTCAATTCTTTCTTACGGTAATACAATTGCTTTGCAAGGGAAGCCTGGTTGGGAGACAGGTAGAGGTCGAAGAGCGAGGGATCGATATAATCCGTGCTCACATCATCAAGATAATCGGTGAACAGGAAACGGTGGAGAAACTCCAGCCTCGCATTCAGGGTTGAATTGATCTCATATTTGAGGCCCAGGCCTGCGCTTAGATTGATCTGGCTGAGTTTATATACTTTCCTGTTCGGGTATTCAGGAAATCCTTCTCCTTCTGTATGCAATGGCTGCAGATCATACCACTGGCCATTCAATTCAGCCTGCGGGTTGAAATGAAAATATCCGACCCCCACGACCCCATAGGGCGAGATGCGCGGCGGCTCTTTATCATTATCATCGTCATATTTCAAAAAAAATAGGGGATGTATTTCGACTCCCAGTTGAAACTCTGTGATGGGACTCTTGAAGCTCAGGTTGCGCTCATACCTGCCATAAGTGGAAGCTGCCACGGATTTCAGGATGCTGTCGAATCCGCAAACCTGCCCGAATGTTGCTTCCAGCCTGCCCACAATTTTATTCTGGTAATTGGCAGCCACATAAAAACCATAGGATGGGCGGGCGGTTTTCCAGCGCAGGTCCTTGATGAATCTTTTCCCGATTCCTCTTTTTCCGCCCAGGTCGGTGAGTGAATTCATGACGCCTCCTGTTCCTCCGACCTCAAATACAAGATCGTTATCGTAGAATTTGTTGTTGTAATAGTAATACTGTGCTTCCAGGGGTTGTTGCACTACGATCGCGGCCACTAATACTGCCAGTAATCGATTCATTCTCAATCAGGTATTTGTTTGTACTTGCTTAGCAGAGGGGGGATTAAAGATTATTCAGTAAAAATATAGAATATAAAAATCTGGCAAAGTTTAATTTATTGCATCTGTGGATAAGATTTACTTTACTATAACAATTTTCGTTTCGCCCGCCTGCAATGACTGTGCCTGCATCCGCAAATGATATATCCCCGCAGGCAATTCAGGAATCTTCATCGAAACATGATCGTCAGCTGTTGCGGCGATCTCTTCCATCCAAACCTTTTGACCTGCCTGGTCGACCAGGATAATTTTCACCGGCTGTCCTGTTCTTATATTTTTGGCCCTGATAATGATGGTTTGTTGTACACTAACCGGGTTGGGATAAATGCTTAGCCCGGTCAACTCTTCAAAATCGAGCATGCGGGTAACGGAATACGATTCGGCAGTATTTTCCACTGCGCGGATGCGGTAATAATTCTTCCCCTTTGATACATGGGTATCCGTCCACTGATAGTCACTCAAAGACAAATTATTTCCTGCAACGGTTGTCATTACTGCAAAATGAATGCCATCATTGCTGCGCTGCACTTCATATCCGGTTCCCGGAGCCTCATTAGCGGTTGTCCATTTTAAAATTGCATTCTCATTTTGCTTGATTGCAGTGAAGGAGATAAATTTCAGTGGCAGGGCCACGGCGCCAATATCCCGGATGCCTCTTAAAAAGCTTTCGGGGTAACGCCAGGGTCCATATACCTGGCCTGTGATGGCCGTTGCCCGGTCATATTTTATCCTTGCCCGGATATAGGTGGCTTTGCTGGGTGATTGTTTTGCTATTACAGATTTTAGCTCCCGTCCTGTAAGGCCAAGATCGCTGCTATCAGTCTGATATAAAGTATAAGAAACACTATTTGTGATAGGATTGCCGCTGAAAGCAATACCATTTTTTTCTGTTTCCCAAACCATTTTACCTTTCTGTCTGCCTAAAAAAGATTTGGCATAGAGCCCGGCTCCAAAAAGATTCGGGTTATAAATGCTCGCATGGTTGATGGGAGTAACGGTATCGGCGTTATACAACCGGAGATTATTGCGCAGGCCCCTGTTCATATTCCCAAAATATAAAAAAACTGCCCCTTCAGAAGTATATGTATTCGTATACCCCAAAGCCCCCACAAGTATGTCACTATACCCATCTCCATTTACATCACCTGCACAGGCTACACTATATCCCATTTCTTCATTTGCCTGAGTACCTGTAATAGTCCAGGCTGGTGTCGTGCTTAAACCGCTCGAAGAACCTTTGTAAACAAAAGCTGCTCCTTCCCATGAATTATAGGCAAATGATCCAATAAGGACATCACTATACCCATCTCCATTAATATCCCCGGCGCTGCTTACTATACCGAAATATGAACCAGTTTGCGTACTCCCAACTGTCCAATTGGGAGATAATGGCAATCCGGTTGCAGAGCCATAATAAACGAAAGCAGCTCCTCCAAGAATTGAGCCACTGGAATAAGTATGTGCTCCCACAATAAAATCTCCAAACCCATCCCCATTTACATCACCCGCAGAAGCAACCCTTACTCCGAATCCGGCCCCATTCACACTGCCGATTGCCGTCCAGCTGGCCGACGCAGACAAACCTGCTCCTGAGCCATAGTAAACAAAGACCTTTCCTTCCTGCGTGCTGCCACCCGCAGTACTATAAAAAAGAGCCCCGACTGCTGCATCGCTGTAGCCATCGCCATTTATATCCCCTGCGGAGGCCACTGAATGTCCAAACCAGGAGTTGGCCTGGCCGCTATAAGCACTCCAGGAAGGAGATGTATTCAGGCCCGTAGGTGAGCCATTATATACAAAAGCAGCACCTTCATTGGTCACCGTATGCGTATAGGTTATTGCACCAATTATTATATCCCCATATCCATCCCCATCTATATCACCGGAAGTAGCAACACTAAAACCAAATTTTGCTCCTGCCTGATTGCTATCCGTAGTCCAGTCTGGCGAAGAAGATAAACCAGAAGCAGAGCCATAATAAACATATACTCTGCCTTCATTGGTTAAACCCCCATTGGTATAATTCGGCGCGCCAATTATTATATCACCGTATCCATCTCCATTTACATCACCGGCAAATGAAACACACCAGCCGAAATAAGCCCCTGCCTGGTTGCCATCTGCTGTCCAGTTCGGAGAAGTGGATAGTCCTGAACCGGACCCATAAAAAACATATGCTCTGCCTTCATCCGCCAATCCTCCGTTATCATAATATGGAATTCCAATAATGACATCGCTGTATCCATCTCCATTCACGTCCCCGGCAGAGGCAATCGCTGAAATATGTAAGCCAAGGGAGGCTCCGGTTTGATTCCCATAAACTGTCCATCCAGCGGTTGTATTTAAAATATCGGCGCTGCCATGATAAACATAAGCTGCCCCTGTATTCGTTGAAGTATTTGGAGCCCCAACAATGATATCGCTATATCCATCCCCGTTCACATCGCCGCCGCTTGCCACAAAATAGCCAAAGGAGCTGCTCGAAGTTATACCCCCTAATGTCTGTGAAATTGTGGATGTGATACCTGTACTGCTTCCCAAAAATAAATAAACCGCCCCAGTAGATGAAGGTGCGACTACCGGAGCGCCAACAATTACATCACTATATCCATCCCCATTAATATCTCCAGCACATGAAACACTCCATCCAAATTCATCTCCATTGATGCCATTAATATCATTTAATACAGTTGAGGGAGAATTTATTAATCCGGTACTACTTCCTAAATAAATATATGCTGCACCTTTAGCTGAAGAAACACCATACGCTCCAACAACAACATCGCTATAACCATCCCCATTTACATCTCCCGCACTTGAAACACTCCATCCAAATTCATCTCCATTGATGCCATTAATATCATTTAATACAGTTGAGGGAGAATTTATTAATCCGGTACTACTTCCTAAATAAATATATGCTGCACCTTTAGCTGAAGAAACACCATACGCTCCAACAACAACATCGCTATAACCATCCCCATTTACATCTCCCGCACTTGAAACACTCCATCCAAATTCATCTCCATTGATGCCATTAATATCATTTAATACAGTTGAGGGAGAATTTATTAATCCGGTACTACTTCCTAAATAAATATATGCTGCACCTTTAAAGGAATTTGAAGGGTTCCCATGAGCCCCAATTATTACATCACTATATCCATCGCTATTCACGTCCCCAGCACAAGCAACTGCTTCACCAAACCTATCATTTGTAGTTGGAGATCCATTCAAAGACGCATTTGGTGTTGTGGATAGTCCAATTGCGCTACCCAGAAACAAATACGCAGCTCCTTGTCCTGAAGAAACATTATCAGCACCAACAATCACATCGCTATATCCATCGCCATTCACATCTCCAGCGCTTGAGACACTAATTCCAAATCGATCTAATGGATTGCTCCCTGATATTGTAACCGATGGTGACCCCGATAATCCGGTACTGCTCCCCTGGTATAAATAAACATTACCTTTATTTGAACTGACACCATAAGCACCCACGATCACATCGCTGTATCCGTCTCCGTTCACATCTCCTGCACTAGCCACGCTGACGCCGAAATAATCCCCGGATGCACCACCCGGCAAAGAGGTGTTTGGGCTCGTACTCAGCGGATCGACCGTGACGGGATAAATTGCATCCAAGGTGTTTATATTTATTGAGATTTCATTGCCAGCAACTGAAAAGTTTGCCTCCAGCTCTTTATTGGTCGCATCCCATACTTTCAGGTCATTGTACACAATCTTTTTATCCCATTCGTTCCCCTTTCTTTTTGCAAAATGGATCTCATGGGGATGAACCCGGTTGACAAACCAGCCCCTGCTGGCCTGAAGTTTAATTTGCAAGGCCCCGGGACTTCTTGCAGGCTTTTTATTGATGATGAAATTTTGCCGCACCCCCTCTTCATTATTGATATATTCAACCGTAAGATCGTTGCCGTGATAGAAACTGATCTTATTTTTTTCGATAGACGGTTCAGCATTTTGTTCCAGGGAGAATAATTTTCTATTGCCCGCATATACTCCTTTGATCTCCAGATCGAGTTTCCAATTGCCCGCATCAGGATTCCCGGGTTGCAGTTTGAAATGCGCCGCCGAAAAAGCCGAGACCAAGTTTTGCTGCAGGTTGGGCGCCGAATATTCATTGTTCCCGGCAGGCTGAATTTCGTATTCGCTCTCTTCGATCCCTCTTTTTACTTCTGCAAACCAGTCGCTTTGTTTCAGCTGAGTGGTATCAATTGAATTTTTATTTACAGCAGCAGAAGGGAGGAGTGCGGGCGTTTTTTGATGCGGGTGAAACTGAAAGATATTATCCGCTGGTTTTTTTACCAGCAAATTTTCCTTACACGGGGTAAAAGGCCAGAACAAGCATACCGCCAATAAAAAACCAACTGAGCGCATGGAATAAATTATTCAATTGGTTTTCCAAGGAAGGATCTGCCTGCTTAAAGATAAGATTATTATTAAAACACGGTAAATACGGACTAATTCATAACCGTGAATAATACCGGCAGGCCGGTTTCAACCCGCATTCCGCACAATGCGGATTCCGGGCCA
>CAZZDQ010000003.1:0-38113 GCA_964652845.1 uncultured Chitinophaga sp.
TCACGGTTTGCTGGTGCACATCGGTTCAGTGTACTTCAAATATTTCGTCCCACCGCGTGGTATATCTCGGGCTGCGCAGTTCCTGCCGCATTTTCCAGTCCCTGGCAGTGCCGGAGGCAGCGAATTTCAATACATCATCCCGCTGGCTGAAATTGACATTATCGATCATGTCCATCAGTTTTCTTTCGCAGTTCTTTGTCGCGGAAAGAAACAAATTGCCCTGTATGGATGCATCGGGAACGATTCCGCTCAGGATCACCCCTGCCTTCTTGTAGGATTTTCCTTCTTCAAAAAGTTTATCAACGAGTCCAAGAGCCGGCTTTATCAACTCATGTGTGAACGAAGTGGCGTTGAGTAAGGTGATATGTTTACTATGTGTGGCCCCGCGGTAATCGGTGGAGTGGCTTTCTTCTTTTGCGACCACGAATACACTGATCATTGACGCCGCCCCGTGCTGCCTTCTTAATTTTTCAGCTGCACGGGAAGTATAGGTAGCCACCGCTTCTTTGATGGAGCCGATATCGCCTACCGGGTTGCCAAACATACGGGTGGTAGCGATCATTTTTTTTGTGTCCAGCTCATCTCTCATCCCGATATAGGGCAGGGCTTTTAATTCCTGTATCAGCCTCACCCCCACCACGCCGCCCAGGTGTTTGCCAGCCCATTCTTCACTCATATTCCTTAACTGCAGCGCATCATAGATACCCCAATGCTCTCTTAGTTTTTCTGCATAACGGTACCCGATGCCCCATATTTCGCCAACTGGTGTTTGATGCAAGGCTTCAATGATTTTTTGTTCTGAGTCCAGCACGGTTACACAATTACTGCTCTTCTTATCTTTTTTGGCAAGCCGGTTAGCCAGTTTGGCCAGCACCTTGGTTGGCGCTACACCAACAGATACTTTTATGCCTGTCCACTGCTCCACGGTGGTCCGTACCTGGTTTGCTACCAACGGAAGCTCTTCCGGGGGAAATATACCAAGATCAAGAAAGGCCTCATCTACCGAGTACACTTCCACATTTTTGTTGCCCAGGATGAACCGGAGCGTTTCCATCACCCGCCAGCTCAGGTCGCCATAGAGGTTATAGTTGGAAGAAAAGACCGCCACATCATGTTTCTTTATCAGCGGCCGGGCCATGAAATACGGGCCGGCCATTTCCACCCCCAATTGTTTTGCTTCATCACTGCGTGAAATGATGCACCCGTCATTGTTGCTCAGCACCACCACGGGTTTATGATCCAGGTGGGGTTTAAACAGTCTTTCACAGGAGCAATAAAAATTGTTGCAGTCAATGATCGCTTTCATACGGGATTTAAACAGCGTGAATGATATACGTTACCACTCCCCATACTGTAAAATCACTGAATTCAGCCAGGTTGATGGCTTTGTAGCGATTGTTTTCGGGGACCAGGAAGGCGGAGCTGAAATTCCTGTGAAACCGCCTGACAAGTAATTCCCCGTTCAGCACAGCCACTATGATCTTTCCGTTCGCCAGTTTCAGGGAACGGTCAACAATAAGGATATCATTGTCAAAGACGCCGGCTTCGGCCATGGCGTCTCCCTTCATACGGAAAAAAAAAGTGGCCGGCTTGTTGTGGATCAGTTGCTCATTCAGGTCAATACCGCGTTCGGCATAGTCGTCGGCAGCAGCTCCGAAGCCGGTGGCATTGGCGGTTTTTACCTCCTGCTGGGTGAATTGTTTGGAGCCTTTGTAAGCAGCCCCGTAAAAACTGTTTTCTCCATCCATAAAATTCTTTTGGGATAAAGGTGAGAAAAAAATTTGGGAATAACTAATTTATTTAGTAATTTAGTGCTAAATTATTTTGCACAAGATAAAATACCTCTATGCAATTACAGACTGTCACCACATTCACAATCCCCGGCTACAGTATATATGAGTACCTGTTGGTGCTGAGCCCCCACGGGGAATTATGGGATCGTATCATGAAAGTGAAAAAAGATTTTTATGACGAATACCAGTCGGACCATGCCAGGTGGGGCAAGCCGCATGTCACACTGGTAAATTTTCTGCAGTATGAGATGATGCAAGAAAAGATAATAAATCATTTACAGGTGATCGCCATGGGTTTTCCGCCGTTCAAGGTGGAACTCAGGGATTTTGGCAGCTTTCCCTCTCATACTATTTATATTAATATAACCAGCAAATTGCCGGTTCAAAAACTCGTACGGCAAATAAGAGCTGAAATGCAGCGAATCATGAAACTGAATAATGACAACAAGCCTCATTTCATTATGGAGCCACATCTTACAATTGCCAGGAAATTAAAGCCCTGGCAATACGAAAAAGGATGGCTGGAATACAGTCACAAAAATTTCACTGGTCGTTTCATTGCCAGTGAGATGACCTTATTACGGCGTCCATTAGGCGAGATGAAATATCATGTTGCCGGAAGATTTGAATTTCAAAATATGCCGGTGGCTACAAAGCAGGGAGAACTGTTCGGCCCTCTCCCCGCTTCCCGCTAAGCGGGAGCCGCCGGCCCAAAATTTCATGTAAGTATGTGAGGAGAGAAAAAAACTACCAGGAATTTGTGAAGAAGGGTCAGAAGCGCGTAAGGAGAATAAAGAGTAAGGTTTATGCAGGTGATCTTGAAGAGTGTGCTTTTTGTTCTCCTTTTTATTTGCATGGAAAATCTAAAACCAATAAGATTATGTCAGAGAAATTACAACAAGACCATTTCAAAGTAATCCCGAAGGATCAGGCGCCCACTGATTCTACCGCTGAAAACAATAACAGGGGGGAAAATTATTTGGCCGGTCGCGGCGCCCAGTTCAATACAAAGAACCGGTTCTTAAAGAATGAAAAAACGAAAGAACATATCGAAGCTATCGACGACTGGAACGAAGAGAATATCGCAACACAGTACCTGGAACAGGAAAGCAAAACCATTGTGAACAAAGTGGAAAGCCCCGATGTGGGCATGATGTACAGCATGAACCCCTATGCCGGCTGCGAGCATGGATGTATCTATTGCTATGCCCGCAACGTGCATGAATACTGGGGTTACAGCGCGGGACTTGATTTTGAAAGAAAAATCATCGTGAAAAAGAATGCACCACAACTGCTCCGGACATTCCTGAAACGTCCTAAATGGGATGCCACACCCATCATGCTTAGCGGCAATACCGATTGCTACCAGCCTGCTGAACAAATATACCGGCTGACAAGGGGCTTGCTCGAAATATGCAATGAATTCAACCAGCCGGTGGGTATCCTCACCAAGAATTCATGGATACTGAAAGACAAAGATGTGCTGCAGGAGATGGGAAGGAAAAGAATTGTATCAGCGATGGTATCCATCACCTCTTTCAATGAGGACCTGCGCCGTGTCATGGAACCGAGAACCACCACCGCAAAGCAAAAACTCAAAGTGATCAACGAGCTTAGCAGCGCCGGGGTACGCATGGGCATCATGATGGGGCCGATGATCCCCGGACTGAATGAGCACGAGATGCAAAGGATCATGAAAGCGGCAAGGGATAACGGTGCGACCTTCACGGCCTATACTTTTATCCGGCTGAACGGAGCTATAAAATTTTTATTTCATGACTGGCTGTATAAGAATTTTCCTGACCGGGCCGACAAGGTCTGGCACCTGGTAGAACAAAGTCATGACGGGAAGGTTAACGATACCCGCTGGGGCGTACGTATGCGGGGAGAAGGCAATATCGCCAAAATGGTGGCCCAGCAGTACAAGAAATACGGGAAACTGTATGGTATGAATGCGGAAGAATGGAGCCTGGACAGGAGCCAGTTCAGGGTGCCGGGGGGACAAGCGAGATTATTCTGATTCAAACTCCAGCAAATTATTCTTGCCATCAAAAAGCACCAGCCTGTTCCCGGTTATTTCAAAGCGGTTTATTTTACGCAATGCTGCAAAGAGATCTTCTTCCACCTGGTGTGTGCCTTCGCAATATTGCTGGGTGGAAATGATATCAGTGATGGAAATAGAATCCTTGTGGATATAAAAATGACCCCCAAAACTGTTACAACCACCATTTCCGCCGGCACTTTGTTTCTCCTTATTGAACTTTAAAAAAGCCGTTTGACCCTCCATTGTATCTGTTTTAAAGGCTGGCAGATCCTTTCCATATATCTGATTGACCTTTCTTACATACCATTTTTTCTCAAATAAAGAGGGAGTGGGACCTACGGGTTGGGTTTTAACAAAACCTGTTATTAAAATGAATGCGGAACCGGCAAGAATTGTCTTTTTCATTTGATTTTTATTGTCATGCATACAACAGATGCGGGTCGGTTGCTGACTGCATAAAATAATTTTGAAAAAATATTTTAATAAAATTTGACTGCATCAAAAAATTATTTTCATCTTTGCATCCCAATTCGATAAAATGCAATACAAGCCGGTTCATATTGTACAAACAAACAAGTTTAATTGCCCGATCGATGATCCGGGTGGCGGGGCTGTATGCACATGAATTGAACAATAACATGCTACATACCAAAACCCCGCTTTCAACCGGGGTTTTTTATTTAAACATGGGAGTAATTAAAATTTAAATATGCTGAAACGTCAAAAACATATTGTAGTAACAAACAAGCACGGTAAAAGGATGCCAGGAAGTTGTTATGCAAAGATCAAAGTGAAGAAACGCTTTGATCGCATGAGCGCGGAAAATGATGATCCTTACTGCTGGCCGAACTATGTCCGGACCTGATAACGTTTCAGGAATTGGATATAAGCCCGGTCGCCAGTAAACGACCGGGCTTTTGCTTACCCGGTATTTCATAACCTAAAAAAAGGAGGTAAGCATGAAATTATTTTTAATGGTAATGATGTTCAGAATGCTGACAAATGTTTTTACTAAAAAGAAAGAAAAGAAAGAAGTCAAAAAAGAGGTAATGCCATATAAAAAGGTATTCCACCCCGCTGAATATGAAATAAGGTGGCCCTGATGATGACTGCAATGATCCCCTATCTCAGGATCACTGCAGGGCCTGTTCGTCTAAACGAGGAGGACGCAGGATTTTCATTATTGAAATACAGGTTCCCCGCCTGACCGCAATAATTACAATTAATGCAGGCAGGCAGGAACTCCTGAACAGGCTACCAGGTTCGTTGGTGTAAAGGCTAACATAACAGATTGTCGATCTGTTGCTACGGGTTCGATTCCCGTACGAACCGCATGGAGTAAATACGATATTCTTTGCGTTTTATTAACAATTTTATTGCTGTCCGGAGAGTCATATAATTGCTTGAATTCTACCCCACTTTATTTTGAAGTAATTTGCATAAAAACTACGCTATGAAATCTTTATTCAAAGCGGCGTTGCTGGCCATGACCATCAGCGCTACACTTTCAGCTTGTTATAGTACCTATAATGTTACCGGCACGCCGAACGCCGATGTTAATGTTTCAATCGGGTACAATGATTTTTATGACGCCCTGAATCCTTATGGAAGATGGATCGATAATTCGACATACGGAAGGGTATGGATTTGTGGCGAGGATGGGTTTTCACCTTATTCTACCCGGGGGCATTGGGCGTATACTGATTTTGGATGGACCTGGGTATCTTATTACGATTGGGGCTGGGCCCCCTTTCACTACGGGCGCTGGATATTTGATGCAGGGTATGGCTGGCTATGGATCCCTGGATACGAATGGGCACCGGCATGGGTAAGCTGGCGCAGTGGCGGGGGTTATTATGGCTGGGCGCCGTTGGAACCCGGATTCAATATCAGTATCAACGCAAGTTTCGGATCCATTCCTGCTGAACACTGGTGTTTCTTGCCTAACCGCTATATGGGTCAAACAAATATCAATAATTACTACGTCAACCGGACGAACAATACCACGATCATCAACAATACTACCATTATCAATAACACTTACAATTATAACAAGACGACCTATTTATCCGGCCCCCGGAAAGACGAAGTGGAGCGGAGCAGCGGACATAATGTCGAAACCATGCGATTCAATGATGTGAGAAATCCCAGGCAGGCAGGAGTGAATGAGAATAAGGGAATAAATGTTTACCGGCCGGCAGTGAATAAGGACCGTGACAGAACGCAAACACAGAATTTACCTAATAACAATAGGAATGACCGGATCCAGGGGAATAACCCGCAGGAACAAAAAACCTATACAAATCCTCAAAAGGAAAAAGTAAAGAACAGGGATAATAATTACCCGGGCGGACAGAACAATATGCCAAACCCGTCGAATGACCAGGAAAGGCAAAATCCCAATCGCAACAAAAGGTTTGAAAAAAATAATTCAGGGCAGGGTAATAATGACGGGGATACAAATCAGCAAAAAAAATTCCGCAGGCGCGGCAATCCAGGCGGGGATAATCCTGAAAACGGGAACGGGAATAACGGAGGTGGTGACCGGAAAGGAAAAAAGAAAGATAAATCAGATTGAACTTTCTTTCAGGACCTGTTGAGAGCCCTGATCTTTTATGATCTAACCTTATACAAACAGATCGTTATACAACTGTGCTCCCGGCTTCACGGAATATTTTTCCAGGTCTGTAATGCCTTCTTTTGCCAACACTTCTTCATCAATGAATAAATTGCCCGAACACTCAGCAGCAGGTTTACTGAGAATATAAAAAGCTGCATCTGCCAGTATACCGGGCACACGGCTCATATGAGCCAGCATCTCCCCGCCCAACAGGTTTCTTACGGCAGCGGTATCGATAGTGGTGCGGGGCCATAATGAATTAGCGGCTATACTATCTTTTGCAAATTCTTTGGCCCAACCGATCGTCATCATGCTCATATTGTACTTGGTGAGCGTGTAGGCCACGTGTTTCGCAAACCATCCAGGCGCCAGGTTCAGGGGCGGGGAAAGTGTGAGGATATGGGCATTGCCTGATCTTTTTAAATAAGGAATACAGGCCTTTGTCATAAAAAAAGTTCCCCGCACATTGATGCTGTGCATCAGGTCGAAACGTTTTATTTCGGTTTGTTCCGTTGTTGTCAGGGAAATAGCAGAAGCATTATTGACAAGCATATCAATACCGCCGAATATTTCGACAGCGCTGTCCACCACATTTCTGATCTGTTCTTCAAAACGGATATCACATTGAACCGGCAGGGCTTTGCCGCCTGCTTCTTCAATTTCTTTGGCGGCAGAATAAATGGTACCTCCCAGCTTAGGGTTTTCTTCAACACTTTTGGCAGCAATGACAATATTTGCTCCTTCTCCAGCCAATTTCAGGGCGATGGCCTTGCCGATCCCTCTCGTTGCACCCGTTATAATGACTGTTTTATTTTTAAATATCATCAGGATTACTTATTTATTTGGGCAAACCGTTTTGATTCGTCTGGAAAACACCCGAAGCTTGCTTAAATGTAATGCTTGTCAGATCCTCGGTAGCGAGTAGCCCTTTGCCGCCATAAATATTTTTCCCGATGCCGTGGTAAATGGCATAGCTGTCGGTATAAAAGGTCCGTTTGTTCTGGTCCCACCAGAGATCCGGGCTTTTCAGCGTATCTCCCTGTGCGGTAATGACGGTCACACTGTCCCGCAGGTAGGCCTTCCCGATATTTTCATAATATTTACCATACAGGCAATCCAGCCATGAGTCCAGTTTCGTGCTGTCATTGAAAAAATCAATATGCATGGTTTGGGGGAATTCCACATAGAGGCTGTCCGTGACCACCCTTCGCATGAGCGGGGCGCTCAGTTTGGCTTTCAGTTTCCCTCCCTGGCTTAAATAACTGACCACCTGCGTAGCTTCATCCTTCAGGATCTTTCTTTCATTCAGTTCGCGGATATCCCGGATATCATTCTCACAGGCGGCAAGAAAAAAGCAGCCGGCGATCATGGCTGCTGTAAAAGAATAAGTTTTATGAAGAAAAAGCTTAGTCATATTTACGTTTGCGGAACCAAAAATCACTTAAAGATATGCCGAGTGACAAACGAAACAGATTTTCATTGATGACATTTTTATTGTTTCCCCTTTTTGCGTATTCCAGGGAAATATTGACGAGGCTGACCTGGTAAGGAACCTGGTTATTGCGGGGCAAGGGCAAACCAATACCCAGGGATCCCCCGATCACATTCATTTTACGATCTACATGGATATAATCAGGTCCAAAGAAAAATCCCATCCGGAAAGTGGTATTGCCGAAAAAATTACGACTTGGTACAGGCAAAATCTGCCCGCCGATCCTTATTTGCCAGGAATTCCGTACGGAATCCCGGGAGCCGTAAAAACGATAATTATTCCAGTTTTGCATGGTAAGATCTGCCCCGATCATCCACCCGTTCTTCTTGACAGTATTATTCCAGATCACTTGCCTGTATAGCAGAAAACCGAAAGTATAAGAAGCGGGTAAATTGATCTTGCCCTTCAGGCCATTCTGCTCTGTCACACTATCCAACCTTATATCTCCCAGGTTTGTGTCATAGGTGTAGGTCTCCCTCTTGATATCCCGGGTGGCGTTCATTTTTTGACCAAGATTGCCGTAAGCACCGAGAGTAAGAAAAAGATTACCGGTATCCAGCAATTTTTTCCATTGGAACCCCGCGCTGAGATAGTAATTATTGAAGTTTGTTTTAGACTCGAAATTGGCTGCCCTGTAGGCCACCGTATCATTGATCAGGGCGCGTTTGGTGCTGTAATCTTGTTTACCGAACAGGTACCCGGTATTCAAACCGAAACTCAGCCTGTTTTTTTCTATACCCTTGTCAGTTGAATCCTTAAAAATCACGATCCCGCCTCCCGCTGAAACGAGGTAAGCGCCCCCGTCGCCTGAATAATTAGTGACCGCGCTGTCGATCATCACCTGTGTCACCGGGTCATAGAGGCGTGCAAAACTGTTGATCTTATAACTGATCCTTGAAAGTGGGCGTATTCCAAAACTGATCCCCGCATTTTTTTTTATCGGTAAGCCTATCTGCACATAGGAGAACAGAGCATTGGCAGCATTGAATTTATCTGATGGGTTCGATTGGCGGAGCGAGCGGTTCTCAAAATCCATTCCCACATCCAGGATAGCCCGTCCCGCCACCATTTTTTTTGAACGGGACTCCGTCTGGATCTGGAAGCCTGAAAAGGTAGCAGGATTATTGAAATTGATCGCCCACACATCACTGTAGGCTGCTGAAACCCCTCCCATACCTCTTGTGGTGATATTGGTAGGAGGTGTCAGGTCGCCAATCCCGTAACGACTGTAAGGTGAATTATCCTGGGCTGAAACACTGCTAAAAAGCATTAGTTCCGCCAGGATCAAAAATGCAAAATAGGGGGAAATTATACGAGTGTAAACAGTTCTTGTACAGTCAGTTATTATTGGTCTCGCTAATGGCATACAGTCCTTTAAAGATTAGGTCAGGGTCTGCAAATATCCTGCTTTTAAGATGGGATGCCAAATACGCCATATCACCCCCGGTTAATACCGCGTTAAAATTTCTGTAGCGTTCCCGGTAGGAATGGATAAAGCCATCTATTTCCTTTGCCATGCCGATGATGGTGCCCGACAGGATATTGGTATCGGTATCATAACCGATCAGCGGCAGGTTGGCATCTGCTTTTACCAGAGGAAGTTTCGCTGTATAATAATTCAGCGCTTTCAACCGCATTTCAAGTCCGGGGGAAATACCTCCGCCGATGAATTCATTGTATTTATTAATGAAGTTATAAGTGATGCAGGTGCCCAGCCCGATCACCAGGTTATTTTTTCCTGCATGAAAAAGAACGGCAGCCGATGCCAGGGCGATCCTGTCGGCTCCGATGGTATCGGGCTTGCCCACCGGCGTGGTAAAAGGCAGCTTGGTCAGGTGGCTGAGCCGGTGAAATTTTGTGTTGATCTCCAATAGCTGATCCACGGCAGGATTATGGTCGATCACAGAAGAGAGGATGGAACGCTCCGGCTGGAATTTTTTAATGATACCCTGCAGTGCTTCCACTTCTTCCACGGGCAATACCATCACCTCTTTCATTGTGCCGTCTTGGAAAACGGCTGCTTTTTTACGGGTATTCCCAAAATCAATACAAAGGGTGATTGGCATACAATACAGATCTTTTTTATTTACCCGGATCAAATCCGCTCAGGTTCTTAAAATGGCCGTTCAGTTTTATTTTCTCTTTCAGCTTTTCCATTTCAGCAATGATCGGAATTATTTTGGATAAATGCCTTTTGATATATTCCTGCCGCTGCCGTTCGTCTGTCAGGCAGAGCAATTCATATTCTTCCTGTACGGAAAAACCGACATGGTGAGCGATATCATAACTGAGCACTTCAGATTCCGTTTTATTCTTAAAATTCTCTGGACTGGCAATATGCAGCATCTGGTACATTTCTTTCAGGCGATTCAGCACGATCTTCATCTCATGCAGATGGCCGGATGAACTGTTTTCGGGGTAATTCACAATGGCCCCGCTATATAATTTATCCGGCACAGACCTGATCAGTTCGAGGATGCGAAAGATCTTTACACCCTTTGTTTTTATGTCGCCACCGCTCTGTCCGATTCGCCCGGTCTTTTCAGGTTTGCTCTTAGTGGACACCAGCTCAGTTACTTCCATAAGTGTGCCATAATCCTGCATTTTTTTATCGATCACCGCCGGGATACCGAACATTTTTTTGCTCTCCAGGCATTCGTTGACCAGTTGCTTATACCTGGGCTCAAAAATATGAAGGTTCAGTTTTTCACCGGGATATACCACCAGTTCCAGCGGGAATATGGGAATGAAGTTTGTCATGCTTTCAGCAACAGCTCTTTCAATTTTTTATATTTCAGTTTCGTATAATATGCATTCATGCGGGCGCAGGTGAGACCGGCAGCCCCGTCAAGAAAGCCGGCTTTCAGGAAAAAATTCTTTACAAAGCTGAACAGGGGTGAAAGGATCATTTTAACACGGGCAGGCCGCCTGCCTTCTTTAAAATATTTGACGGCACTCAAAGCTGCATAGTTTTCCATTTTACTTCGGAAATCCTTTGCATCCTTCATGGTATAATGCAAGACAGATCCTTTCAATGATTTGACACGTACATTTCCCGGAAGCAATAACTGCTCATGCACATCAGCGTTATTCCATTGGACTTTTTTGCGGTTGAATAACCGGATATGTTTGTCTTTTCCCCACTCTCCGAAATGCAACGCTTTGCTGCCCAGGAAATTCCTGAACCGGATCTCGTAGACACAATTTTCATCATCCAGCGGCTCCTGCTGAAGCGAAAGCTTCAGAACCTCATCAAGGGCTTCGTCCGCGTCGAGGCTAAGGATCCAGTCATTCCTGGCCAGGGCAACGGCCCGGTTCTTCGTAGGGCCATAACCCTCCCAGTTTCCCTGGTATACGGAAGCATTATTTCTTTTTGCGATCGTTATCGTGTCATCCTTACTTCCGGTATCGTACACAACAATATCCTGGACCAGCCCCTGCAGGCTTTGCAGGGTCTTCCCGATGATATCCGCTTCATTTTTACAAACGATCACAACCGAGAACTTATTCATACGGAGCAAAGATGAAAACTTTTTTGTTGAATTCTGTCAAATGAAATTTTTTTGGAATTTCATTTATAACTTGCTTTGCACCGATGATCAAAACAGACAACTGGCAACAACTGGTAAAGGATATTACTGACGGCAACGCAGGCGCACTGGCCCGCAGTATTTCCCTTGTGGAAAATGAAGCCAGGGGACATGAAACTTTTTTAGAAAAATTGCCCCAGGGTAATGCAAAGATCGTTGGCATCACCGGCCCTCCCGGTGCGGGCAAGAGTACCATGGTGGATGCATTGCTCGGTTTATTGTCGACCGAAGGAAAGAAAATTGCCGTGATTTGCGTGGATCCCTCTTCGCCTTTTCATCATGGGGCCGTTTTGGGCGACAGGATCAGGATGAGCCGCTGGTATGATCATCCGCAGATCTTTATCCGTTCCCTGGCAACGAGAGGATCACTGGGAGGCCTTCACCCTAAGATCATTGAGATCACGGATATTTTAAGAGCAGCAAAGTTTGACCTGATCATCATTGAGACCGTAGGGGTGGGGCAAAGTGAAATTGAGGTCGCAGCCCTGGCAGATACAACGGTAGTAGTGTTGGTGCCCGAATCAGGAGATGAAGTGCAGACCATGAAGGCGGGCCTCATGGAGATCGCAGACATATTTGTGGTGAACAAGGCCGACCGCCCCGATGCGGACCTTTTTGTGAAGAACCTGAAACAAATGCTGGCGCCTGCCTTCAGCACACATTATTATGAAGCGCCGGTCATCAAGACCATCGCCACGCAGCAGGAGGGCATCCGGGAATTGCAACAGGCCATCGACCACCATTTGCATAAATTGCATGTAAACAATAAAAAAATTAATTTACTGGCAGAAAAAGCTTATTATCTCATTCAGCAAAAAAGAATGAAGGATGTCAATAAAACGCAACTGAAGAAAGAGATCGAATCTGCTGTGGAAACCGGCCCTTTCAATCTTTATCAATTCATCGCCAAAAAATAAAATGGAAACAATTCCGAACGAAAACCTTCCCCGTACATTATATTTCGAACCCGCCATCATCAAAGTGGAGCCGGGAAAGGTCTATTCCTGGTGCAGTTGCGGGCTCACGGCAGAAACACCTTTTTGCGACAATACACATAAAAAAATTGATGGGTTGCCATTCAGAAGTGTGAAGGTTGTGTTTGATAAGGAAGAAGAAATATTTTTTTGCCAGTGCAAGCAGACCAAAACGCCGCCTTTTTGCGATGACAGTCATCTGCTGTTAAAGAAATGATCAATTTTCTTTTATGCTCTTAAAATACCGGTATGCGAGCACACCCAGGATGGCAAATGGTATAAATGCGAGGTAAATAATTGCTGTATTCAGCCCCTGAGCCGGTTTTTCTCCCAGTTGCTGCGCTGTTTTGGTACAAATAGAACATTGTGCGTGCAAATGAATGGATAATAGTGAGTAGTTAATAGCCAGTGTTATGATTTGGAGCAACTTTTTCACAGTATAAAATTACTTCAAAATTTAATCCAAATACTTTCGGGCGATGAGGTGATAGGTCGTATCAACTGTTTTGATCTTTTCAGGGGTTAATTGTGATAAATACAGGTCCCAGGAAAAAGATTCCCATAAATGATGGAGGTAAGCTTCGGGAAAGGGATGCAATTCTTCAAAAAGTTGTTTCAACCCTGTTTTGTCGTATAAAGGATAATGAAATGCCTGCGGGGAAAGAATTGTAACGGGAAATTTATTTTCAGCGGCCAGTTGCCCGGGCACTTCCACGGAATGTTCGCTCCAGTATTTATCGTGGCCTTTTGAACGGAAACTTTTATATTCTTCCAGCCAGCGCGTAACAAAGGCACTGTTTTTTTCTGATAGTAAAACAGCATTACACAGTCCGGTGGTAGTACCCTTGTTTTTTTTCATCAAACCCAGCCTATATTTTAAGGCCTGTCGCCAGTTTTTAGGCTTGTAAGCAGTCTTCAATTCTTCCCCGATCACAAAGGAATGATCCAAAAGTCCTTTCAGCGGTTTTATACTGATCGTGTCCAGGTCAAGGTAAATGCCGCCATGATCCTGCAGCATCTGCAAGCGCACCACATCCGCCTTATGGGCCACATGGTGCAAGGGATTGCCAAAAATTTTTTCAGGGACAACAATTTTATTGAGCGTGAGCTGCGGTTTGATCCTTTCCCACCATTCTCCGCGGGGTTCGTACTGGTAATGAAATAAAATATCAACGGGATCATTAAGTACTGCAGCTGACCGGATGGCGAGATAATGTACGAGGGAAAATGGCTTGCCGCCAAAATCAGGCGCCATGCCAAATACAAAATGCAGAATATTGGGGATCATCTCTGGTGCAAATGTAGAAGCAATATGGTAACCGGCAGGGCTAGGCTTCCTGCGCCTCTAATCTTTTCTGCGCTCTTTTCCTCTCTTCTTCATTCAGCAACACTTTGCGCATGCGGGTAAACCGGGGCGTTACTTCAATGCATTCATCCTGCTGGATATATTCCATGCATTCTTCCAGTGTCATCAAAGTTTTAGGTGCAATATTTGTAGCGGCATCACTCCCGCTGGCCCTCATATTGGTGAGTTTTTTTCCTTCGATAGCATTCACCACGAGGTCGCCGGGCTTTACATTTTCAGCCACGATCTGACCGGCATATACTTCTTCACCCGGATCGACGAAGAAAGTTCCGCGGTCCTGTAACTTATCGATCGAGTAAGCCGTAGCCATACCGTTCTGTTTGGCGATCAACACGCCATTATTCCTTCCGGGTATCGCACCCTTCCATGGCTTGTAATCATTGAATCGATGCGCCATCACCGCTTCTCCTGCTGTGCTGGTCAGTAATTGTGACCGGAGCCCGATCAAACCCCTTGAAGGTATCTCAAATTCCAGGTGCTGCATATCACCTTTTGTTTCCATGACATGCATTTCTCCTTTGCGGCGGGTGACCAGGTCGATTGCCTTGCTCGCAAATTCCTGCGGCACATCCACCACCAGGTTTTCATAAGGTTCGCATTTGGCGCCCCTGATCTCTTTTACGATCACCTGCGGCTGACCGACGGTCAGTTCATATCCTTCCCTTCGCATGGTTTCCACCAGGATACCAAGATGCAAAATACCACGGCCATAGACCAGGAAAGCATCCCCGTTTTCAGTATCCTCCACCTTCATTGCGAGGTTTTTCTCCGTTTCCTTCAGCAGGCGGTCGCGCAGGTGCCGGCTGGTCACATATTTCCCGTCCTTACCATAAAAAGGGGAATTGTTGATGCTAAACACCATGCTCATGGTCGGTTCATCCACGCTGATGGTAGGCAATGCTTCTGGATTTTCCGCATCGGCGATCGTATCACCAATATTGAAATCCTCCATGCCCACTACCGCACAAAGATCACCTGCATCCACCTCCGTCACTTTTCTTTTTCCCATTCCTTCGAAGACGTATAATTCCTTTACCTTCTGCTTTTTTATGCTGCCATCGGCCTGCACCAGGCTGACGGATTGATTTTCCCTGATCACACTACGGCTGACCTTTCCAATGGCGATCCGGCCCAGGAAAGAAGAATAGTCCAGCGAAGTGATCTGAAGCTGTAATGTACCGGCTGTGGTCTTTGGAGCCGGAACATATTGAAGGATGCCATCCAATAAGGGTTCAATATTGTCAGTTGGAGTCAGTGAACTGTTGAACCATCCCTTTTTTCCGGAACCGTAATAAGTAGGAAAATTCAATTGTTCTTCCGAAGCATCCAGGTGAAAGAACAGGTCAAACACGGCATCATGCACTTCTTCGGGACGGCAATTGGGTTTGTCCACTTTATTGATGACAACAATAGGTTTCAGGTCCAGGTGCAGGGCTTTCTGCAACACAAACCTTGTCTGCGGCATCGGTCCTTCAAATGCATCCACCAGCAATAATACCCCATCCGCCATTTTGAGCACACGCTCCACTTCCCCGCCGAAATCGGCGTGCCCCGGGGTATCGATCACATTTATCTTCACGCCCTTGTATTCCACCGCGGCATTCTTTGAAAAAATAGTGATGCCCCGCTCCTTTTCCAACTCATTGCTGTCCATGATAAGTTCACCGGTTTCCTGGTTATCCCTGAATACTTTCGTGGCATGCAGGATCTTGTCGACCAGGGTTGTTTTACCGTGATCAACATGGGCAATGATCGCTATGTTTCTGATCTCCATCCTCTCAACTTTATTGATATATACCGGTTATTTTTTTGAGCCGCTTCCGAATATTACTGTTTGTAACGGGCGTGCAAAGGTACGGCTTATCAGAGGAGGAGACAAATGAAATGCATATTAATACTTCATTCTTTGTATTTTTAATGAAACTGACACATGAGATTTCTGAAATGGCTGGGCGCCATTCTCTTTATCCTGATCATTGTTTATTTTTTAGGTCCTAAACCGGCTCTTCCCAGGCTGTCGACCGGTCTGCCGCAGATCCCAGCTTCACCTGATTCACTTGAAAAATACATTGCTTTTCGTGAAGCGCGACACGACTTAAAACCAGGAAACGAAGCCCGCATCATTTGGGCGAACGATTCGCTGAAGCAAAAAACAGACTATGCCATTGTTTATCTCCATGGTTTCAGTGCTTCGGAGGAAGAAGGTGATCCTGTTCATAGGGATCTGGCAAAAAAATTCGGATGCAACCTGTATTTATCCAGGCTGGATGCCCATGGTATAGATACTACCGAACCGCTGGGCTCATTTACCGCTGACGGTTATTGGAATTCTGCCAAAGAAGCATTTGCCATCGGCAAACAATTGGGCAAAAAAGTGATCCTGCTCTCCACGTCCACCGGCGGCACCCTGGCCCTGCAGCTTTGCGCCGATTTCCCCGAGATCGCAGCCAACCTGATGCTCTCTCCCAATATCGCCATCAATGATCCCAGCGCCTGGATGCTGAATAATCACTGGGGGTTGCAGATCGCTTACCTCGTGGTCGGACATCACCGGACCGTCAGCGATACCACACAGGTTTACGCCCGGTACTGGTACAACCGGTATGCCACCCGTTCATTACCCGAACTGGAAGAACTGATCGAATCGACCATGAAAGAATCCACTTTTAATAAAGTTCACCAGCCTTGTTTATTGCTCTATTATTATAAAGACGACAGGCACCAGGACCCGGTGGTAAAGGTTTCTGCCATGAAAAGAATGTTCCTGCAACTGGCTACGCCCGACAGCCTGAAAAAGCAAATGGCAGTACCCGATGCAGGCGACCACGTGATCGGGTCCTCTATCAAGTCAAAGGATGTAAAAACAGTGGAAGCGCAATGCGATAGTTTTATGATAAAGGTATTGAAGCTGAATCCAGTGATGGGTAGTCACTAAAGAACTGCGGAACGATCAAACTCATTTTAGTTTTTTCTCCTCATCCACTTCCACCACTCCCCCGGTCACGGCGTATTTCATGGCTTCGCCGGGAGTGAATTTATTGAGTTTTTTGACCTTGGCCCTTGGCAAAACATACAATTGTCCCGCCCAGTGGTAGGCCTGCGGAATGTAAACGGAGACCATCTCGGCGCCCATATCGAGTTTTTCCAGTTCTTCATCTGTCAGGAAACCCATCACCCACACATCCTCACTGAATACATTGGCCAGTATGGGCACGTTGAATCTTTTCTTTTCGCCGGCTACGGCGCTGAAAAAATCCCTGACCGAGGAATAAATGTATTTGATACCCGGTGTTTTTTCCAACCACCGGTCGAACAGGCTGAAAATGCGGGACTGAATGAAAACGGAGCTCAGGTAACCGATCAGAATAATGGCGACGAGAACGATCAGGAATCCAAGGCCATAATTCTTTACCTCGTAATGGGTGATATGACCTGTTGCATCCCGGACGGGTTCGGTGAACAGGGGAATCCATTTATCCACTTTGGACACGATCCAGTAAATGGAATAGGCCGTGATGGCGATGGGTGCGATGATCAGCAGGCCCTGGAGCAGGTACTGGATGGTCTTTTTCCAGCGAAAAGGTTCTTCCGGTAAAAATCTGGACATGACCGGCAAAGGTAACAAAAAAATAATATGGGCGGAAACTTTGGTTACATATAAAGTTTCCATAGTTTTGTCCCCCCATTATGACCCCCAAAGACAGGATACAGGCCAAGGCCTCAGAATTATTCCTCCGGTATGGCATCCGCTCCGTGAGCATGGATGATATCGCTGCCCACCTGGGGATCTCCAAAAAAACACTCTATGCCCATTTTGACGATAAGGATACCCTTGTAGAGGCGGTTTTAAATGATGAGATAAAGAAGGGCAAGAGGGACTGCAGCGATTGCCTGAAAAACAGCCGCAATGCCGTAGAGGAGATCTTGATGGTGATCGAACAACTGGCGGTGCAGTTCAGCAATATGAACCCGGTGGTGCTGAATGACCTGGAAAAATTTTACCCCGAAGCCTTCCAGAAATTCAGGATGTACAAAAACGAATTCCTGTTCTCCATGATCAGGAAAAATATCCTCCGGGGAATAGCAGAAGGATTGTATCGCAAAGACATTCACCCTGAAATAATGACCAAATACCGGCTGGAAACCATGCTTTTACCGTTTAATATAACAGTTTTTCCACCGGCAAAATTTAATCTTGTGCAGGTGACCAATGAACTGCTAATGCACTTTTTATACGGGGTAGTGTCATTGAAAGGGTACAAACTCATTTTAAAATACAAACAGAAACAAAACAAATTCATCCATGTGTAACAGATCCCGGTTCTTCTTGTTATCGCTGCTTGGGTTGCTTTTATTCCGGTCTGCCCCTGCACAGCAAACCTATACCATCAGTGCAAAGGACGCCGTTGACCTTGCATTCAAAAATGTAACAAGCCTTAAAAATGCACATCTTGATTATGATATCGCCGCTGCCCGGAACAGGGAGATCACATCGGCCGCTCTTCCGCAGGTGACCGGCCTGCTGCAGGGGAATCACTATTTTTCCGTGCCGCTGATCCAGTTCCCCGACGCCACCAAGATCGCTGTCTACGATGTTTTAAAACAGGAAGGCGTAAAGGACGGCAACGGGAACCCGATCACGAAGGACGGTGAACTGGTCGTTCAGAAATTCTCCTTCTTATCTCCATGGAATGTAAACTTTGGCGCCAGCGTTCAGCAATTGCTGTTCGAACCGCAGGTGTTTGTTGGGTTACTGGCCCGTAAGGCCCTGCTGGAATCAAGCGGGTTACAAATAAAAGTGGAGGAAGACAAGGTAAGGGCTGATGTATACAAAAGCTATTACGCTGTCCTGATCTCGGAAAAACAGTTGTGGTATGTGAGGGAAAGCCGCAAAAGACTGGAAAAACTGGCACATGATATGGAACTGATGTATCAGAATGGTTTTGCGGAACACCTCGATATTGACAAAGCCAATGTTTCGCTGAACAATATCATGTCAGCCGAATCCCAGTTGAACAATGGGGTCCAGATCGGTTATGCGGCGTTGAAAATGGTGCTGGGGATCAAGCAGGCTGACAGCCTGGTCTTAAAGGATTCACTTTCGGCTGCACAGGTGCAACAAAGCCTGCTGGAAGACAATTTTTCTTATGAGGACCGCAATGAGATCAAATTGCTGAACAAGGCCAAAGAGCTGCAGGGTTACGATATCAAAAGGTATAAACTTTCTTATTATCCCACTGTAGCGGCAGCCTATAACCTGCAACGGACCGGGCAACGCAGTTCAGCTGCGATGAATGCATCCGGGCAGCCCTGGTTCTGGTACACGACCAATTTACTCGGGTTAAGCGTGAACATTCCTCTTTTTGACGGACAGGCGAAGAAATTCAAGATACAGCAGTCGAAATTCACGCTGCAAAAAGTAGAGAACACGATCGACCTGACGAAAAAGGCAATTGACTTTGAGCGCAGCGCTTCGCGGATCACTTTAACAAATGCATTGATCAACCTGACCGTACAGGAAAATAATATGCAATTGGCGCAACGGGTCTATGATACGGAAAAGAAAAAATATGAAGCCGGACTCGGCTCCAGTTTCGCCATATTACAGTCCGATACGGAACTACAACAGGCGCAATCAAACTATTTCAAATCATTATACGATGCAGTGGTGGCCAGGATCGATTACCTGAAAGCACTGGGCAAATTATCATTCAAGTAAAACCAATCACAGTTATGAAAAAAATATTTATCCCCCTTTTGGCCGTAGTCGTTCTTTCGTCATGCGGCGGACATGCCAAAAAAGATGAATCCCAGGCAGGAGAGCTTAAATCCAAATTGGAAAAACTCCAAAAAGACAAAGCGAAGCTGGAAGATGAAATAAAAAAAGTACAGGACCAACTGGCGAAAGCTGACCCTTCCACGGCTCTTGCCACTGCAAAACTCATTTCTGCGGATTCAGTGAAAGTGTTTGATTTTTTTAATCATTACATTGAATTGCAGGGGAAAATTGATGCAGAGGGGATCGCCTATGTTGCGCCGAAAGGAATGGGCGGCCTGGTAAAAGCCATTTATGTGAAGGCAGGGCAGTCTGTGAGCCGTGGTCAACTACTGTTAAAACTGGATGATGCACTGGCACAACAACAACTGACCACTGCCATACAACAGACCGGCCAGCTGAAAGCAAGGCTGGCCCAGGCAGAGACCGTGCTGGAACGTACACAGAATTTATGGAAACAGGGGATCGGCATGGAAATGAATGTCGTCAATGCAAAAGCCGATGTGGAGGCATACACAGCCCAGTTAAAAGCAGCACAGGGGCAGGTGGGGATGGCACAGGAACAGGTGAATATGACGAATGTATATGCTGAAATGAGCGGTATGGTGGATGTGATGAGTGTGAAAGTGGGACAAATATTTTCCCCACAAACAGCCGCCGATCCAAGAGCGGGTTCCTATATCCGTATTGTCAATAACTCAAATCTGAAAGTCGTGACGAATGTGCCGGATAATTATGCGGCTATCATTAAAAAAGGTGCCCCGGTCCTCATCAAAGTGGACGAAGCAGGCAAGGATTCCATTCCATCCGTGATCAGCATGGTGGGCGCTTTCATTGACCCCACGAGCCGCTCCTTCACCATTGAAGCGAAGCTGGCCACAGACCCCTCGTTGAAACCCAATGAGACCGCTGTGATGAAGATCCTGGATTACCAGGCAAAGGATGCGATCGTTATCCCGGCACGGGCCCTGCTCAGTGATGAAAAGGGGAAATATGTTTTTGTCATGACAAAGGAAGGAGATAAACAGGTAGCGCGGAAAAGACCCGTAACGGTAGATGATAAACATGTTTACAATGACATGTTCCAGGTCTTAAGCGGGTTACAGCACGGGGACTGGATCATCACGGAAGGCAACGAATCAGTGTATGACGGGCAAGCTGTAACGACCGGGAAATAAATTCCTCCATCTCCTCAAAAACATTGTATGCGTATCACCGAAAGGATAAAAAACACATTCAAGCAGTTTTCACCCACCAGCTGGGCCGTTGACAACCGGACTGCGATCTACATTATTGCCGCGATCATCACGATTTACGGTCTGATGAAATTCAATTCAATGCCCAAGGAAAAATTCCCGGACATTGTAGTGCCCACCATTTCCATCACGACCATTTACGCAGGCAATTCACCAAAAGATATCGAGAACCTGGTCACACGCCCCATTGAAAAACAACTCAAGGGCATCAGCGGCGCCAAGGTGAATAAGATCACCAGCACTTCCCAGGCAGATTACAGCCTGATCGTGGTGGAATTCGATACGGATGTCAAAACTGAGATCGCCAAAAGCAAAGTGAAGGATGCCGTGGATAAGGCAAAAACAGACCTGCCCACCGATCTCACCTCCGAACCCAATGTACAGGAATTTGCTTTCAGCGATATGCCGATCATGTTTGTCAACATCAGTGGCGATTATGAGGGGTTAAAACTGAAACAGTACGCCGATAAGATGAAGGATAAGTTTGAAGAACTGAAAGAAGTGACACGGGCTGAAATAGTCGGCGCCCCTGAAAGGGAGATACAGGTGAATGTGGATCCCTATAAGATGAGTGAAGGCAAGATCAGTTTCAGCGATATCGAAAGCGCTATCGGCAGGGAAAATCATGACATCACCGGGGGACTGATCGATGTAGGTAACATGAAGCGTACCCTGAAAATAAAAGGACAGTTCATTACAGCTGCAGACCTGAACAGCATCATTGTCCGCAGCAGCGCACAGGGAGCTTCCGTCTATTTAAAAGATATTGCCGAGATAAAGGATACTGTCAGGGAAAATGAAAGTTATGCCCGCCTGGACGGAAAAAATGTCATCACGATCAATATTGTAAAAAGAGCGGGCGAGAACCTGATCAAGTGCGCCGACAAGGTGAAAAAAGTGGTGGATCAGATGCGCAAGAATGAAGAACTGCCCGTTGACCTGCGGGTGGGATTTACCGGCGACCAAAGCAAGGAAACCAAAACCTCCTTCAATGACCTGATCAATACCATTGTGATCGGATTCATACTGGTCCTGCTCATCCTTATGTTCTTTATGGGAGTGACCAACGCTTTCTTTGTGGCCCTGAGCGTTCCGCTCAGTGTGTTCGTGGCATTTTTGTTCCTGCCGGTGGCGAACGGGATCATCGGCACCAATGTGACACTCAATTTCATTGTGCTCTTCGCCCTGCTTTTCGGGCTGGGTATCATTGTGGACGATGCCATCGTGGTGATCGAAAACACGCACCGTATCTACGGCAATGGAAAATTGCCGATCGTCAGGAGTGCAAAGGCAGCAGCCGGTGAAGTGTTTGTACCGGTGCTGGCGGGTACGGCTACCACACTTGCGCCGTTTTTCCCCCTCTTATTCTGGAAGGGATTGATCGGGAAGTTCATGATCTATCTTCCCACCATACTGATCCTGACCCTGGCCGCATCCCTGATCGTTGCCTTTATTTTCAACCCTGTATTCGCTGTCAGTTTCATGAAACCGGAAGGGAAGGAATATGAGAAACCCAAGAAGGCTGTTTTCAGGAGCAAATCGTTCATTGTACTCATTGTTGCCGGCCTCCTGCTTCACTTAGCAGGCATGCACGGGTTTGCAAACTTCTCCCTGCTCATGGCCATCATGATGCTGTTCTATACATTTATTTTAAAGGGGCTCATTCACAGTTTTCAGCAAAATATCCTGCCCAAACTCATGCGCAGCTATGAAAAACTGTTGCGCTGGGTCTTAACGGGCAAAAGACCGGCCTGGGCTTTCGTATCCTTATTCGGGATCTTTATTTTGTCATTTGCACTTTTATTCCTGAGTCTCTCGACGGGCAGAACCAAGCAAACCTTCTTTCCAAGCGGCGAACCGAATTTCGTTTATGTATATGTGAAACTGCCTGTAGGTACCAATGTAAAATATACTGACAGCATCACACACATACTGGAGAACAGGGTGCAAAAAGTGCTGGAAAAAGAAAAACCCGGCACACCGGGCAGCATTGTGGAAAGCGTGATCACGAATATCGCGGTGAGCGCAAATAATCCAAGGGATAATAACCGCAGCGTGCAGTCCAACCTGGGACGTATACAAGTCTCCTTCGTGGAATATGCAAAAAGAAATGGCAAGCATACGCAGCCATATAAGGATTCAATAAGATCCGTGGTACAGGGCATTCCGGGTGCCAGCGTGGAAGTGGCCCAGGAAGATAACGGCCCCCCTACCGATCCGCCTGTGAATATAGAAGTGCAGGGTGATAATTTCGAAAGTATTTCAGCTGTGGCCAAAGAACTTTATAATTACCTGGACCAACATAAGATTCCCGGCATAGAGAACCTGCAACCCGATGTGGACCTGAACAATCCTGAGATCACTGTGAACATCGACCGGGAAAAAGCCATGTTTGAAGGACTCAGCACCGGGCAGATCGGGCAGGAATTGCGGACAGCAGTATTTGGCAGTGAAGCCAGCAAATTAAAACAGGGTGAGGATGAATACAAGATCCAGGTCCGCTATAATGACCTGATGCGGAATAATATCACCGATCTCATGAACATGCGGATCACATTCATGGATATGAATACCATGCAAGTGAAATCGATTCCCCTGAGTGCCGTTGCCGTGGTAGATTATACCAGTACCACCGGTGGTGTCAAACGTAAGAACGTGAAACGCACCATCCAGTTACAGAGTAATGTGCTGGACCCGACAATGGTCGCACCAATCAATGCAGCGCTTCAGAAGGAGCTGGATGAATTCAGGAACAGTGTGAAAATACCGGCCGGAGTGAATATCAAACTCAGCGGGCAAAGCGAACAGGAAAAAGAAACACAGGCTTTCCTTGGTACAGCCTTCCTGATCGCCGTGGGCCTTATTTTCCTGATACTCGTATTGCAATTCAATTCAATGAGCAAACCCTTCATTGTGGTTACAGAAATATTCTTCTCCGTGATCGGAGTATTGCTGGGATATGCGGTCACGGGTATGACCATTGCAACCATTATGCTGCTGGTAGGAATTGTCGGACTGGCAGGCATCGTGATCAAGAATGGTATCCTGATCATTGAATTCACGGATGAACTCAGGAGCCGGGGCCTGAAAACCCGGGAAGCGGCTGTACAGGCCGGGAAAATCAGGATCATCCCGGTATTACTGACAGCAGTAGCAACCATCCTGGGCTTATTGCCGCTGGCGGTAGGGTTCAATATCAACTTTTCTTCCCTGTTCAATCACCTGAGCCCGCATATCTTCTTTGGCGGTGACAGCGTGGTATTCTGGGGGCCGCTGAGCTGGACGATCATATTCGGATTGTTATTCGCCTTTTTCCTGACCCTTGTAATGGTGCCCAGTATGTACCTGATCGCCGAAAGACTCAAAAGGCCGATGAGCCAGTTCTATGGAACGAAGTATATTGCCCTGTTGGGCTTTACCGGCCCCTTCTTCTTCCTGCTTGCCGGGATCATGTACCTGGTGCGGCGTATCCAGGGAAAAAAAGTCTGGCTGGGCAACCCTGTTCGCGCAGCGAAACGATAAAGAGGATTGTCTGATAGATACGCAACCAAAGTTGCAATAGTTGGTTTTGGTGAAATAAAGGCGGTTCGCATTTGCGAATCGCTTTTGTTTTACTGCGGTTCCCATAGCAGCCTCCCCCCGGAAATATTATTTTTCATTGGGAAAATCTTTATTTTCATAGAGAATAATCCCCTACATTTGCCCCGTAAAGCGTATTGCCCATTAACATTCTAAATTAAAAAACATGGCAACAAAGAAAAAAGCGGGAAAAAAATCCGCAAAAAAAGCAGCTAAAAAACCTGCAAAGAAAAAATCCGCACGCAAACCGAATGCGGCATTTATGAGACCATTGATGCCCAGTGCAGACCTGGCAGCAGTGGTTGGCAGTAAAGCACTGCCCCGCACGGAAGCGGTTAAAAAGATCTGGGGCTATATCAGGGCCAACAAACTTCAGGACAACAAGAACAGGCGCATGGTCAACTGCGACAGCAAATTAAAAGCTGTATTTGGCAATAAGAACCAGGTGTCCATGTTTGAAATCGCAAAATATCTCGGCAAGCACCTGAAATAACGCATTGGCTGAAAAATGAAATGGCTGCCGGATCTTCGGCAGCCTTTTTTATTTATATATGAATTGATCATACAGCAATCAAAACATTACGCATGGCCATTTCGGTAAAAAATATTTTTTCCATTGTTATTCAGTCACTGAAAGGGGAGAATTATGACTATACAAAAGGAAGTATCCGCCGGGCGATCACCCTGCTGGCCATTCCCATGATCCTCGAGTTGAGCCTGGAATCCATTTTTGCGGTAGTGGATATGTTTTTTGTCAGCCATCTGCCCAACAGCAAGAATGCCATGGCCACGGTGGGATTGACGGAATCCGTTATTTCACTTATTTATACGGTCGCTATCGGATTGAGTACTGCCGCCACGGCTGTAGTGGCCCGCCGCATAGGCGAAAAAAATGAACCTGCAGCGGCCCATGCAGGCGCACAATCGATCCTTCTTGCTTTTTTCATCACGGTGATCGTCAGTGTCAGCGGTATTTTCTTCGCGGAAAACGTACTGCGTTTCATGGGCGCCAGGCCGGAAGTGATCAGGGAAGGCGTTGTTTTCACCCGTATCATGCTGGGCGGAAGTGTGGTGATCATCCTGCTCTTCCTGATCAACGGTATCTTCCGGGGTGCAGGAGACGCTGCCCTGGCCATGCGCAGTTTATGGATCGCCAGTCTTATCAATATCTTTCTCTGTCCCATGCTTATCAACGGGTATTTGTTTTTCCCGCACCTGGGATTGAAAGGAGCTGCCATTGCTACCACCATCGGGCGCGGGGTAGGGGTATTGTTCCAGTGCTATTATTTATTCAACGGGAAAAAAGTGATCAAGCTTAAAATGCATCATTTCCGGTGGGATCCGCCGGTACTGCGGACCCTGGTGGAAGTGGCATCACCGGCCACCCTGCAATTTTTCATTCAAAGCGGGAGCTGGATCTTTCTGGCCTGGCTGGTATCCCATACAGGCAGTACCGATGCATCCGCCGGCTACCAGGTAGCCATTCGCAATATTGTATTTTTTATTTTACCTGCATGGGGTCTCAGCAATGCTGCTGCCACACTGGTCGGTCAGAATTTAGGCGCCCAACAACCCGATCGTGCCCAACTCAGCGTGTTAATGACTGCCCGCTACAATATTATTTTCATGGCGGCAGTCATGCTGCTCTTTATTTTCTTTGCCTCTCCGATTATCGGTGTGTTTACGCATGAACAAGCCGTGCATCATTACGGCACCCTGGCTTTACAGATCATTGGAAGCGGGTATATTTTTTACGGGATAGGTATGGTGATGGTACAGGCATTGAACGGGGCCGGTGATACGAAAACACCTACGCGCATCAATATTTTTTGTTTTTGGTTTTTCCAGATCCCATTGGCCTGGTTACTGGCAAAAGTTTTTAATATGGGTCCTACCGGTGCATTCATAGCGGTACCGGCTGCGGAGACCGTCCTTGCAATAGCAGCTTATTATTTTTTCCTGAAGGGGAAATGGAAAGAGGTGAAGATCTGAACCATTTGTGAATTTTCCTTTAGCTTTAAACCACTATGCCCCGGGATACGATTGACCAGAACCGCATACGGCAAATTTTTTTTATTGCCCTGATCCTGCTGGTAGGGATCGTATTATTTTTCCGGTTATCGCAGTATGTACCGGCACTGTTGGGGGCCATTACCCTTTATGTTTTGCTCCGCAAATGGAATTTTATTTTAATAGAGAAAAAAAAATGGGGGAAAGCATGGTCGGCCCTTCTGCTGATGTTGTTTTCCTTTATCATCATCCTCCTGCCGGTCAGTCTCCTGGTCAACCTGCTTTCTTCCAAGGTGGGCTACGTGATCCAGCACTCAAATGAACTGATGGATGCGCTGAAAAAACTGGATGCGGATATTCAGCAGCAGTTCAATTTTTCATTTGCAAGCAATGATACCATCAACAAACTGGGCAATATGATTGCAACAGGGCTTCCGAAGATCCTCGGGGCTACATTCAATACCCTGGCTACGATCTTTTTCATTTTTTTTATTTTATACTTCATGCTGGTCAACGGGCGGGCCATGGAAAGCAGCTTATATGAATACATCCCGTTAAAAGATGAGAATGTAACGAAGATCGGTAATGAACTCAAAATGATGGTACGGGCCAATGCCGTGGGTATACCCCTGATCGCCATGGCACAGGGAGTGGTAGCGCTTGCAGGATACCTCATCATTGGCGTAAAAGAACCTTTTTTCTGGTTTGGGGTCACTTGTATTGCAGCCATGTTGCCCGTTATCGGGGCAGCGCTGGCCTATGTTCCCCTCAGCATTATATTTTTTGCAAATAACCAGACCTGGCAGGGTGTCGTCATGGCGATCTATGGATTCGGGGTCATCGGCACGGTTGACAACCTGCTTCGCTTCACAGTCCTGAAAAAGATCGGGAATGTGCATCCGCTTACAACTGTTTTCGGTGTGATCGTGGGACTGAGCCTCTTTGGTTTTATCGGGATGATTTTCGGGCCCCTGCTCATCTCCCTGTTCATGCTGCTGCTCAGGATCTATTCTTCCGAATTTCTGGTCAAACAAAGGGATATACAGGACCTGAAAAAGGAACCGGAAAATAATACCTGATAAGGCCATAAAAGCATTAGGATTTTTTCCCTGGGAATGATTTTCTCCGGCGTAATTATCCGATTATAAGATTTTTTTCCCGGTAAGGCTTGCAGGATCGGTCACCAGATAATATTTTAGCTCCGTTCACAACACCCTGAAAATCCGTAACCGTGAGAAACCTCTGTTTTGCCGCAGGCTTTATTTTAATTTTCTCCTCCTTTGTGACCGCTCCTTTGCCTACTGCACCTGTACGGGCACACAAGCCGATAACAATAAGCGAACAAAATAAACTGGTGAATGAATCATCCCTTTATCAAACCATGCACCTGGATGAATATGGATTATCGCAGGAAGCATTTGAAGAAGCCTGGAAGGGTTACCAGCACCTGGTTGACAGAAACATGTTAACCCGTACGGATCTCATGACCATTTGCGATTTCAGTCTTTCTTCCCGGAAAAAAAGATTTTTCACGATTGATATCAACAGGCAAAAACTGATCATCCATACATACGTGGCGCACGGGAAAAACAGCGGGGAGGAATTTGCCCGCTATTTCTCCAATGAACCGGAGTCCCTGCAAAGCAGCCTTGGGTTTTACCTGACTGCAGGGACCTACACCGGGTCGCACGGTCTTTCCTTGCAACTGAAAGGACTGGAAAAAGGGTTTAATGACAATGCACTGGAAAGAAATATAGTGATACATGGGGCAGCCTATGTAGATGCAGCAAGAGCCAGGTCGGGATTACCGATGGGACGCAGCTGGGGTTGTCCTGCCCTGCCGATCTCCGAATCAACTGCAGTTATCAATAAACTAAAGAACGGAACTTGTTTTTTTATATACCATCCCGATAAAAATTATGCAGGCGCGTCAAAAATATTAAACGACTGATTGGACACAAGCAAGGATGGATGATACGGCCCCGCCTGATTAGCGGGGCTTTTTAATTCCGACCGTTACGATTTATAACACTGAATGCTGATCCCTTCCTGCCTGAGCGTGGCATGGATCTTTTTAGCCAGTTCAATGGCCTTGGGCGTATCACTATGCAGGCAAACCGTTTCCGGCCTTACCCGGATCATCCTTCCCGTTACAGAAGTTACTGTTCCCTTATGGATCATCTGCATGAGCTGCCCGACGGATTTATCCGGGTCATCTATCAGGGCATTATTTTTATCACGGGATGTGAGATAGCCATCATCCGAATAAGTACGGTCGGCAAATACTTCGCTGAATGTTTGCAGGCCGATCCGGCGGGACGCTTTGACCAGGTGACTGCCGCTCTGTCCATAGAGGATGAGCGAAGGATCGGTATCTTTTACCGCCAGGACGATCACGCTGCTCATGGCCTTGCTGCGCGCAGCCATATTATATAAAGCGCCGTGGGGTTTTACATGATGGAGCGTTTGACCAATTTCCCCTGTGATCTTCTGCATCAGGCGGACCTGTTGCGTCAGGATATCATACAATTCTGTGAAGGGAAGCTGCATTCCTTTTCTGCCAAAATTTTCACGGTCGGGAAAAGAGGGATGAGCACCAATGGCCACTTTATAACGGGCAGCAAGCGCAGCTGTTTTTTTCATGGTCTCTTCATCACCCGCATGAAAGCCGCAGGCAATATTGGCAGAGGAGATGAATGGCATCAGGGCTTCATCCTGTTGGAGGGTAAGCGCCGGGTCCACCGTGCTTTCACCCATATCGCAGTTAAAGTCAATCCACCTGGTCATGGACAGATCAGCAGCCTTCATAAGAATTGTTCAGGAAAAAACTCCTGGCGCTTCAAAATACAAGCATATTTTAATTGCTGCAAGTATTGCGACTGGTTTTGAAAAAGATTTTCGGCTTCCGCATGTGATATCATCGCAAACCTGATCCCTTCTCCCGCCTTGCATTGTGACAGCGTGCCATGATGAGCTGAAATAATATGGGCGATACGAGGATAGCCACCCGTGGTCTGGTGATCAGCCATCAGGATGATCAGTTGACCATCGGGCAATAACTGCACCGTCCCGAAACTAACGGCAGTGGATACAAGTTCACCCCCGTTTCTGCTCTCCAATGGCTGACCCCGCAGCCTGTATCCCATCCGGTTGGACTGATGAGTGATGGAAAATTCATTTTTCAGAAAGACCTCTTTATTTCCGGATGTCAATTCATCCCATTCTTTCCCCGGCAGAACATATATTGATGAGGAAGACTTATTTTCCCATTCTATACCGGCCCGCCAGGGTAATACAACAAATTCCTTTTTCTCCAAAAGACTGGCATACCGTTCCCCGGAATTAAGACCGATCTCATCACCTGTTTGTAACACCCTTCCTAAAATACCCACGGGCCCTGCCATGATATTGGCACTGCAGGAATTGAACCAGGGTTTGATGTCAAGTCCGCCTTGCACAGCCAGGTAAGCTCTCGCTCCTTTAATGATCCTGTTGAAGTGAAGGATGGAATCCTTATTGACCAGCAGGGGATGAAACGGGGGGATCCTTTCCCCGTTGATCATGGCTTCCATGTCGGCCCCTGCCAATGCGATCAGTGCAGGCTGTCTGAATAAAATAACAGGAGCAGGGAAATGCATTTCGATCACTGCTTCATTATTGAAATTGCCGGCCAGGTAATTAGCGACCGAAGCAGAAAACTGGTCCATGACTCCGCCGGTATTCATTCCGATATCGCGGTAACCAAACCGGCCTTTGTCCTGCACGGTATCCGCGATCCCCTGTTTTATGATAGTGATGCCCATGGATCAGTTTGTTGACTTTCGAAAAACTCTTTTTCACTGATAGGATAGAATGTTACATGATCGCCGGGCCGGAATAAAGCCGGATCGGTTTGATCTGTACGGAACAAACGGAGAGGAGTTCTGCCGATGATCTGCCAGCCACCCGGAGATGCGAAAGGATAAATACCGGTCTGCGTACCGGCTATTCCCACGCTGCCGGCTTCCACCAGGACGGGTTGTTTTTTCCTCGGGGCGGCGATCTTTTCATTCACGGAAGCCATATAGGGGAAACCGGGCAGGAATCCCAGCATATAAACCCGGTATGATCCGGAATAGTGTAATCGAATCAGTTCTTCAGCTGCCAGGTTCTTAAACTTTGCGAAGGTTTCAAGATCGGGCGCAAACACCGGTGCATAGCATACCGGTACCCTGATGAGACGTTTTTCCGTTGCCGGAATACCGGCAGGTGTTTGTAAGATCCGGGTGATATGATCTTTTATTCTTTCATAAACTGTTGTAACGGGGATGTGGTTGTTCATGGGGGCAACGGGATCATAAAACACAGTGAGGGAAGCATAGGCCGGCAGGGCCTCAATAAAACCGGGGAAAGGGTTTTTTTTTAATTGCTCAAACCTGGCAAGGACCTCATCATTGATCTTCTCGCTGATTCCCCCGTTAAACTGTATGGTGAGGGCAGCATCCCCTAATGGATAAATGGAATAATTTACGATCACCGGGCTAAATTATAAATAGAAATGATACTAACTTTACTTTTTATGCCCAGGATAAACAGAAGAGACGGATTGAATTTTTTATCCAAATTGACTTTCTCCCGCGCCTGGAACAGCCTGAAAATAGTCAGCAGTTATTATGTCAGCCGTGTCACCCGCAAACCGGTTCACTGGGGAATGCCGGTGTCCATCGCGGTGGAACCCACTACGGCCTGTAATCTCCGCTGTCCTGAATGCCCCAGCGGGTTGCGTGCTTTTACACGCCCCACAGGGATGCTGGAAAAGAATTTTTTCAAAGAGACCATCGACAGCCTGCATAAAAAATTATTATACCTCATCTTTTATTTCCAGGGGGAACCCTACCTGAACAGGGATTTCCTGGAGATGGTGAAATACGCATCCTCAAAAAAGATCTATACTGCTACTTCCACCAATGCCCATTACCTGGATGACGAAAATGCCCGGCGCACGGTGGAGAGCGGGCTCGACCGGCTCATCATATCCATTGATGGCACCACGCAGGAAGTGTACCAGCAGTATCGTGTCGGAGGCCAATTGAATAAGGTCATTGAAGGAGCGAAAAACATTGTGAAATGGAGGGCTTTGCTGAAACAAAAAAAGCCATTTGTGGTCTTTCAGTTCCTGGTGGTGCGGCCCAATGAACATCAACTGGAAGACGTCAAATCACTGGCCCGGCAGATCGGTGTGGATGATGTATGGTTCAAAACGGCACAGGTCTATGATTATCACACTGACCCGCACAGTCTGATCCCGGTCAATGAAAGATACAGTCGTTATAAAAAAACAAAGGAAGGATATCAATTCAAAGGGCATCTGGCCAATCATTGCTGGCGGCTCTGGCATAGCCCCGTCATCACCTGGGACGGGCTGGTAGTGCCCTGCTGCTTTGACAAAGATGCACAGCATCGCCTGGGTGACCTGAAAAAAAAATCTTTTAAAGAAATCTGGCGTAGCAAAGATTATCATACCTTTCGCGCACAGGTGCTCAAAGGTCGCAAGGAGGTAGATATTTGTGCCAATTGCAGCGAAGGAACGAAGGTCTGGGAATCATAAGCAAATCATTCCATTCAAATTCGGGGGCAAGGCCCTGTTTTCAATGTTTTAACATTAATTAAATGTATCTCGCCACTACGTATACCACCCGCCTGCAACTGCAGCATAAATCACTGATCGATATCATTGACGGGCTGACCGAACAGCAGGTCCGGAATCGTGTCGACCCGGCAAAATGGTCCATTTTCGAGAATATCGTGCACCTGCAGACCTACCAGCATGTATTCAATAAGCGGGTGAAAAAGATCCTGGAAGAAGAGGAGCCTGTATTTGAGCGGTATGTGCCGGATACCGACCCTTGTTTCATAGATAACTGCAACAAATCCTTCCGGGAGATCATGTCGGATTATATTACGGTGCGTAAAAGCATGGCCGGCGGCGAATTGGGGCTGAAAGAAGAAAACATGAGCCGCTGCGGGGTGCACCCCACCTTCGGTAAACTCACGCTCCTTCAATGGACCAACTTCTTCCTCCTGCATGAGGCCCACCACCTGTTCACTATCTTCAAACTCGCAGCAGAACTGAAAAAAACAGCCTGAGCACCTGCCGGGAACAGGCCTGCTGAAAGAATTATTTTGAAAATTCAATGTTATAACATTAACTTTGCAGTTCCTTAAAAAAATCGTTATATGAATGACTTAAAAACACAGGTTGACCAGCTCAACCAGATGGTGCTGGAAGGTAAGATCATGGATGCCTTTGAAAAGTTCTATGCCGAGGATGTGATCATGCAGGACAATGACTACCCGGCCCGGGTAGGAAAAGAAGTGAACCGCCAGGCCGAGGAAGCCTTTGTAACCGGGCTTACAGCATTCCGCGGAGCCAGGGTGCTGCATACGATCGTAAGCGATGATATAGCCGCCACCGAATGGTGGTTCGACTATACCCATAAAGATTACGGCACCCGGAATTACAGGCAGCTGGCCGTACAGCGCTGGAAAAACGGGAAGATCGTCGAAGAAAAATTTTATTATAATAATTAATTGTTTTTCTCGCCGGTAAAAAAGTTTCGGGCATTGGCCTGAAACTTTTTATTTTTACGACTACGGCCATGAAAATTGAAAAGGAAATAAACCAGACCCGGTTCAGCAGTCCTTATCATAAAGCCTCCCTGAACCTGATCTTCACGGCGGGATGGCTGAGGGATAAGATAAAGTGCATCGTTGAAAAGGAAAAAATCACTAACCAGCAGTTCAATATCCTGCGTATTTTGCGGGGCAGCTATCCCCGCCCGATCTCAACCCTGCAGATCAGGGAAAGGATGCTGGATAAAATGAGCGATACCAGCCGGTTAGTGGACCGCCTGATCGATAAAGCCCTTGTCAAAAAGATCGTATGTAAATATGACCGGCGGATGGTGGATGTTATGATCACGGACAAAGGCCTGCAACTGCTCAAAAAGCTGGACCTACAGCAAAAGAAATTTGACAGCCTCCTGTCCACCCTGAGCGAACAGGAAGTGAATACACTCAATAAACTCCTTGACAAAGTGAGGGATGATACTGCATGACCATTGCCCGGCGTTATTACCAGGAACCGATGAAAACAAAATCCTTTCTTGCAATAGCTTCCATCCTGTTGTCATTCTTAACTGCCCCGGCACAGAATAAATATGAGTTCCGCGGGGTATGGATCGCTACCGTGATACAGATCGACTGGCCTCCCAAAAATGCTGCTGCCGATGTCAATAAACAAAAAGCGGATTTTATCCGCCAGCTTGATCTTCACAAAAAACTGGGAATGAATGCCATGATCGTGCAGGTTCGTCCCGCCGCCGATGCATTTTATCCCTCTCCCTATGAGCCCTGGAGCGAATGGCTCACCGGAGTGCAGGGACAACCTCCCTCCCCCTATTATGATCCCCTGGCGTTTATGATCGAAGAAACGCATAAGCGGGGCATGGAGTTTCATGCCTGGATCAACCCGTACAGGGCTGTATTTGATATCAGTAAATCATCAGTTGCACCGAACCACATCACCCGTATTCACCCCGGATGGTTCGTGAATTATCCCAGCGGTAAAAGGGTGATGAAGATCTTTGACCCCGGTAATAAGGACGTACAGGACTTTGTGGTGAATGTTGTAAAAGACCTGGTGAAGCGGTATGATATTGATGCCGTTCATATGGATGATTATTTTTATCCCTACCGGGAAACCGGGAAGGAGTTTCCAGATGAGGCATCCTACCGCAGATCGGGGACCAAACTCAGCAAGGAAGACTGGCGCAGAAGCAATGTGGATTCCATTATCAGGCATATCAGTGAAGCCATCAAGACCGAAAAAAAATATTGCCGTTTCGGCATTTCTCCCTTCAGTGTTTGGCGTAACCGTGACCAGGATCCTGAAGGAAGCGACAGCAAGGCAGGGCAAACCAATTATGACGATCTCTATGCCGATATCCTCTTATGGCTCAAAAAAGGCTGGATCGATTATGTGGCACCTCAACTCTACCGGCCCATAGGGGATAATTTTATCGCCTATGAAAAATTGCTCGAATGGTGGGGCCGTCATACCTACGGAAAACATTTATATATCGGGCATGCCGTTTACCGGGGTGGTGAGACCGGGATGACCTGGAAGAACCTGCGGGAATTACCCGACCAGATCAGGCTGATGCGGCAGAACAACCATGCCCAGGGCAGCATTTTTTTCAGCAGCACGAGTTTTGACAATAACCCTAACGGCTGGAATGATTCATTGCAGGGTCATTTGTACAATTCACCTGCCCTCGTTCCCCCCATGGATTGGATGGATATGTCGAAACCAGGGAAACCGGTTTTTAAAAACGGAGACCCGACATTACAGGACGCTGTGCTCAGCATCTCCCTCGCCGATCCGGATGATAAAACGGTTCGTTATGCTATTTACAGTAAGGAAGGAAAAGAAGAAAAACCAGCGATGAATAAAATGAAACTGATCCAGGTAGTATCCGCGGAGAAAGATATCGCTATCAAATTACCACTTCAAAACCAGGGTGTCCAGTATTCATTTGCTATCACTTCTGTTTCCAGGAATAACGTCGAAAGTGAAGCAACATATTTTACCTGGGTACCTAAAAAATAAAGTTTCAACTTTTAACTTTGCACTTTAAACTTTCAACATGCCCGGCTACGAATTATGGAGTGATAAGGAAAGAAATCAGGTGAATGAAGTGCTGCAGACCGGCATCCTCATGCGCTATGGTTTTGATGCCGCCCGTAAGGATCACTGGAAAAGCAAGGAGATGGAAACAGCCCTTTGCCAAAAACTGGACTGCCGCTATGCACAACTGACCTCCAGCGGCACATCTGCTCTTACAACGGCACTGGCAGCCCTGGGTATCGGGTACGGCGATGAAGTGATCCTGCCTGCATTCACGTTCGTCGCTTCCTTTGAAGCGTTGCTGAGTGTAGGCGCAATTCCCGTTTTCACGGATGTGGATGAAACATTAACGCTGCACCCTGATGCTGTTCGGAAAAATATTACTCCTAAAACAAAAGCCCTGATGCCCGTGCATATGTGCGGAAGCATGGCGCAGTTAGATGAACTGACCACTATTTGCAAAGAGCACAAATTATTATTGCTGGAAGATGCCTGCCAGAGTATGGGCGCTTCATATAAGGGAAGATTTCTGGGCACCATCGGCCATGCCGGGACTTTCAGTTTTGATTTTGTCAAGACCATCACCTGCGGGGAAGGCGGCGCCGTGGTCACCAACGATGAAAGAATATATGAACAATGTGCCGGTTTTTCCGATCACGGGCACGACCATAAAGGAACCGACCGCGGGGCAGATGACCATCCTTTTGCCGGCCTCAATTTTCGTATCTCGGAATTGCAGGCTGCCGTGGGACTGGCGCAGATCGGAAGGCTGGATGAATTCCTGGCCATTCAGAAAAAAAATCATGCCTTGCTGAAAAGTATTCTCTCGCAGGTTCAGGAGATCAGTTTCAGGAAAATTCCTGATCCCGCAGGTGACAGTTGTACTTTCCTCAGCTGGTTCCTGCCCACAAAGGAAATGGCTGGTTCAGCAATAACTGAGTTTCGAACACAGGGGATCCTGCCCGGCAATTTTTACTGGTTCGACAATAACTGGCACTACCTGCGCAAATGGCACCATATCAGGAACGGAAATATCCTTCATCCTCTTTCTCCTGAATACAGATCAGCCATTCTTCACCATGCGAACAAAGATTTTTCCGCCAGCGATGCCATCATGAGCCGCTGCATTTCCACTTCCATCAGTTTATTGTGGAGCGAAGAACAAATACAGGAGAAAGGAAAGAAAATGATTCAGGCCGTTAAAAAAGTATTGGGCAAAAAGACCGTATCTGCATAGTTTCTCAGTGAAATGGTCAGGGAAAACATACTGCATTAAAGATGTTATCTTTAATTGACATTATCCCTTTCACCTGAAAATTCACGCCATGCCTTTCTTCGACTTTCACATTCATCCTGTACTGAAATCACAGTTCTCGGAAAATACAGCAAATACACAGAAATTCAGTCCCTGGGACCGGGTGCGTACCCAGGATATTCCATTAGCGCTGAAATGGTGCACTGAATTTGAATATATCCTCGAATCACAGGCCAGCCTGTCGCAGCTGGCAGGCAATGATTGTAATCTTATCTGTGCCGTGCTCTATATTGCCGAACAGGGACTGATCGATAATGATATGGTAAGTGCGGCAACAAAGACCAAACTAAACCGTTACCTGCAGCAACCCCGTATCAATGAGATCATTGCAGGTAATCCTTATACCATGTTGATGAATGATGACCTGTCCACCCTTACCAACCCGGTTCAGTTTGGCGTGAATGACCGGTTTGTAAAAATGCTTAAAAGGCGTTCAGATTATAACCAGGCGGATACGCAAACGGTTCATGTCGTTTTCACCCTGGAAGGTTTTCATTCATTATCTGACGGCCTGCGCAATTTCAATATTCAAAAGATCACTGATAACCTGGAAGATCTCCGGAAAAAGATTACGTTGATATCCGTGAATCCCACGCATATTGAACAATCGCCTATTTGTAACCATGCATTTGCCATGCCCTACATGGATGATGAGATATTCAGGCCCACCGGCAGGAATATTTCCAAAGACGGGATCGACCTGATCGCACAGTGTTATAAAAATAATATACTTATTGACCTGAAACATATGAGCCTGGGCGCCCGCCGGCAATTATATGATTTGCGTAACCTGCCGGGGACTTTTGCGAATATCCCGCCACTGGTGTGTACCCATGCAGGTTTTACCGGGATATCTATGAATGAGATCCCTGATTATATGTATGGTTTTGACAGGCTTCGGGGAAAGAAATATTTCCACGCGGTTCATGCCAAGCCGGTGAAATTTGATGACGGCAGGGCAAGACCTTGTTTCAATCCCATCAGCCTTAACCTCTATGATGAGGATATCCTTGCCATCATCAATTCCGGCGGCATGATCGGGCTTTCGATGGATAAAAGGATACTCGGGTATGAACCCGACGAGAGCGGGGATAAACCGCTTTACCCGCTGGAAGAAGAATATTTCGCTTCCGCAGAGCAGAACTTTTTTATACCCGATGGAGCAAACACCCAGATCAGCAATATGGTCAATGATATTAATTGTATGACCTGGGAAGATGTAAAAAATGCCGGCGACGTCATGCCGAATGCAGGATTCCAGCATCTCCGGCATTTCATGGGGCATCTCCTCCACCTGGTCAACATAACAGGTGCCAATGCAGCACAGGCATTGAAACAGGTCTGTATTGGTTCGGATTTTGACGGGATCATCAATCCCGTCTGGTGTTGCGAAACGACAGATGAATTATACCAGTTCAGACAGGATATACATGATTATTTTGTAGGGTTTGCCAATGCCTGCGGGGTAGCCTTACCGGCAGGATTTGATATCGATACATTCTGCGAAGACCTGTTCTTCAATAACGGGAAAGAATTTGTGATGAAAAGACTTGATATCCTGAATCCCTGAGCTTTAAAAACGGGTGGGGGGAAGAGCATTGGGTTTTTGTTCCATCCAGTTCACATAGTC
>CAZZDQ010000003.1:38213-106811 GCA_964652845.1 uncultured Chitinophaga sp.
TAAATTTACGGCATTATTTTTGCTGTAAGAAAAGATTTTTCAAAAATTGGCCATCCGTCAAACCTTACAACAGAAGCTGTTACAGAAGCTTTCCCCCCAGCAGATTCAACTGATGAAACTGCTGCAGGTGCCTACGGCCCACCTGGAGACCCGTATCAAGGAAGAACTGGAAGAGAACCCCGCCCTGGAACTGGACGAGGAAAAGCACAGCGAGAATGCCGAGGAGATCAAGGATGAATTTGCTGAAAACAATGAAGAGAATGCTGAGGCCGACGGCAGCGAGGATGAATATGATAACATCGATATCCATGAATATGTACACGAGGGAGATGACGAGGTACCCGATTATAAAATGCGGGAAAACAGCTACGGCGGAGACGATGACGAAGATAAATCGGTTCCCGTCCGTTCAGAGATCAGTTTCTACGAGCAGCTCAGCGATCAGCTGGGCCTGTTGAAATTGGCAGACAAGGAACAGACCATTGCCGAACAAATCATCGGGAGCATTGATGAGGACGGTTACCTGCGCCGGGAAACAGCCGCCATCGTGGATGACCTGGCCTTCCGCCAGAATATTTCCGCGACAGAAAATGAAGTGGAGGAGATCATCCGGATGATCCAGCAGTTTGACCCGCCCGGCGTGGCTGCCCGTAACCTGCAGGAATGCCTGCTGATACAGTTGCAGCGGCAAAAGGAAGAAATGCCTGCGGGTGAATTCGCGAAGGAAACCGAAATGGCCATCAGGGCACTGACGAAATATTTTGACGAGTTCACCAAAAAACATTATGAAAAGATCCAGCGGGGACTGAATATCGACGATGACCAGCTCAGGGAGGTGATACAGCAGATCATACGGCTCAACCCCAAACCGGGCGGCAACCCCAGCGAGATGAGCAAGGCGGAGAATTATATTGTCCCTGATTTTTTTATCATGAATAATAACAGCAAACTGGAATTGACGCTCAATAGCCGTAATGCGCCCGAGCTTCGCATCAGCGAAGGCTACCGGGAAATGCTCAGGGATTATGAGCGGGGCGCCAAGAAGGACAAACGTCAGAAAGAAGCCGTGCTTTTCATCAAGCAGAAGATCGATTCCGCCAAATGGTTCATCGATGCGGTGAAACAAAGACAACACACCATGTTATCCACCATGGATGCAATCATGTACCACCAGCATGATTTTTTTCTGACGGGGGATGAAACAGAATTGAAACCGATGATTTTGAAAGATATTGCCGAAAAGACAGGGTTTGATATTTCCACCATTAGCCGGGTGGCCAACAGTAAATTCGTGCAAACGGAATTCGGGACCTACCGGCTCAAATATTTCTTCAGCGAATCACTCAGCACCGAAAGCGGGGAGGAAGTGAGCACCCGGGAAGTGAAAAAGATACTGAGCGATCACGTGGAACATGAAGACAAGAAACACCCGCTCAGCGATGAACGGCTTACCGAGCTCCTGCAGGAGAAAGGCTATAATATTGCCCGCCGCACCGTGGCCAAATACAGGGAGCAGCTGAATATTCCAGTGGCCAGGCTCCGTAAAGAATTATGAGTTATGAAAAAGAGTTGGATCATTTTTTTGTTCATTTTATTATGCCCGAAGGGGGGGCCTGCACAACAGATCTCGCTGGATGAAAACAGTATTTCCAAACAATATCCCTTTCTCAGCGCCGTCTTCAACCGGATCTTCAATGGCAGTTCGCTGGATTCTTTTTACAAAAAACTTAACGAGCTAAAAAGAACGCATAAAGGGGTCATTCATATCGTTCATATCGGCGATTCCCATATCCAGGAAGACTATTTCTCAGGCACCCTGCGCAATGATCTGCAATCCTTTTTCGGGAATGCCGGCCGGGGACTTGTCTTCCCCTTTACACTGGCACACAGCGAACCGGCTTATGATTATAAAAGCACTTCCAATACTTCCTGGAAATTCAATAACCTCGGTTATCCTGAAAATTCAATGGCCTCCGGCGTGGCAGGCTATGTCATCTCTTCGAATACCCCGGGAGCATTGGTGACCATGACACTCAGTAATGCGGCGTATTCATTCAACCGGCTCAATTTTTTCCTGGACACCGTATCATCCTGGATACTGAAAGCTTCCAACAATAATGTACCCTACCCGGTAAACCCAACAGAGAACCGTTCCCATTGCCGGGCCGTGCAGCTTGACCAGCCCGCCTCTTCCTTCACACTGCAGTCGCTGCCAGGTTCCGGACCGAAGAAATTTTATGGCGTTTCACTTGAGAATTCACAGTCTGGAGTGCTGTACCATGTCATTGGTGTCATCAGCGCCGAATACAGATCCTTTAATATATCACCGCTTTTCTGGGAACAGTTAAAATGCCTGCAGGCCGATCTCTATATCGTTTCCCTGGGCGCCAATGATGCAGATAATATCGAGGATATCAATAAGACTTTTGCTGAACGGCTCCGGTTATTTATATCTAACCTGAAAGCAGCTTCGCCAACTGCGCAGGTCATCATCACCACTACGCCCGATTCTTTCCGCGGCAACCACCCCAATGAAAAGGTGAGTAGTCTCAACAATGTGATCTTTAATTACTGTACCGGTAATAATATCCCTCTCTGGGATTTTTACCGGGTCTGTAATGGTTATGGAGGCGTGTATAACTGGAAAAAATATGGTTTGCTGGAGCCCGATGGGGTACATTTCACTTCGACAGGTTACCGCCTGGAGGGCCAGTTATTGTTCAATGCGCTGGCAAGGGGCTATAATAGCTATACAGGCAGTTTCTGACATACTAAAACCTCAGGTAGATCGGCATCACCGGTTCAGCCGATTTAAAAAACCCATATAGCAATACAAAAAGCAGGAATACGCCGATATAAGCAGGCAGTGGTATTCGCCTGAACCTGTCTATCAGCCTGTCGGCATAACTGTCAGCAATAGCATGGAGGATGAACGCAAAAGCGATCATGGCCAGCACCGGTTTATAATGACTGAAAAAAGCACCCCAAACGGAAAGATCCAGATCATGGGTGATCTGGTGCAGCATGTGGCCGGCAGCCGTAAAATCACCCGCTTTAAAGAACACCCATCCGAAACAAACGAAATGAAAAGTAATGAATATCAGAAAGGCATTATACAACCATTTTTGACCGGTACGGGTCAATGCCTTACCGGTGAACAACATCCATATTTTGTGAATCGCCAGCCCGATACCATGCAGGGCTCCCCAGATCAGGAAATTGAAACTGGCCCCATGCCAGAGACCACCCAGCAGCATGGTACTAAGCAGGTTCATATTCGTATTGATCCCGTTTTTTTCCTTTTTAATCAGTTCCGGAAGAATGAATAACAGCAAAATGCCTGCGCTGATCAATATAGCGGTGAACCAGGAGAGGTGAAAGGCTGTGATGCCCGCAAAAATGATTGCAGAAAAAAACAGGACGGGAAAAAACCAGGTACCGAAGGACCTTCCCCGGTTGCCTCCCAGCGGAATATATAAATAATCCCTTAACCAGGAAGAGAGGGAGATATGCCATCGTCGCCAGAATTCGGTGATGCTTTTGCTCTGGTAAGGTGATTTGAAATTGATGGGTATGCTGAAGCCTAACCATTTGGCAATACCCCGTGTAACATCGCTGTACCCGCTGAAATCGCAATAGATCACGATGGCATAGCCGTAGACCGCGAATAAATTCTCTAAGCCTGTATAGCGGCCGGGATCGTCAAAGATATAATCCACAAAATTCAGGGTGATATAATCCGAGATGATGAGTTTCTTGAAAAGGCCTGAAACGATCAGGTAAAATCCTTTGGCAAAATCGGATTCACTGATATTATAAGGCTTGTTGATCTGTGGCACAAAATCGTGTGCCCTCACAATAGGGCCCATTACTAATTTTGGGAAAAAGGATAAAAACAGTAAATAGTCTGAGAATTTACGTGCAGGCAGGAATTGTCCGCGGTACACATCAATAGTATAGCTCAGGTTTTCGAATGTATAAAAGGAGATCCCCACCGGCAACAGGATATTCAGGGGATTAAAATGGGTCTTCAGAAGATCATTGCAAATGCCGATGAAGAAATTGGTATACTTGAAATAAAACAAAAGCCCCAGGTTGAAAACGATACTGCAGCAGAGCAAGAGGGTTTTCTTCCGCTTGTCGGGTTGCCGGTAAATCGCATTCGACAGGATAAAATCCACAATGGCCGACAAGACCACAAAGACCACGAAAAAACCGCTGGCTTTATAAAAGAAATAGAGAGAGAAAAAACAAAATATATAGCGGCGGATAGCGTATTGATTTCTGAAGATATAATACAGGGCAATAAAGGCGGCAAAGAAAAAAACAAAGAATCCGTTATTGAACAATAACGGGTTTTTTTTATCGTACAGGAACTGCTGGAAGAATGAATGGAGGTCTAACACCTTTCAGATGTTTAAGGTTTAAGGTTCGTTCTTAAGTACATTTCATTAGTTGTCGAATATCCCGTATCCCGCATCACTTTCTCTTCACAAACTTCTCATACTCCTTCATGATCGCATCAAAAAATATATTACCCAAAACCTCCGAGCCCCGCATGGTAGGATGCACATAATCCTTTTCTCCAAGGGACGGCCTTTGCTCTACCCAGTTCACCATACTGCCGCTCCCGCCCATACTTTCATACAGGTTATAGAAATAACTGTTGGTCTGATAAGCGATATGAGCCTGCATTTTTACAAGTGAATCAATGCCGGGAGGGGTTTGTAATTCTCCCTCTATCCTCATCGCACGATCGCCCGTGCTTTCAATAATGAAATCTGCCTGGGGGAAACAGCGTTTTAGCTTAGCGACAACAGGAGCGATGGCCCGGGTATACCAGCCAAAACTGGTTTGTGAGGCCCTTTCCAGCACATTCACGCCATATTGAAAGATGATCAGGTCATAGGTGTTGTTTTGGGAAACGGACTTTAAAAAGTTGGAATCCGTTTTAGCATATTCGATTCCCGAAATGCCGCGGAAGGAAAAATTATCGACGAAGACACCCGCATCGGTCTCAAAACTGATCCCGTAAACAGGCAGGGAAGGATCTGATACCGCTAATCTGATATAGGCACTATTGTCTTTTTCAATCGGGATGCGGTTAAATGTATTATCTGCATGAATAGTAATAGTGGATCCGTTCACTGTAACAGAAGAGGAATGCTCATCATACCCGCAGAGCAAACTTTTTTCGATAAGGGCGGCGCTGTCACTGATCGTATGATCGGTCATTTGTACCCAGTCGTCCGTACCGCGGAAAAGATGGCCGGAAATGAATAATTTGTTCCCGTAGGAAGCATTTTTGAAATTCTCATCCTGCCAGCCGGAGGAAAAACTGGCATAGGCCGATTGCCGGAAGGAAGCCACCTGTGAAGTGATGGGCACAAATCCCACCCCGCTGCCGCCAAAATATTGCTGCAACCTTTTGCGCAGCGTTTGCGAGATCAGGTCGCCTTCGATCATACTGTCGCCGAAATACGCGACCCGCACTTTTCTTTTTTTGCCTGACTTCAGGTCCAAAAGTTTTTGCAGGAAATCGGGCATGGTTGGTTTCAGCGTATCACTGTAAAACCCGGTGATATAATTTGCACGGGTGTATAAGTTAAAATCCTCTTGCGGCTTTTTATCCAATACAATATTGTTGCCCCCTGTACTGGTATCGCTTGCCAGGGAAAAGGAATCTTTTTTAATGATATCCGAAATAAGGTTGATGCGCCGGAAAGGAAGCCATTTGACATGCATTAGGGAACCGGCAAAGGAGAGAAGCAGGTATATGCTTACGCTGGCGAGTACAAAAATGAGCACACGTCGGTTGCTATTCATATTTTTTCTACGGGGTATTGGATAATTTATACCGCTTGATGGCGCCGGTCACTTCCTTTCTCCATACGCCGGCGTCCTCCGAATATCCGGCCCTGCTGATCGCATCGATCCATAATTTATAATGCGGGTTGCCTTTCAATTTGGGATAATATTTCTTGCGGGACAGTATCCGGCAAAAATCAGTGAAGGAAGCCGTATCAGTGGAATATTGCCTATACCGGGTCTTGATCCCCCTTGTCTTCAGCAGGTTATTCTTGCCCACCACACCAAAATAATTTTTCAGCAGTCTTGCATTGCGCCCGGTGCCGGTGGAGGATTCAATAATAGACGTACCAATGATAATGGCGGTAGGAATACCCCAGGCTGCGCCAAGTGAATCGGCAAGGGGAGTATATTTTGCGATGAATTTTTTGGTCACCGATTGCGCCCTGGAAAGGGAAGAAAGAAGAACCAGTCCGGTCAATGAGAAATAAGTTAGCATTTGTTTCCAGGAAGGAGGTATCGCCGGGAATCGTTTCAATGCACGCTTTTATGAGTAAATATACAAAGCAGCCTCTGATTTGCAGAATCCATTACCTTGCGCAGGGGAATTTAACCCGTTATTATACTAAGGAAAATCTAAATGAATACGAAATTGTTCATCGATGAAAAGAACCGGCTTAGGGAGATAACGGAAACGGGAAAAATTGCATCCAAACCCCTGCTATTGGCCGCCCGCATCATTTCCTATATTTTCCATCCCGTTTTTGTGCCTGTTTATATCGTCCTGTTCATGCTTTTTGCACATCCTTTTTTATATGCCGGGTTTCCTGTAAAGATTAAGTTATTCAGGCTGGCCAACGCATTCCTGATGTATGCTTTTTTCCCTTTTTTCACTGTTTTCCTGCTCAAGGCGCTGGATTTTATAAGAACCTGGTACCTGGAAACACAGCGGGAAAGAGTGATTCCTATTGTGGCTAGCATGATCTGGTATTTCTGGGTCTGGAATGTATGGCGCAACCTGGATGATACACCACCCGCAGCCGTGATCTTCACGCTTTCGGTATTTATATCATCCATCCTTGCGCTTTTTGGCAATATTATCATGAAAATAAGCCTCCATGCGATTGCTGCAGGAGTGATGGTATGTTTTTTCCTGGTCCTGTCTATGACCCAATCCGCCAATCTCAACTTGTATTTGATCCTTTCAATATTGATTGCGGGAATTGTCTGTACCGCAAGGCTGGTGCTACCCGGCCATTCCCCCAGGGAAGTATATTCCGGTTTTTTTGCAGGAATAATATCCGTTCTGGCTGCATTTTATTTTGGGTAAAAAAACGTTGAAAATGTAAATTGAGTTGTCAGTTACTTATTAAAAGGGATTATCTATGAAGAAAATTTTCCCCCTCTCCAAAGGAGAGGGGGCCAGAGAGGCCGGGGGAGGTAAAAAAATTAGTTTTGTATTACTAAATATATTAGCTTTGTGTATTCCGTTTTTATCCGTCAACTTATTGAAGACTATCTTTGAACCCATAAAATAAATACTATGTCAAAAGCAGAAAAACAAACAACAGAAAGCAATGAAAAGATCAAAGCCTTGAAGCTGACCATGGAGAAGATCGAAAAAGATTATGGCAAGGGCAGCGTGATGATGATGAATGAAAAATCCGGGCAGCAACAGGAAGTGATCAGTACGGGCTCTATCGGACTGGATGTGGCGCTCGGTATAGGAGGCCTTCCGCGCGGCAGGGTAGTGGAGGTCTATGGCCCCGAATCCTCAGGTAAAACCACCATCGCCACACATGTGATCGCCGAAGCACAAAAAAAAGGCGGTATGTGCGCCATCATTGATGCAGAACATGCTTTTGACAGCAGCTATGCCAAGAAACTGGGCGTGGACGTGGACAATCTCCTGATCTCGCAGCCAGATTATGGCGAGCAAGCCCTGGAAATAGCCGACCGGCTGATCCTTTCAGGCGCCCTTGACGTGGTGGTAATTGATTCGGTAGCCGCCCTGGTACCGAAAAGCGAGTTGGAAGGCGAGATGGGTGACAGCAAGATGGGTCTGCATGCCCGACTGATGAGCCAGGCCCTGCGCAAGCTGACGGCCACGATCGCCAAAACAAATACCATTTGTATATTCATCAACCAGCTCCGGGAAAAGATCGGTGTGATGTTCGGTAACCCTGAGACCACCACCGGCGGCAATGCCCTGAAGTTCTATGCTTCGGTAAGGCTGGACATACGCCGCCTGAGCCAGATCAAGGATGGTGAAGAAGCCGTGGGCAACAGGGTGAAAGTAAAAGTGGTGAAGAATAAAGTAGCCCCGCCTTTCCGCGCTGCTGAATTCGATATCATCTTCGGCGAAGGCATTTCAAAAACGGGCGAGATCATCGATATGGGCACCGAACTGTCTGTGATACAGAAAAGCGGCAGCTGGTTCAGCTATAACAATGATAAACTGGGCCAGGGCCGGGATGCCGTGAAACAACTCCTGCTCGACAATCCAGAATTGTCAAAAGAACTGGAAACAAAGATCCGCGAGAAGATCAAGGAATTGCAGGCGGATTAAGATCAGGGATAAACAGATTGAGCCCGTATAGAAAATACGGGCTTTTTTATGGAAGGATGGTCCGGGATTGTCCATTTGAAAAATTCCCAATAGTATAAATTAGTTCGGCCAACCCATTTTTATTTTGTAACGTTTTACAGGCAGTATACGGGACAGAAAAGATCCATTGAAAAAAAAATTGCATATTCTGTTTGCAGCCCTGGTCGCCGCCGCCTTTTTTTTACCCTGGGTAAAATGGGGAACGGTGAATATTTCCGGGGCAGCCTTTCCCCCAGGGAAATTTTTTCATATATCTCAAACACTGTTTGGACTGAGCAATCCTTTCCCAAAATTTAGTTTCGCATTTAACTTATTATGGCTGATACCGCTTCTTTCAGTAGTAGTTATTTTTTTATCCTTATCCAAACGCAAAACATTCTGGCCCGCCTGCATAGCCACGGCGATGACGCTCGGATTGCTGAGTATTTATTTCCTTTTCACTCACAATGATATTGGCGCCGAATCAAACAGCCTGCATGTCTTTAAATGGGGCGCATGGGTTTCTGTCATGGCGGCATTGGGCCTGCTCGCAACGGCAGAAGCAAAATGGTTTTTTCAACTGGGAGGCCTGGTCCTTGGCCCGCTCTTTGCATTTATCAGCCATAGCATGGTGGTGAATTATTATGACAGATCATCTTTCAATGACACAGCCCAAATGAAGCCTGATTATATCATCAGCGCCACTGACCTGTTAAAAACATTCGAAACAGACAGCAGTATGGCAGATAAAAAATACACAGAAAAGATCATCGAGGTGAATGGGACTGTTTCCCAGGCCGAACGGCAGGCCGATTCCACTATTAACATAAAATTTGCAGACAGTACCGGATCCTACCTCGTCTTCACAACTGATAAAAAGGAGTTCGGCGAAGCCGCCAAGATCAAAGAGGGAGATGTGGTCATCCTGAAGGGGTCTTGCAGCGGCAGTTTATACAGCGAGATACTGCATGCGTCTTCCATCAGTTTTAAAAGAGTGACCATTGTTAAAAAATAAACCCGTGATGAAAAAAATTTTATTCTTATTCATTTTGACAGGAGTAACGATCTTCTCTCAGGCACAAAAGAAAACGACCACGTCCGCCATAGTGACCGTAGATGCTACTACCGCGAAGGACAATAGGACCAAAACGGAGAATAAGGCAGTCATCGCTTCCATTGATACAAAAACGGGGGACCTGGCTTTTGAAGCAGGGGTTAAAAATTTTTCCTTTGCGAATGCCGAGATGCAGGGGCATTTCAACGGGCCCGAATGGCTCAACTCGGACCAGTTCCCCAAGGCAACCTTTACGGGGAAATTCTTCAAGGTGAATAAAATAAAATTCAACCGGGATGGCGTCTATGCCGCTACGGTGGAAGGCACCATGACCATAAAAGGGATCGGCAAACAGCTCTCCGTCGGGGGAACGGTGACCGTTACCGGTGGAAAAATAAAGCTCAATTCTACTTTCACCATCAAACTGTCCGATTTCAATATCTCCAGTATGTATATTGATAACGGCAAAGTGTCCAAAGAGCCGAAGATCACTGTTTCGGCAGAGTTTTGATTGCAACTTTAAAGGATTTCAACACAGTGTTTAAGCGTACACAGAATTGCACAGAGAAAACACGCTGTGAAACCCAGTGTACTCCGTGCCTCTGTGTAAAAAAATCTATCCCAATACTTCCTGTTAATTTTACGTTTTCCCTAAGAGTTTGTACTTTCCTCCTTCATTAATAGGTTCAAATGAATCAGCATACACGCACGTTGTCATCCCTTTCACACTTGATCATTTTTGTCTTTATTGCTGCACCCCTCAGCGCCCAGATTCCCGACAGCGCAGAGAAGATCGTCATCAATGCTCCCGGTCTGCGCAGTGCGCATGTGGGGATCAGCATTTATGAACCGGCCACTAATATCTATTGGTACAACTACCAGGGCGACAAATATTTTGTACCGGCCAGCAATACCAAGATCCCAACCTGTTATGCTGCGATGAAATATTTGGGAGATAGTTTGAAGGGCCTCAAAATCTCAGAAGATAATGACAGGATATTTATTTCGGGATGTGGCGACCCTACTTTGCTTGATCGGGAATATAATAATCAGCCTGTAATTAATTTTTTACAAAATACTAACAAGGCAATTTGGGCAACTGAAACTAATTGGAAAGATAATGGACTTGGAAGTGGTTGGTCCTGGTCAGATTATAGTGAGGATTATTTACCTGAAAGATCAGCATTGCCCATATTTGGAAATCTGGTCACATTTTCAGGGCAAAAAAAGAATATTAGTTTTTTTCCCAAAGATGCGGTGGCGGACAGTAATTTTTTAATTTATTCAAAAAACAGCGCAACGGGATTTATTGATAGAGTAAAAAGGGATTATCACAACAATCATTTCATACTTACTATTAATGGTAATGCTTTAAAAGAAATAAAAGTGCCGTTTATTACCACCCCCGGATTATCATTTAAAATACTTGAAACATATATAAATAAAAAAATCAATGGAATAAATTTAACTCAGCTTGTTGAAGAATACCCTCCTGGTCAGGAATCTTATTTCATCCACTCCCAACCCACCGACTCCGTTCTCAAACCCATGATGCACCGCAGCGATAATTTTTTTGCTGAGCAAATGCTACTAATGGTGAGCAATGAAAAATTGGGGTATATGAATGATGAAGCCATTATTGATACTTTACTGAATTCAGACTTGAAGGATCTTCCGCAAAAACCCCGCTGGGCTGATGGCAGCGGGCTCAGCAGGTATAATCTTTTCACCCCACAGGATTTTGTTTTCATCCTTAATAAAATGAAGGATGAATTTGGTATGGAACGAGTCAAAAATATTTTTCCTACCGGAGGCACCGGCACCATCAGCAATTATTATAAAGCTGACAGCAGTTTTATTTACGGAAAAACGGGCTCACTTTCCGGCGTTATCGCTTTCAGCGGCTATCTCTACACCAAACAGGGTAAGCTGCTTATTTTCTCCACCCTGGTGAATAATCATGCCGGCGCTGCTACGGAAATCAGAAAAGCGATTGAAAGATTCCTCGAAGGGATACGAAATAATTATTAATGTTTCACGCAGAGACGCAAAGCAGTATACTTAGCGCCCCGGGTATAAACCTTAACGTCTTTGCGTGAAATCTCAACTGCCGAACATTTTATCCAACTGCTCTTTTTTAAACTCAAGATAGGTCGGGTTCCCATTGGGCGAAATATTCGGCTGCTCGCAGGTAAAAAGATCCTGCACCAGTTGCTTGATCTCTTTCTCTGAAAGCGGGGTACCGGGCTTGATGGATTGCTGCCTGGCCAGAGAGCGAATAAGTTTTTCCCTATTGGAGAATTTCAGTTCGGCGCTGAAATGTTTGTACTGCTCTAACAAAGAATCGATGATTTGTTTTTCATTTCCGGTCTCCAAACCTGAGGGCGTGCCCTGGATCACAAAGCTGTTTTTACCGAAAGCTTCGATGGCATAACCAAGTTCAAACAGATCATTGCTCAATTCCTGCACCAGGACTGCATCAGTGGGGGATACTTCAATAGTGACCGGAAACATGGTCCGCTGCATGGCAACAGGTTTATCTTTTGAACTTGCCTTCAAATGCTCATATAATATTCTTTCATGCGCCGCCTGCTGGTGGATGAGCAAAAAGCCGTTTTGAGAAGGGGCAAGAATATAACAATTCAGGATTTGTGTAAGTTCAATGTCCCCTGCAAGTGAGAAGTGGGAAGCGGCGAGTGGGGACAATTCATCTTGTTCCTTGAGCCTTGACCCTTGCGCCTCGATACTTGTGCCTTGATCCTTGTCCCCTGTGCCTTGTGACGTTCCTGCTTCATAAAAATCCTTCCAATGCCTCAATTCCGTCTTTGAATCCGACTCAATAAAATGTGCCTGGTTTTTCTGCGTAAAGGTTTTAAAAATAGGAGAAGAGGTCGCTGCCTCCTGTTTTTCCCTGGTGAAAGGTTGTTGAACAGCCGGTAGTTGTTGGATCGACGCATCAAGATCAAAATCAAGTGTAGGGGTGATACTGAACTGCGCCAATGCATGTTTGACAGCTGCCTGTACAAATGCATAGACGATCTTCTCATCCTCGAATTTTATTTCCTGCTTGGTGGGATGCACATTCACATCCACCTGCGTAGGATCAAGGTCGATGAATAAAACATACACCGGGAAACTTCCCTGGGGGATCATCTCCTGGTATGCGCTCATCACGGCATGATTCAGGTAAGCGCTCCTGATAAAACGGCTATTCACAAAAAAATACTGGTCGCCGCGGGTCTTCCTGGCAGTCTCCGGCTTCCCGATGAAACCAGAAATATTCATGTAATCGGTTTCTTCTTTTACGGGTACCAGTTTAGCATTATATTGATTGCCCAGCAGCTGCAGGATGCGTTGTTTCAGGCTGCCCGGCTCAAGGTGAAAGACCTCCTGGTTATTGGCATACAGGGAAAAGAATATCTGTGGAAAGGCCATCGATACCCTTGTGAACTCATCCACGATATGCCGCATCTCAGCCGCATTGCTCTTTAAAAAATTCCTGCGGGCAGGCACATTGAAAAATAAATTCTTCATAGCGATATTGGTGCCATCCGGCATTGCTACCGGCTCCTGTCTTTTTACTGCACTGTTACTGATCTCGAGGAAAACACCTGTTTTATGAGCAGTCATTTTTGTTTTGAGTTCTACCTGTGCGACGGCAGCAATGGAAGCCAGTGCTTCACCGCGGAAACCCATGGTCTTGATATGAAAAAGGTCATCGATCGAGCTTATTTTGGAAGTGGCATGCCGTTCAAAACTCATACGGGCATCAGTTTCGCTCATGCCGGAGCCGTTATCGATCACCTGTACCAGGGATTTCCCGGCATCCTGGATAAATAATTTAATTTCCGTAGCCCCGGCATCCACGGCATTTTCCAGCAATTCCTTCACGGCCGAAGCAGGCCGCTGGATCACTTCGCCGGCAGCGATCTGGTTGGCAATATTCTCAGGTAATAAGGTAATGATATCGGGCAAGGCGATAATATTCGGACATCAAAAATAATCAAATCGGTCAAGTTATTCCGGGGAAGAACACAAAATAAACAGAGTTTAGTTTATGTTTGTTCCATAATCAGGATACATGAAATGGATTCACCGGAGTTTACTCATTTTTTGTTTTATACCTCTCTGGCTGGCTGCCCAGAATAAGAACAGGAGCCATTGGGTGGACAGCGTTTTCAGCACTTTATCTGATGACGAAAAGATCGCCCAGCTCATGGTCATCCGGGCACATTCCAACCTGGGAGCTGATCATGTGGCCAAGGTCACGGAGGATATCAGGAAATATAATATAGGTGCCCTCTGCTTTTTTCAGGGCGGGCCTATCAGGCAGGTCGATCTTACCAATTATTACCAAAGTATTGCCAAAACCCCGCTGATGATCACCATCGATGCGGAATGGGGTGTGGGCATGCGACTGGATAGTGTCCTCAAATTTCCTTACCAGCTGACCCTCGGTGCCACGGATGATGAGAATTTAATTTATCGCATGGGACTGGCCGTAGGCGAACAGTGCAAGCGGCTCGGGGTACAGGTGAATTATGCCCCGGTAGTGGATGTCAATAATAATCCCAATAACCCTGTGATCGGGTACCGTTCATTCGGGGAGGATAAGAATAAAGTATCAAAACTGGCGATCGCTTACATGAAAGGCATGCAGGATGCAGGCATCATGGCCTGCGCCAAACATTTTCCCGGCCATGGCGATGTGGATGTGGATTCGCACCTGGACCTTCCGGTGATCAGTAAAAGCATTCAGCAAATGGATTCACTGGAACTGGTGCCTTTCAGGGCTGTATTCAATGCAGGCATCGGCAGCGTCATGATCGCTCATCTTTCCGTTCCGGCCATCGATAATTCTGCCCACCGCGCCACCTCCATATCCAAAAATGCAGTGACGGGGTTGCTGAGGGATAGTCTTCATTTTACCGGGCTCACTTTTACTGATGCGCTGGAAATGAAAGGTGTTGCCAAATACTTTCCGCAGGGGGAAATAGCATCGGAGGCCCTTATTGCCGGGAATGACATGCTTTGCCTGCCGGCCAGCGTGCCCGAAGCCATTGCGGCGATCAAAAACACAATTTCTCAGAATAAACTGAGTTGGGATGATATCAATGCGAAAGTGAAAAAAGTGTTGGCCGCTAAATATGACCTTGGTCTAAGCAAATGGAAACCCATTGATACGGTACATCTTTTGGCAGACCTGAACAGGAATACGGCTGCGATCAACGCGGAAGCAGCTCAGAAAACGATCACTTTGCTGAAGATGGGCCCCGGAACTAAATTGAGCCGGGATGATCATGAAAAGACGGCATGGATCGGGTTGGGCGTAAATTCTGTCAATACATTTGCCGCGGCGATAAAACAGGATTTCCCTACCGATGCATTCACCCTTTCCTGGAAAGAAGGAACATCCAAAGCGGATTCAATACTGAATGAGATTAAGAAACAACAGTACAGGCATATTATAGTCAGTGTTCACAATTACAGCCTCCGGCCGGGGAATAATTATGGTATGAGCGATACGGCGGTGAAATTATTTACCAACCTGCAAACATTTCACCCGGTGAGTTTTGTGTTCGGTAATGTACTGGCCATTAAAAACTTTTGCAACGCTGAAAACCTGGTGGCCTGTTACCAGGATGATGATATTACACAACAGGCCGCAGCTGGTATTTTATCCGGAAAATTATCCCCGCAGGGCAGGCTGCCGGAATCTGTTTGCCGTTTCAAATTCGGTACCGGCATTGTACAGGAAAGAAAAATGCAGGATACAATTGATAAGGCGAAACTCAGCAGGATCGATTCCATTGCAAATGATGCCATTGCGAAAAAAGCATTTCCAGGCTGCGTGGTGCTGGCAATGAAGAACGGAAAACTGATCTATGAAAAAGCTTTCGGGCACTATACATTCGACGAGTCCCCGCCCATGTCAATAGAAACCATTTTTGACCTGGCATCGGTCACCAAGATCTCTGCGACCACAGTATCTGTGATGAAATTGTATGAGGAAGGCAAGATCAGCCTGAAAAAAACACTTGGGGATTACCTGCCGTGGGTGAAGGGGAGCAACAAAGCAGGATTGAAACTGGAGGATATCATCTTACACCAGGCTGGTCTTGTCCCTTTTATTCCCTTTTACCGGGAAGTGATCGATACAGTGACAGGCATTCCGAATCCGGCTGTTTTTTCAGCCGTTTCCAAACCGGGATTCACCATACGGGTGGCGCAACTCATCTATATGCGCAACGACTGGCAGGATACCATGCTCAGGCGCATCATGCAAAGCAAAGTTTCCGCTTCGGGTAAATATGTGTACAGCGATAATGATTTTATTTTCATGGGCAAGATCGTGGAAAAGGTTTCGGGTATGCCGCTGAATGAATATGTACAAAAGAATTTTTATACACCCATGGGTATGAGTACGACGGGATTTTTACCCCGGAAAAGATTTGACGTGGTGCGGATAGCACCCACTGAGACTGAGGCCCATTTCCGCAACCAAAGCCTGCAGGGAGATGTGCATGATGAAGGCGCTTCCATGTTTGGCGGGGTGGCCGGTCATGCAGGCTTATTCTCCAATGCCCATGATCTGGCCAAACTGTACCAGATGCTGCTCAATGGCGGAGAATATAACGGGAAACATTACCTGAAAAAAGAAACGATCGACCTGTTCACAGCTTATCACAGCCCGGCGAGCCGGCGGGGCTACGGATTCGATAAACCCGAGAAGGACAATGCCATCCGCAAGGATCCCTATCCCAGTGCAAAAGCTTCACCACTGACCTTCGGGCATACCGGCTTTACGGGTACCTGCGTATGGGTGGATCCCCAATACCAGCTCATTTATATTTTCCTTTCCAACCGGGTTTGTCCTACCCGGGATAATAATAAGATCTCCCAGATGAACATCAGGAGCAAGATACAGGATACTATTTACGGCGCCATCGGAGTTGAATAGTTGATCATGATAAAATATTTTCTTATTCCGGCAATTGCATTTTTAGTATCCTGTCAGCCTAACAGGGAAACCAAAAGCTTGCGTATAAAGATCGACAGCCTTGAAAAGGCGATAGCAGAAAGCTATAAACCGGGATTGGGTGAATTCATGACAGATATCCAGCTGCATCATGCCAAATTATGGTTTGCCGGAATAAATAATAATTGGGGGCTGGCTGATTTCGAATTGAAAGAGATCAATGAATCGTTGGACGATATTCGCAAATATTGTGCGGACAGGACTGAAGTCAAATCAATAGATATGATCTCAGCTCCCCTGGATAGCCTGACACATTCGATCGGAAATAAAAACCAGCCTGATTTCAGGAAAGGGTTTATCCTGCTCACCAATACTTGTAACACATGTCATGATGCCGTGAAATTTCCCTTCAATAAAATAAAGATCCCCGATGCCCTTCCGGTCAGTAACCAGGAATTCAGGTAGGGCTCAGTGTCTGATGGTTACAGTTGTGCCGACCGGGGTAAATGAATAGATCTCTTTTACATCATCATTCTTCATGGAGATACAGCCTTCGGTCCAGTTCTTATACTGGTCGACCATGAAATCATCATGCGGCCAGGTGCCGTGGATGCCGATGCCCCCACCGATACTGGCCGAAGAAGGGATCTGTCCCCTTTGTTTGCGAAGGTTGAATTTCAGATAGCTATCCCGGGTCGGATAGTCGAGGGACATATACCGGCACCATTTGTCGTGAATGCGTTTGGCATTGATATGAAAACTGCCTTCGGGAGTATTTTTGTCTCCTTGCTGCATTTTATCCTGTAAACTCGCATTGCCGAAGACAACAGGATAGGTGGCATACCAGCCTTTATCGTCATAGACGCTGAGTTCATAACCTGATTTACTGATAACAAGGGAAACGGTGCCCACCGGAGCCTCAAATATCCTGTTGCGGTAATGCCGGACTCCTTTATTCCTTCCGCCGGAATGATGAACCGATGCCCACGAGCTGCCTGCAACCAGCAGGGCCAGCAAAGCGATGGTTTTCATTATCAAACATTTTCGTAGAGGTCAGATCATGGGCCGGTAATCGATGAGGATAAAACAATAACCGATTTACAGCAAACGAAATGCCATGGTAAAATATTTTATGACGGGCATGAGTTTTAACGGAATATTTAGGAACTATACGCAGCAAAAAGCCGGCAGTGGAAACCGCCGGCGGTATGTGGTCAAAAAAAACCACATGAGAAAAAACGTATAGGGTCACCAGTTGCTGAACCGGAAACCGAAGGTATACGGTGTGATATCCAGGTCTTTGCTCCACATGGATTTGGTGGCGACACTTCCGTATAATTTCACCGGTCCCAGCATGAGTTCACCCACATAGGAAAGTTTGAACCGCTCCAGGTCGAAATCACTATGGGTCTTCTTCACATCGCTGTTCTCCTTGGTCTTGTACCGGGAGGAATAGAGGTAGCCCGCACTGATGCCCGCGCTGAATCCAAATCCTTCCTTACGTTGGGGTGTAAAGTTGAAATTCAGCATAAAAGGCGCAGTCAGGTAATCAGTCGCCAATTTGACTTTTTTGAAATCCGTCGTGCCATCAGCGATATGGGTGGGGTTCTTGGTGAATACGATCTTGGTGTCTTCAAAGAAATAGTTATTCAGTTCCAGCCCCAGCCCGTATTTGAAATTAAGCACATGGCTGGCCATATTGATCTTTTGCATGAAGAACCAGACATTCACATTCCTGGATTTTCCGCTGCGAACCTTCAGCTGTTCTTTGCCTATGCCGGGAGCGACAAATCCATCAGCGATGGCGGGAAGATAATTGGTCTTGTCAGTATAATTGGAAAATCCCAGGTCCACGATCCACCAGTTGGTACTGATATTGGGATGTTTCGATTCATAGTGATGGCGGCCTGATCCGCTGGTCATGTTGCTGTCATTATGGTGCCCGGGTCTGCGGAGAATAAGGATCCCTCCCACTTTGATGGTATCTGAAGCAGGATTCGTATTCCTGCCCGTAGTATCCGTTTGTGCGAATGAAGAAATACCAAGGGTTGAAGCGAGTACTAGCGTTACGATCTTTTTCATCGGTTAATTATTGTTTGTTTTTATCTTTTCAATTCGTATTAAAGCGGAAAGCTGCAACGGCGATCTTCCCGTCATTATCTGGGGTGACGCCGGTTCTTTTCTCCACCAGGCGGGTCAGTTTCCTGAAAATACCCCGCAGGCGGCTTTTTTTCTCATTGTCACCGGGGTTTTCGTTTTCAGCATAAACAGCTTGCTGTATCCCCTTATTGTTTTGAGCGGAATTATCTGTCGTTACAGGAAGAACATTCGGATTTGTATTCAACTTATTGGGATTGCCGGTCACTACTGGCTCAATATCCGTTGTTTTCACCGGATCGATTATAACGCCGGTGGAACCATTTCGTAACGGTTGTGGCAGGTTATTTGAGGCAACGGAAGAATTGTTGTCCTGAGCTGTAACAGGTTGAACTTTTACCTGGTTTGATGCGTTTGTTTTCTTTTCGGGAACCCTGTCACTGGTTTTATTGTTGGCCGTAGTCAATTCATTATTTGCCTTTTGATCCTTGTTCTTTCCTGGTACTGTAACATTAACTGCAACGGGGGTTATCGTATTTACCTGTGTGTTTAATTCACGGGACTGACCTTTGACCGGTATATTTTTAGCAATTCCGGTTTCAACCCTGCGTTTATTATTCACTAAAAGAACAATGCCTCCTCCCAGCAACAAGATCAAAACGGCAGCAGCTGCCCGCCAGTTATAAAGAAAGACAAAGCGTCTTTGCCTTTCCGGTTGTAAATGCTTTTCGTATAATATTTCCTTCCCGGCAAAGACAAACGGCGCTGGCTGCAGTTTGGTTTTCTGGAGAAGGACCAGCTCTTTTTTCAGGGGATCACTTGCAATTATTTTTTTTTCAAGTTCATTTCTCTGAATGTCAGGCAACTCACTGTCAATATACAAAAGCAATTGCTCCTGTAATTCCCCGGCATTAACCGGGATATTGAGCAGATCGTTCTTTCCTTCGTACACCAGCTGTTCATCCGGGTTTAATTTATAATGCTGCAGCAGATCAAACTCCTCTTTCAGATCAGGATGAAGGGCCAGGAAATCTTCCACCATGCGGCGCTGGGCGCTGCTCAATTCATTATCCAGGTAAAGGATAAGGAATTCTTCATAATTATGGCGGTTGATGTTCATGTTACTGGTTATTGTTATATCACATTTTCCATTTTCACGAGATAATCCTTCAGTTGTATCCTCGCCCGGTGCAGGTAGACCTTGACCTGGCTTTCATTCAATCCCGTTATTTCACCGATCTCCTGGTATGTGTATCCTTCATAATCTTTCAGCATCACCAGGGAACGCTGCAGGTCATTTAACCGGCCCAGTGCTTCATCCAATATCTTTTTCAGGTTGTTCACGGGTTTATTCTGCACCCTTGATTCATCGCTGAAGCTTTCCCTTAATTGTATCCTTTTCACTTTTCGTATATGATCGATCATCTGGTGGTAGGCGATGGTGAACAGGTAGGATTTGCTCTTCTCCCAGATCACTTCCTCCCGGTTGGCCCATAGTTTTTCAAAAGCCGACTGCACCACATCCCTGGCATCCTCCTCATGGCGAAGGTTTTTCAGGATAAAGCGGTATACATTGTCTGCATACTGCATTACGCATTCTTTATACTGCATTTCGGTCATAAACAGTGGAAAACAGGATAAAACTACGATGAAAACCTGTCACTTATCTAATACGCATCAGGAACGGTATTGTTACATATTATCACTCCGCAGGGATGAATTTTTTCAGTTAATCGGCTAAAACCGGGGAACCGGCATTCATGACAAACCCTAAATTTGTCAAAATTTAGAATATGAACGAAAAACTGGTAAAACGAATTGCTGCCGAAGTGGAGGAGATCAGGGGCTCCGGCCTGTATAAAACAGAAAGGATCATTGAAAGTGCGCAGGGCGCGGAAATTGTTGTCAGCGGAAAAACAGTGATCAATTTCTGCGCCAACAACTACCTGGGGTTGTCCTCTCATCCGAATGTGATCGGGGCTGCCCGCCGGAGCATTGACAGAAGAGGTTATGGCATGAGCAGCGTGCGTTTCATTTGCGGTACGCAGGATATCCATAAAGAACTGGAACAAAAACTATCAGCTTTTCTCGGAACAGAGGATACGGTCTTATATGCCGCAGCTTTTGATGCAAACGGAGGTGTATTTGAACCCCTTTTTGGAGAAGAAGATACCATCATCAGTGATGCCCTGAATCATGCCAGCATTATTGACGGGGTACGGCTTTGCAAGGCACAGCGTTTCCGGTATGAACATAACAACATGGAAGACCTCGAAGCAAAATTGAAAGAAGCGTCTTCCTGCCGGAGCCGGATCATTGTATCAGATGGTTCTTTCAGTATGGACGGCACCATTGCGCAGCTGGATAAGATCGTTGCCCTGGCGGAAAAATATGATGCTGCCGTGATGATCGATGAGTGCCATTCTTCCGGGTTCATCGGTAAAACAGGAAGGGGTACGCATGAATACCGCGGCGTGATGGGCAAGATCGATCTTATTACGGGAACCTTAGGAAAGGCACTGGGAGGCGCAAGCGGCGGATTTACTTCCGGCCGCAAAGAGGTCATCGATATGCTGCGCCAGAAATCACGACCCTATTTATTCAGCAATACCCTGATGCCGGCCATTGCCGGGGCGACTATTGCCGTACTGGATATGCTTACAGAAACCACGACGCTAAGGGATAAACTGGAATATAACACGAAGTATTTCCGCAGTAAAATGACAGAAGCAGGGTTTGATATAAAACCCGGTGAGCATCCGATCGTGCCTATCATGCTCTATGATGCTGTACTGGCGCAAAAATTCGCGGCTGCTTTACTGGATGAAGGCATTTATGTGATCGGGTTCTTTTTCCCCGTGGTTCCCAAAGGGCAGGCCCGTATCCGGGTGCAGCTCAGTGCCGCACACGAACAAAAACACCTGGATAAAGCCATCGCTGCATTTACTAAGATCGGGAAGGAGTTGGGGGTATTGAAATAATACTTCTTTCTATGCTTCGTCAGGGAAAATTCATTTCTTCACACGGCCGGGGTTCCTTGTGATAAAATCTTTCCAGTCTTTTGCACTGTTCAGTTTACCCTGTACCATTTTTCCTGATTGGAAATGATGGCATACGGCTACAGCCAACGCATCAGTGGCATCAAAATGCTTGGGAGATTCGCTGAAGGATAGCAGGCGCTGTAACATTTTCATCACCTGTTCCTTGGCTGCATTCCCGTTACCGGTGATGGATTGTTTCACTTTTTTAGGAGAGTATTCCGTTACTTCCAGGCCATGACGCATGGCAGCTGCGATGGCCACTCCCTGCGCCCTTCCCAGTTTCAGCATACTTTGTACATTCTTTCCGAAGAAAGGCGCTTCAATGGCAAAATCGGTGGGCTGGTATTTTGTGATGAGCCCGCTGACAGTATTGAAAATATGCTGCAGTTTTTTATAACTGTCTTTTGCCTTACCGGGCCTTACCACTCCGAATTCAATCAAATGAATGGCACGGCCTTCAATCCTTACCAGGCCATAGCCCATGATGAGGGTGCCGGGGTCAATACCGAGTATGATTTTGTCAAGCGATTGCAAAGTGCATTGTATTTTTACAGATAAGTGAGCGAATGAAGCTGAACAAAAATATCAAATTCTTCATCAATTATTTTCTCAGCCCTGTCCTGTTCATCTGGTTATCCTGGTCCATTTATCATGCCATCAAACAACAGCCCGACCTTAAAAATACATGGCTGCAGATCCGGCGATCCTTTCATAGCCCCTTGGTATGGAACCTGGCAGCAGTAGTTCTTCTGATGTTGTTCAATTGGTCGGCGGAAGCGGTGAAATGGAAGCTGGCCGTAAAGAAAATTCAATCCGTCAGTTTTCTGAAGGCGTTGAAAGCGGTGGTATCCGGCGTTTCTTTTTCGGTGAGTATGCCTAACCGTGTAGGAGAATATTTCGGAAGGATCCTGTATATGAATGAAGGAAACCGTCTGAAAACGATCTCACTCACCATTGTTTGCAGCATTAGCCAGATCATCATCACCCTGTTTTTCGGATGCCTGGGGATCCTATGCATGCAGAAAAAGATCATCGCTGCCGGGCTTGTCTCAACCCTCTGGATACAAATCATCGGTTGGGGCACCCTGGCTGCCCTCCTTATTTTAACATTATTTTATTTTCGCCTTTCCTGGATCGTAAAATGGCTGGATAAAGCTCCGGCATTCCGCCGGTTTGCCTATTTAATCAGCGCACTGGAAGAATTTGATGCAACATTGCTTTTCCAATTATTGTCTTTATCCTTCCTGAGGTTTATCATTTTTATTGTACAGTATTATTTATTGTTTCGTTTATTTGATGTGCAGGTTTTATGGTGGCAAGGTTTTTGGGCAATGAGTGTTACGTTTTTGATGCTGGCCGCCATCCCTTCATTAACCTTACTTGAACTGGTGCTGCGGGGCAATATTGCCAAAATGATCGTGGGGGTATACAGCGCCAACGCGGAAGGGATCGTATTTACAACCGCCGGGATCTGGTTCATCAACCTGATCCTGCCCGCCGTGGCCGGCAGCCTGCTGATATTAGGGATCAAAAAACTGGAAAAGAATGTTGAGAAAAGTTAAGCTTTTTATTCCCCTCGCACTGGGGCTGCTGGCTTTTAACGAGAATAGGAATGATGTAACGGCCTCCCGGGAACAATTGCCGGCCCAGGCAACCGATAATTTTTGCGGAATAAAGAACAGCGCCTTCAATGCGAATGAACAGATCACATTTACTGTGTACTATGCAGTGGCGGGTATCTATATCAATGCCGGCAATGCCACCTTCACGGGACAGCTGGAGACCATCAACAACCGCCCGGTGTATCATTTTACCGGGGAAGGGAAGACCAATTCATCCTACGACTGGATCTACAAAGTTCGTGATAAATACGAGACCTATATTGATACTACTACCATGCAGCCGCTCAAGTTTGTGCGCAATGTGAATGAAGGCGGCTATAAAAAATACCAGAATATCACATTCAATAAAACGGCCAATACGGCCATCACGACGGATGGCGTGTTCAAAGTGCCTGCCTGCGTACAAGATGTGGTCAGCGCCATGTATTATGCCCGTAATGTCGATCTCTCCCAGTTACAACCGGATGACAGGATCCCTTTTTCCATGTTCCTCGACAATGAAGTGTACAATATGTATATCCGCTATGTGGGTAAGGAGGAGATCAAAACGCGCTACGGCAAGTTCAATGCCATTAAGATCAAACCCCTCTTGCTGAAAGGAGAGATCTTCAACGGCGGCGAACAAATGACAGTATGGGTGAGTGATGATGCCAATCATATTCCCGTACGGATCGAAAGTCCCCTGGTGGTGGGTAAGATCAAGATCGATATGATGGGGTATGATAACCTTCGCTATCCGCTTACTTCACTGATTAAAAAGAAATAACTTTTTCTAAGACCATCTCAACATAAATTTTTCAACACTGAGCAATGGAGGATTTGAGTCTCACAGAGAGGTTATATAAGAAACTCTTTGCGTTACGCTGTTTCTCTGTAACGCTGTGTTGAAAATATTTTTAGACTACTGCTTATATCACACTTAGTTGAAAAAAATCTTTAGGCCGGATGCCTTTTTCTGTCCTTTCAAGGCTGCAGCATTCATATTGCCGGTCGTGTTCGAAAAATAAAATGTAATCATTTTCGACCGCTTCTTTCAAAAAAGATTTCTTTTCATTCAGTGTAGTGAGAGGGAACATATCGTAGGCCATGATATAGGGAATGGGAATATGTCCGGCAGAAGGAAGCAGGTCAGCCATGTAAACGATTGTCTTTCCCTTGTATCTCACCTGGGGCAGCATCATGCTCTCCGTATGCCCGTTGACGAAACGAACGCTAATATTATCCGAAAACGCTGTTTCACCCAGCCTGCTCGTGGAGGGAGATGGTTTATCAATGAATTTCAGCTGCCCGCTTTCGCGGATCGGTAAAATATTTTCTTTCAGGAAACTGGCTTTCTCCCTTTCATTCGGGTTAACGGCCCATTCCCAGTGAGCTTCATTGCTCCAGTAGACGGCATTTTTCAAATTAGGCACCAATTTATCTCCTTCCCTCTTGATAGCACCGCCGCAATGATCAAAATGAAGATGGGTGAGAAAAGCATCGGTGATATCATCTTTTGTAAACCCGTATTGGGCCAGGGATTTTTCCAATGTATCCTCGCCATGCAGGTAATAATGGCTGAAAAACCTTGCATCCTGTTTATCGCCGATCCCGTTGTCCACCAGGATCAGCCTTTTCCCATCCTCGATCAGCAGGCAGCGCAAGGCCCAGTTGCACAGATTATTTTCATCGGAAGGATTTATTTTGTTCCAGATCGATTTAGGCACTACCCCGAACATGGCGCCCCCATCGAGTTTAAAATAGCCGGTATTGATCGAATAAAGTTTCATAGGCAAAATTACATCACCGGGCTGCCGTTATTTTTTTCTGGGCGGCCCTTGTATATAATAGTAATATCAATCCTAATAAAAAGAAACCCATCAGCGCCAGGACGGATGTTCGCTGTGATCCTGTCAGTTCGGTCAGGAATCCGAAAAAGAAAAGTCCCACCACGATCCCGATCTTTTCCGATACATCAAAGAAACTGAAAAAGGATGCAGTGTCCTTTGTTTCGGGCATCAGTTTGGAATAGGTGGAGCGACTCAGGGACTGGATGCCGCCCATCACAAACCCAACCACGGAAGCGAGAATGCAGAAATCAAGAATATTCCCTTTTGGCATAAGGTAAGCACCCACGCAGATCAGGATCCATAGTGCCACACAAAGCATGAGCGCTTTGATATTGCCGATCTTTTCAGAAAGTTTTGAGATCAGAAATGCGCCGGGGATGGCGATCAGCTGAATGATGAGAATGGCCACGATCAGGAACTCAGAAGGGATCGCCAGTTCGCTTTTACCATACAGGGTGGCGGCCAGCATCACGGTTTGCACCCCCATATTATAAAAGAAATAAGAGATCAGGTATCTTTTCAGCACAGGCATATGGGTCAGCTGGTACCAGACCTTTCGCAACTCACGGTAGCCATTGAAAAGAATGTTCTTCCTGTTCATTTCGCCTGCAGGAACGGATTTCGGCAAACGGCTCAGGGAGAATTGCCCAAAACCCCACCACCAGATACCCACCAGCAGGAAGGAGACCCTGAATTGAATGGTGGAAGCATCCGATTTAGTTTCATCACCGCCCACAATACCGGGAAAAAAAACAAGCACAAAGGAGATGATCTGCAGGATCACACTGCCGATATACCCCATGGCAAAACCTTTGGCACTGACACGATCCCTGTCTTCCGGGGCCGCGATCTCGGGCAAAAAGGAATTGTAATAGACCAGGCTGGACCAGAAACCGATACAGGCTACGATGATACAGAGCAGGTTCAATCCCATATGCGAAGCCACGGCGCTGGTACGGCCGGTGGGGGTATTGAAGAAAAACATCAGGGCGCAGGCAAAGCTGCCCATGGTCAGAAAAAAGTTCATGAAACTTTTCTTATTGCCTTTGTAATCGGCGATCGATGAAAGGAGTGGGGAGATCAGCGCTACGATCAGAAATGCGATCGACAGGGTATAATTATATAAAGATGCGCTCACAAATTCCCTGCCCATAAAATAAATATAAGCTGTGCCGCCTGCATCCACATGCTGCCGGGTCACTGCATCATAATAGGCAGGTAATATAGTGGACGTGATGACAAGGCTGTAAACGGAATTTGCCCAGTCGTACATAGCCCAGCCGTTAATGACCTTTTTCGGTGCGGTTTGCATGTAATGGTTTGTATAAAAATAATGAATTCATATTCTATCAATCAAAATAAAACCCCGGTAAATGATGACCGGGGAAATTCTGGTAAGGAATATTTCTTCTAAGCTTCAATCTTATTGTACCGCCTGTGAAGGATAGGAGAAAATACGGCGGGGTTCAAATCTGTCATCCGTCAATTCATATGTCAGTGGTGCGTTCTGAAAAATTTCACTGGATAATTTCTGGCAAAGTTCGGTCAGGGCCTGGTCAGAAACCCTGGTAGCGCTTTTCATATTACTTGGTTTGATAAATGATTTATTATTCAATGATCTTGGAATAGATCAGGAATAATAAAATAATGCCGGCCAGGATCCGGTAAATGCCAAACAAGCGGAATCCGTATATCTTCAGGTAATTCAGGAATAAGCGGATCGCAAGGAGCGCCACCACGAACGCCACTATGTTGCCCAGGATGAAAGAGATCGTGTTTTCCCGGGAACTAATGATCAGCTGGTATCCCGATCTGGTGACACCCTCCACTGTCCATTTTTTGATGAACAGGGCATAGGCGGATGCAGCGAACATGGTCGGTACGGCCAGGAAAAAGGAAAACTCGGCTGCCAGGTTACGGGTGAAGCGCTGGGCCATCCCGCCGATGATTGAAGCAGCGCTGCGACTTACACCCGGTATCATCGCGATGGTCTGGAACAGACCGACAATAAAGGAATTTCCATTGGTTACCTGGTCTTCCGATTCTTTTACAGGCCTTTTGAATGCCTTGTCTATGAATAATAAGATGAAACCTCCAACCAACATGGATGCTGCCACCACCTCGGGACTTTCCAGCAGGTAATCGATCTTGTCGGAGAATAAATAACCAAGCACCAGGGCAGGGATGACGCCGATCAGGAGCTTTACATAAAATTGCCAGCTGCGGAACCGGAAGAATTTACGGTAATACAGGACCACCACGGCCAGGATGGCTCCGAACTGGATAGATATTTCGAAAAGTTTGGTGAACTCATCTTTCTGAATGCCCAGCAGGGAACTGGCGATGATCATATGACCTGTGGACGAAATGGGAAGGAATTCAGTGATGCCTTCCACGACGGCAAGGATAACAGCCTCTACGATTCCCATACATTGGTTTTATTGTTGAAATTCCGGACGAGATATAGAACCAGTTCAAAAATTTCATGACCCATTTTTAAGCCGGAATGAAAATAATGATTGTGATCAGGCTTCTTTAGGTTTCCTGAATATGGCGATCATTTCGATCACCAGGCCGGCCAATATCAGGAGGGGCGCAACGGTGATCCTGACGGGACTGTATACGGCCCGGTCAAAAACCCCGGGGATCTTATTACTGGCACCACCGGCCATCAGGACGATACCTGCGGCGATCACAACGATACCCAACAGCATCCATTTGTAGTTTTCCTTTGAAAAGAGTTCAGGCGATTTTTTTTCTGCAACCATGGTTTTTATTTGTTGCGCAAGATAACAAAAACTCTTCAAGTCCGTGATCACATCTCCCGGATTTGTCACGGGATCAGTTAGTATCCTTCAACCATTATCAGGGCTGTTCTCAGTATAGATCGTCAAGTTTCATTTTTAAGTATTTCAACACACTGCGATTGGTACTGAATACCGTGATTCCGATCCCAATGATGATCAGGATAAGAAACAGCAACAGCAATTTGCTCATGTTCCGCAGGTCTTTCAGGTCGGGGACAAATCCTTCAAACAGGAGGACCAGGCAATAGAGGACGATGATCGCCACCAGCGCTGCGATCGTGCCATTGGCGATCGCTCTTACGTTCATAGGTCTCGAGATGAATTGGCGGGTGGCGCCCACCATCTGCATGGTTTTGATCAGGAACCGGTTGCTGTACATCGCAAGCCGGATCGTATTATCGATGAGGATGATGGACAATACAGAGAAGATCACCGCCAGGACGATCAGCCCGATCAGCAGCCATTTGATGACCGTACCGATCTTTTCTACCACGGCATCGGGATAATCCACTTTTTCGACAACCAGCGGCCTGTTCAGCAGGTCATGCTTGATGGCTTCAAGGGTATCTTTTTTTACATAAGCGCTTTTCAGGTTGAATTCCAGGGAAGCATTCAGGGGGTTCCAGTCGATCACATTGGAAAAATCAGGCTCTCCCTTGGACATATATCTTTTTTTAGCGGTCTCCTTGTCCACATATTCAATGGATTTCAGGTAAGGTTTGGAGAGCAGGTAATTTTTCAGGGAATCAATATCGGGTTTCTTTGCTTTATCACTCAGGTAAGCAGCCACTTTTACATTTTCCTTCAGTACGCGGGTATAGCTTTCTGCGCTGAGAAAGATCCAGCCGAATACACCAATGAAAAAAAGCACGATCGTCACACCGAGGATGGACATGAAATAAGAAGGCTTACTGCGACGGATGGATGCTTTTCCGGGTTGTGGCATGGGTTGCATTTTTCAGATGAACGGATGATGGACTTCAGAGACGGGCAAAATTAGCCCTTTCACTTTTACAAAGCTTATTTTTGCCGTTCAAATTAACGAAACCCGCAAAGCAAAATTGCCGGTTGTTCCAAGTTAATTGTTAAAGAATGTATACCTGGCTGCAAGGTCCCAGTTCTTGGCTGTGAAACTGTATCCCGACAGTTATGATATATCATTTTTAAAACCGGTTAATACATAAACGGCAGCATGGAATACAAGTTCAGTGATATTGAAAAAAAATGGCAACGGATCTGGCAGGAAAAAAATGTTTACAAAACAAATAATCCGGCGACAACTGAAGCATTCAGCAAACCCAAATATTATGTGCTGGATATGTTCCCCTATCCCAGCGGTGCTGGTCTGCATGTGGGACATCCGCTCGGTTATATTGCCTCGGATATCTATGCCCGGTATAAAAAATTAAAAGGATTCCGGGTATTGCACCCGATGGGATATGATGCATTTGGCCTGCCTGCCGAACAGTATGCGATTGAACACGGCATTCATCCGGCCATATCCACCGCCGATAATATCAGGAATTTCCGCAGCCAGCTCGATAAGATCGGTTTTTGCTTTGACTGGGACCGCCAGGTCAACACCTCCGAGCCTGGATTTTATAAATGGACGCAATGGATCTTTCTTCAACTCTTCAAATCATTTTATAACCGCAATACAAAAAAAGCTGAGCCGATCGAAAACCTTTTGGCTGCATTTGAAAAAGAAGGTAATATTTCTCACCCTATTCCGGATGCCAGTTTCCAATTACCGGCAACGGGGAACCGGCAACCGGTAACCTTTACCGCTGCAGAATGGAAAAGTTTTGATGAGAAGACCCAGCAAGAGATACTTATGGAATACCGACTGGCCTATTGCGGTATCGGAGAAGTGAACTGGTGCGAAGCGCTGGGTACGGTCCTGGCGAATGATGAAGTAATCAATGGCGTTAGTGAAAGGGGCGGCTATCCTGTTGTGAAAAAGAAATTGCGGCAATGGTATTTACGTATCACTGAATATGCTGACCGTTTACTGGAAGGTCTGAACCAGGTTGATTTCAGTATGGCCATGAAAGAAATGCAGACCAACTGGATCGGGAAGAGCAGCGGGGCGGAGATCAAGTTCGGCATAAAAGCCCCTACCCAGCCTTCCCCTGCGGGGAAGGGGGAGCTTCATAAAGAAATAAAACCTGCGCATTATACTGCAGACCCTTCTTTGTATGATATAACCAAAAGACTATCCGAAGAAAAAAGAAGAAACCCTACCCCGGAGGAATCTATTGTCTGGGAAAAACTTAGGTCAAATCAGACAGGACATCATATACGGCAGCAGCATATTATCGGACCTTATATTGTAGACTTTGTATGCATTGATAAAAAGCTGACCATTGAAATTGATGGGAATTATCATTTTGACCCCGAACAAAAAAAATATGATGAATCCCGGACTGCTTATTTGAAGGATAAAGGATTCAAAGAAATCAGGTTTACTAATCGGGAAGTGAAAGAGAATATTAGTACAGTTATTGGCACTATTAAGAAAGAACTCGATTCGCTTCCATCAACAAATTATACTACTTCCCCCGCAGGAGGAGGTCAGGAGGGGGCTTTGTTGAAAGTGTACACGACAAGACCCGATACCATCTTCGGCGTCGATTTCATGGTCGTTGCCCCGGAACATCCGATGGTGGAAGCCATGACTACCCCGGAACAAAAGCAGGCGGTTGAAAAATATATCAGCTATGCGAAAAGCCACAGTGAAAGGGAGCGGATGGCGGAGAAAAAGATCACCGGGGTCTTCAGCGGCGCTTATGCCCTTCACCCCTTCAATGGTAAACCCATTCCTGTCTGGATATCCGAGTATGTGCTTGCGGGATATGGCACCGGCGCCATCATGGGTGTACCCTGTGGGGATCAGCGGGATTTTCTTTTTGCAAAGTATTTCAATATCCCGATCACGAATATTATCGGGAAACATTTTAATGGGGAAGAAGCCAATCCCACATGGGATGCCGTGCTGGAGAATTCTGATTTCATCAATGGCATGGTTATGAGGGCTGCCATTGATGTGGTGATCGGGAGGCTTGAATCGATGGGAACGGGCAAGCGCAAAGTGAATTTCAAAATGCGGGATGCTGCATTCAGTCGCCAGCGCTACTGGGGCGAGCCCTTCCCGATCATCTGGAAAAACGGTATCGCTTACCCGCTTGATGAAAAGGAATTGCCGCTCCTCCTTCCTGAAATGGAAAAAATAGTACCCGGAAAAGATGGCGAGGGACCACTAACAAATCTTAAGGATTGGATTGAACTCCGCTCTCTTGGAGGAGAGGGGTCGGGGGTGAGGCGGGAAAGCTCCACCATGCCCGGTTATGCAGGATCGTCCTGGTATTTTCTGCGTTACATGGACCCGCATAATGAAAAAACGTTTTGTGACAGAACGCTCAGCGATTACTGGGACCAGGTGGACCTCTATGTAGGCGGCACAGAACATGCAGTAGGTCACCTGCTCTACAGCCGTATGTGGACCAAATTTTTGTGCGACAGGGGTTGGATCAGCTTTGATGAGCCGTATAAGAAATTATTGAACCAGGGAATGATACAAGGAAGTTCTAGATTTATTTACCGGATAACATTTCAGGAAACAGTAGATGAGTTTGTAAAGGAATATTCAAATGAAGGCAGAAATACTGATCTAAAAAAAACTGTTTTCATTTCACAGAGTATATATCATCAATTATTGGATTTAGATGGTGTAGATCGAATTAATAAATTAAAAAAATACTTACCAGATATCCCAACTGAAACACTAAGCATTAGCTTATTATCATCCTTGCATATTGATGTAAACATCGTTGATGGTGTTGAATTAAATATTGAAGCTTTCAGAAAATCAAAACCGGAATATGCAAATGCAATTCTGATTTGCGAAGATGGTTCTATTTCCTCCCACGCAGGGGGAGATCAGGTGGGGGCCTATATCTGTGGCACCGAAGTCGAAAAAATGTCCAAATCCAAACTCAATACGGTGAACCCGGATGATATTGTAGCCAAATACGGGGCCGATACTTTCCGTATGTATGAAATGTTCCTCGGTCCTGTAGAAATGAGCAAACCATGGGACACCAAGGGCATTGAGGGAGTGCACCGTTTCCTTAGAAAATTGTGGAGACTTTTTTATGATGATTCAATTCCAAACACTGAACTGCGTTCCCTTCTTAAGGGGGGAATGAGAAGGGGGGCCGGGGGTGAGGCTTCAGAGGCTGAATTAAAGATCCTCCACAAAACCATCAAAAAGATCAGCGAGGATACCGAACGTTTCAGTTTCAATACGGCCGTCAGCAGTTTTATGATCTGCGTGAACGAGCTCACTGAACTCAAATGTTATAAAAAAGAGATCCTCCTTCCCCTGTTGATTTTATTACAGCCCTACGCACCTTTTATAACGGAAGAATTATTCAGTTTTTTGGAACCTTCAAGATCCCTGGAAGCCGGGGGAAAGGGTATTGCCGGGGAACCCTATCCCGTATTTGAGGAAAAATATATTGTTGAATCAAAGAAGACCTATCCCGTTGCGGTCAATGGTAAAATGCGGACCGAAATAACTGTCTCTCTTGAAGCCGGACAGGAAGAGGTTGAGCAGCTCGTACTGGCCAACGAGACCGTGAAAAAATGGCTGGAAGGAAAGCCCCCAAAAAAGATTATCTACGTAAAAAATAAGATGATCAATGTGGTGGTATAATCCATATTGATCCCCCGTTTACAGGCTTAAACATCATGGTTTTATGCCCTAAAATAATTTATTGATTAAAATATTGTTGCATAAAAAAAAATCATAACTTCCCTCCCGAAACCCCGCCCCGGCGGGCCCATTCATTCACAAACCAAAATTGTTTATGAGAAAGTTATACGCTGTTTTTTACACTGCGCTGATCCTCACTGCTGCTGTTAAGGTTTCAGCTCAGAATTATACGTACACTACTTCGGCAGGAAATGTTATCGATCCCGGCACTTCATTAGTACCCGGTAGCCAGGGAGACGATGTTACGGCAAGCGTTGCCCTCCCCTTTACCTATAAAGTATACGGGTTCAACTATACTACAGCCACTGTTTGCAGCAATGGGAATATACAGTTTACAACCAATAATAATGCATTTTCAAATGTATGTCCTCTGCCCAGTGCGCCGTTGGGAGTGGCATTTCATCCTCATTGGGATGACCTTCGCACGGATATCAATCCCGGGGATGGAATTTTCACTTCAACATCGGGTGTTGCACCCAATCGCATTTTCAATATTGAATGGCGGGGAACACTTTTCAGTGGCGGCGGTGCAGTCAATTTTGAAGCCAGGCTCTTTGAAGGCCAGCAAAGGGTCGATTATATCTACGCAGGGGTTACCAATAGCGGGTCCAGCGCTTCAATAGGCGTTCAAACGACCAGTTTACAGACAACTTTTTCCTGTAATACCGCTTTGCTCAGTGCAGGACTTGGGATATCATTTACACTTCCGTCAAATGATTTTTGCGCCGGTGCGGTTCAGATCAACTGTGCCCAGACGATCGCTGATAATACATCCACGGCAACACCGGATGCGGTGGGTACCTGTAATTTCGTTAATTTAAGCACAGCGCCCGGCATGTGGTATACATTTGTCGGTAACGGGCAAAACGCCACGCTGAGCCTTTGCGGATCCTCATATGATACAGAGATCGGTGTATTTTCAGGCACGTGCGGAGCATTAAGCTGCGTTACGGCCAATGATGATTTCTGCGGATTGCAATCCCAGGTTACTTTTTTAACTACGAATGGGGTTACTTACTATGTACTGGTCACAGGATTTAGCAGTGGTTCAGGAGCATTTACATTAACAAGAACCTGCACATCACCTATTCCCAATGATCTTTGTACCGGCGCCCTTCCCGTGAATTGCGGGGTTACCATCGCTGGTAATACCAGTACCGCTACTCCCGATGCTGTTCCTGTTTGCAATGGTGTGAACCTAAGTTCAGCACCCGGGCTCTGGTATACATTCGTCGGTAACGGCGGCACGGCAACAGTCAGCCTGTGCGGCTCAAGCTATGATACTGAACTGGGCATTTTCACCGGCACTTGTTCCTCTTTGAATTGCGTTACCGCCAATGATGATTTCTGCGGATTGCAGTCACAGGTAACATTTGCTACAACATTGGGAACAACGTATTATGTGCTTGTAACAGGATTTTCATCCGGGTCAGGGGCATTTACACTGAATTATTCCAGCACGCCATCCAATGATCTTTGTACAGGCGCCATCACGATCAACTGCGGGCAAACACTTTCCGGCAATACGGCTTGCGCTACAATTGACAATGTTGCATTCTGCGGTACCACGCTCAATACTGCTCCGGGGGTCTGGTACACATTTGTTGGAGACGGTTCAACTGTTACTATGAGTCTTTGCGGATCAAGCTATGATACCAAGATCGGTGCATTCAGGGGTTCCTGTGGCGCACTGACCTGCGTTGCAGGTAATGATGATTTTTGCGGATTACAGTCTCAGATCACATTCGGCACGATTGCCGGGGTGAACTACTATATTCTTGTAACAGGATTCAGTACAGCCACCGGTAATTTTGTGCTGAACCGGTCCTGTGCACCTCCCTGCTCGGGTGTGCCTTCACCAGGTTCCATCTCACCGACCACGACAAACACATGCGTTGGTAACAGTGTAACCCTGACCCTCAGCGGGTATTCCAATAATACCGGCCTTACCTTCCAGTGGAAATCATCCCCCACTTCCGGCGGACCTTATAGTTCTATCGGGGGTGCCAACAGTACCGTATATACCTTCAATGCTGCTGCCACTGCTTATTATATCTGCTCTGTTACCTGCACCAATGGAGGCGGCACAGCCAATACTGTAGAGGTGGTGGTGAATGTAAGTAACCTGGTTCACACGAATATCCAGGTAGTACCCAACCCCGTATGTTCTCCGGGACCAGTTACGATCAGCGCCACTGTTTCAGGGAGCGCCGTACCGGGTAATTACACACATTCACTTAGCGGCCCCGGAACCATCGGACCGCCTGTCGTATCAGGTGTCAATAACTCCAATGTAAGTTTTACAGTAACGAATATACCTGCAGGGAATCAGACCTATATCCTTACGTCGACGGATCCCATTGGCTGTTCAAAATCTGATAATATCTCTGTGACGGTCAACCAGACACCAGCGGTGACACTTGTTCCCAACAGTACAACAATTTGTAATGGCGCTATCGTACCGATCACGGGTACTGTGACAACCGGGGCAGGCACATATGTGTACAATCCAATAACCGAATTGTATACAGACGCCGGGGCAACGATACCCTATACCGGAACAGCATTGACAAGCGGAACGATCATTTATGCCAAGCCCACCGTTACGCGTACGTATACCGCCACCGTTACCAGCGCCCAGGGTTGCTCAAGCAATTCTACTGTGACGATTACGGTTAATCAGCTTCCGACCATCACGGTTCAGCCTGTTAACCTTCCCGGGCCAACCTGTCCGGGATTCAATGTGACCTATAGTTTAACCGCAACGGGTACAGGGATAACCTACCAATGGCAGGTCAGCACGGATAATGGAGTGACATGGACCGACCTGGTGAACAGTTTGCAGTACAGTAATGTAACGACCAATACGCTGACCATAAATAATATCACCACAACGCAGAATGGCTACCGTTTCCGTTGTATTGTTTCAGGTGTTTGCCCGCCACCCCAAACATCCAATGTATTGACATTGGTAGTGGGTACACCGCCTGTCATCAATACGCAACCAGCCAATACTACCATTTGCGCAATTCCGGCTATTATCAGCCAGATAACAGCTGTATTTACTGTCGTTGCTACCGGCGTTCCTGCCCCGACGATCTATCAATGGCAGATAAGTTCAGACGGTGGGGTAACCTGGAATAACCTTGCAAATTCTGCAACAGCCACTGCAAGTCCGTATTACGCAGGTGTCTTTACATCTTCCCTGACGGTTTCCAATGCTTCGGTTGCATTGAGCGGAACCCGGTACAGGGTGATCGTGACGAACAGTTGCAACCAGAGTGTGACTTCCTCAGCAGCCATACTGACCGTGAATCCGTCTCCGACTGTTGTTGCTACAGACCTGTTTAACCAGCGCATTTGTATCAGTGATACCCTTGTGCCGCTGGTAGGCACGCCGACAGGCGGCTTTTGGAGCGGGGTTGGTGTTTCGGGATTCAATTTTGTACCGACAGCAACAGCGATCAACGGACCGTATATACTGACCTATACGTATACGAACACCTTTAACTGTACAAATACAGATACGACCAGCGTCACCGTGGTAGATTGTCCTGAAAGGGAAAGGGAACTGAAGAATGGCGCCGTGATCATTTATCCCAACCCGAATAATGGTCACTTTAACATCCGCGTCAACACTACCCTTTATAATTACCTTGGGATGAGAATCTATGATATGACCGGACGGCTACTGAATGGTACCGTTTCGAAGAGCGGAGGATTACATGACGTGCTGACTATACCTCCGTTCAGCGGCCTTGTATACGGAAGGATCATACCCATCGACCTGTCCTACCTGCCTTCGGGTAATTATCTTTTGGAGATCTATTATGACGACGGTATACGGACAGCGAAGAGAGGATTTATCCTGAACATCGAAAGATAGACCTGATCACATAAAAACAGTGAAGCATCCCGACTTTAGGTCGGGATGCTTTTTTTATCCCGTCCGGCGAAACTGATCAAATAATTCATGAGTTTGGTTAGTTTTACACAAGAATCGCGGACAATGGAAAATCCCAACCTTAATAGCAAAAAAGAGTTTTTAACAGCAATAGATAAGGAATATGAGAATAATATCCGACCTGCCCATATCAGGGAATTTGCCGGTCAGCAGCAGATCATAGAGAACCTTACCATTTTTATAAAGGCAGCCAAATTAAGAGGCGAAGCGCTGGACCATATTTTATTCCACGGCCCTGCCGGTTTGGGAAAGACCACGCTTTCCAGGATCGTGGCGAATGAACTTGGGGTACAGATCAGGGAGACCTCGGGTCCTGTCGTGGAAAAACCCGGCGACCTGGCGGGTTTACTAACCAGCCTGGAACCACATGATGTCTTGTTCATTGACGAAATACACCGGCTCAGTATCGTCGTAGAAGAATACCTGTATGCTGCTATGGAGGATTTTCGCATTGACATCATGATCGATACCGGGCCCAATGCACGCAGTGTACAGATCAATCTAAACCCCTTTACACTGATCGGGGCCACCACCCGCAGCGGGTTGCTCTCGGCACCCCTGCTCTCGCGGTTTGCGATCAAATCAAGATTGGAATACTATCATACCGAAACACTGAACAGGATCATTACCCGGTCTGCCGGTATCCTGGCCGTTTCCATTTCGGGCGAAGCTGTCAACGAGATCGGCCGCCGGAGCCGCGGCACGCCCCGGATCGCCAATGGCCTGCTTCGCCGTATCAGGGATTTTGCCCAGGTACTGAATCAGGGCGAGATCGACCTGGGTATCACACAACACGCACTCCAGGCTATGAATGTGGATGAACATGGACTGGATGATATGGATAATAAGATCCTGTCCACCATCATTGATAAATTCAAAGGCGGCCCCGTGGGGATCACGACCATTGCAACTGCTGTGAGCGAAGAACCCGGTACACTGGAAGAAGTATATGAGCCTTTTCTGATACAGGAAGGTTTTTTACAGCGTACACCCCGCGGAAGAGAAGCCACTGAGAAAGCCTACACACACCTGGGAAAATTAAAGTCAGGGAATACCGGAACCTTATTCAATTGAAAGGATCCGGCTCGCTAATAGAGGAATACTGATAAAGAAACAAGGATCAACTCTGCACAACCAGCCTGAATCCATTGCCATGGATATTCACGATCTCAATTTTGGGATCGTCTTTCAAATATTTACGCAGCTTGGCAATATATACATCCATGCTTCTTCCGTTGAAATACGTATCGCTGCCCCAGATCCTTTTCAAAGCCTGGTCGCGGGGAAGAAGATCGTTGAGATGCTCGGCCAGCATTTTCAGCAGGTCATTTTCCTTGGGGGAGAGCGTTTGGGTAATACTTTTATGGATCAACTGGCGGAGTTTGGGATTGAAATGATAATCTCCCAGGTCATATTCCCTGTTCTCCGTTTCTTTGTGCTGTTCTTCATTCCGTTTTAAAATAGCCTTTATTTTCAGCAGCAGTACCTCGCTGTCGAAAGGCTTGGTGATATAGTCGTCGGCGCCAAGCTTATAACCCTGGATTACGTCTTCCTTCATGGTCTTGGCACTGATGAAGAAGAGGGGGATCTCGGGGTCCACATCCCTGATCTCCTCTGCCAGCGTAAATCCGTCCATATTGGGCATCATCACATCCAGCAGGCAGAGATCAAATTTTTCACGCTGAAAGGCAGCCAGGCCAAGACGGCCATCCCGCTCCAGCGTGATATCATAATCATTCAGTTCAAGATAATTCTTTAACACACTTCCCAGATTCGCATCATCTTCACACAGCAGGATCTTGGGTTTTTTTGTTTCCATTTTGATGAATTTATTTACAAATAAAGGTAAAGCATTTTAACGCTTAAAGGCCGGGGGCTGAATAATTTGTTAAAACCAATATTTACACACACCGATTTCAATCGCTTATCATTTAATTAACCTGATAAGGCCAGTGTCTCCCATCAAAATTCTTTGTTCAGCTTCCAGGAATTTTATCACCTCCCTGGCTTTGGATTTATTTTCCTGCGGCATCTTGGCCAGCAATTCACTGACCGGCAGGGGTTGATCCGCCAGCAGGCTGATGACGCGTTGAAGGATATCCTCAAATTCATTCCTGGTGACCCGGGATCTTTTCTGGTGCAGGCAATTATCGCAGATACCGCATGAAGGTATATCCTCATCGCCAAAATAAAGAGCGATCAGCTGGCTGCGGCATTGCCGGGTCTCTTTGACAAAACCGATGATCCTGGCCACGCGATTTTCAAACCCGGCCTTTCTTTTTGTATAATTTTCCGTGTCGAGCCGCAGGTCTTCTGCCCTGATCCTTTTACGGTTGAAATATAACTGCGGCGAATCTTTTTGCGGGGTATAGTCGATTATGCCGGCCCGGTGCAACTGCTGCAATTCCTCAATTACTTCGGGAACGCCTTTTTTGATGAAGCGGGCGATCATTTTCTCAGATACGGGAACAGGCTGATCCAGAATTCCTGCATAGCCGCGCAACAACGCCTTGACCATCGGCTCCAGCGGGGGATGCGTTTTTTCAAACAACTCCAGTTGTTCTTTCCCAGCTGTGAAGCAGATGGTGGGAGAAAGAAAAATAGATTCATTGAAACTGAGCCATCCTTCCTGCTCCAGTGCCTGCAATGAAAAGACGGCAGTTTGTGTGTTCAGTTTGAATTTTTTCAGGAAATCGTACATGTCAAAATCATAATACTGCCCCTCGCCTTCTCCGCTGCCAACCTGCAAATAATTGGCGATGCATTGGTACACATGCTGAATGACAGAGAGCGGGGGAAAACGCAGGAGGGATGATCCTTTTAAATCATCAAGGTCGTTCTCATCATATAGCAGCACAGCATATGATTTTTTCCCGTCCCTGCCAGCCCGGCCTGCTTCCTGGTAATAACTTTCAAGGCAATCGGGGATATCAGCATGAACGACGACCCGCACGTCCGGTTTATCGATTCCCATACCAAAGGCATTGGTACAAACAATGACCCTTGTCCTGCCCGACATCCAGTCCTCCTGTCGCCTTACCCGTTCACCATGGGGAAGACCTGCATGATAATATTCTGCCGGGATACCCTTAAGTTTTAACAGCTCGCTGATCTCTGCCACCCGTTTCCTGCTTTTGCAGTAAATGATGGAACTGCCCCTGACATTCTGTAAGATCTCTTCCAGTTTCCTGACCTTGGATTCAGGGCAGAATACACTATAAGAAAGATTGGGCCTTTCAAAGGACTGACGGAATATAAATGGATCCCCGAACTGCAGTTTATCACAGATATCCTTTTGCACATCCGGTGTGGCTGATGCGGTAAGGGCAAGCAGGGGAACACCCGGCACGGAGACCCTTATATCTGCGATACGCAGGTATGGTGGGCGAAAATCATATCCCCATTGCGAGATACAATGGGCTTCATCCACGGCAATAAGCTGAATATTGAAAGCGGGAAGCCATTCTTTGAATAGGGCGGTCTCAAGCCTTTCCGGTGAAACATATAAAAAACGGCAATTACTCGCTGTGGCCACCCGGAATGTATTAATGACTTCTTTCCGGCTCATACCGGAGTAAACTGCATAGGCGGTGATATTTTTTTTTCGTAACCCTTCCACCTGGTCTTTCATCAATGCGATGAGGGGTGAGATCACCAGGCAAAGGCCCTGTTTTGTCATTGCAGGCACCTGGTAGCAGACCGATTTTCCTCCACCGGTAGGCATGAGCGCAAGCGTATCGTGGCCGCTGAGAACAGATTCAATGATCTCCTGCTGCATCGGGCGGAAAGCTTCATATCCCCAGTATTGTTTCAGGATCGCCTGTATCGGCCTGTCCGAAGCATTAATCATTGCTTAGTGTATGATCAGTACCCAAGTTACTATAATCAGGGTGGAATGATCCTGTTTTTCAAGCTACCTTTTTGACAAAAAGCCTGACGGAGTTGGCAGCCAGTACCACATCGCTGAAGCCCATGGCCAGGGCGCTGATCCCGGGATTCAGGAAACCCAGTGCGGCAAAGGGGATAGCAATGATATTATAGAGAAATGCCCAGAATAGGTTCTGTTTGATGGTGAGAAAGGTATGTTTGCCGAGGCCCAGGGCTTCGGGTAAATTTTTTAACCCATTATTCATCAGCACCACCTGCGCCGACTGCAGCGCCAGGTGGGATGCATCGCTGAGGGCGATACCAATAGTGGCTTTTGCCAGGGCAGGGGCATCATTGATCCCGTCGCCCACCATGGCTACCGGCGAAGCTGCATTCAATTTTTCGATCTGTGACAATTTCTGTTCCGGACTCTGTTCTGCAATGACCTGGTCGATCTTCAGTTCATCCGCCACCTGTTTGGATTTCGCGGCGCTGTCGCCACTGAGCAAAATGGTTTTGATATGATGTTTTTTCAGATGCCCGATGACCGCCCCAGCCTCCGGCCTTATTTCATCTTTTACATCGATCCAGCCCATCAGTTCTTTATTTCTGATGATATAAATATTATGAGATCCATCCGGCGTATAAGATCGGGCCATCTTATATGATCCTGCCTTGTAGGTATTCCCTTCGGCATCTTCTGCCTGCACGCCAAGCCCTTTTATTTCTTCCACTTTTTTCCAACGGTACTCGTCTTTGGTTCTCCAGGCAGCACAAATTGATCTTGCGAGCGGATGATTGGAATATTTCTCGAGGCTGTATACGATTTTTTTGAACCGGGCCTCATCTGCGTCTTCAACCTGCATACCAGTGACTGAAAATTTCCCGGTTGTCAGGGTGCCAGTCTTATCAAAGACGACCTGCTTGATATTCCTGAATAATTCAAGGGTGGTGGCATTGCGGAAAAGAATGCCTTCACGGGCTGCCCGTCCCAGGCCTACTGCAATAGCAGCAGGTGTGGCCAGGCCCATTGCACAGGGGCAGGCGATCACGAGTACTGCAATACTGCGCATCAGCGAAGGAGTGAATTCTTTCAGCACGATCCAGTTCAGGACGAGTGTTACCAAGGCGATACCCAATACCACCGGCACAAAAACAGCACTGATCCTGTCTGCCAGTTGCTGAACAGGCGACTTTTCACCCTGTGCCAGTTTTACCAGGCGGATGATCCCTGAAAGGACTGTTTCTTCTCCAATGGCAGTTACCTGTGCTTTTGCCGTTCCATCACTGATGGTGCTGCCGCCGATCAGAAAACTTTTCACGGATTTCTGCACAGGAGCACTTTCTCCCGTGATGATCGATTCATCTACATGCAGGTCCCCCCACAGGATCCTGCAATCCATCGGCACCTGTTCGCCGCTTTTTAGCAATATGAGGTCGCCCACACGCAGCATCGTATTTTCAACGGGATGGATATGCTCCTGGTGTGCATCATCAAAAGCGATCATATGGGCCATGATCTTCTGGCTACGGGCGAGTTTATGCAATTCCCGCTGTGTGGATGCCACACTGGCATCCTCCAGGTAATTGCCAAGAAAGACCAGTGTAAGGATGGTGGCCGTCGTATCAAAGAACATGTATCGGGCAGGTTGGATTGTAAAGAACCCGTAGATACTGTACAATAATGCAGCGGAAGCGCCAATGGTGATCAGGACATTCATATTGGGGACACCATTGCGCAGACCCTTCCAGGCGCTGCGCCCGAAAAAATACATTCCCACCAGGTAAACCGGCGCCACTAAGCCCAGTTGCACCCACGGCTCATGCAGCCAGTGCAACTGCATTGATCTTATCATGTGCAGGTTGAGTAATAAGGCAAAGGGTAAACAAAATAAAAACCGGCGGAGAGAAGTGCCCAGTAATGACGGGACCCTGTCTCTTTCTCCCGAATGAACATGCCCGTTAACGGGCCTGTCATCCACTTTATATCCAAGTGAGGCAATACCGGCACTGATCTTTTTTTCATCAGGTTCTGTTTCAGCATCAAAACTCACATCCCCTGTGCCGAAATTCACGCTGACGTTCTGCAATCCCTGTTTTTCCAGGTAACGCCTGATCGTAATGGCACAGCTGGTACAACTCATTCCTTCAACTTTCCATTGTATATTTTTCATGGTACAAATGTAGAACAACTGGCATGTCATCGTTTTTGCAAAAGGGAATATAAGGTATGGGACGAGGGCTAAATATTACATTTGTAAAATGGAGATCGATTACCGGCTAACGGAGGTATATACCGCAGCGGAAAAGTTCTGGAAAATGACCGGATCTCACCGGGTCATTGCCTTTCACGGGCCTGTGGGTGCCGGCAAAACGACCTTTATTCATGCACTTTGCCATGTAAAAAATGTGAAGGATCTGGTCACCAGTCCGACATTTTCCATCATCAATGAATATGTTTACCCTGAGAACGGCTACGAAAAAAAAATATTTCATATTGATCTTTACCGTTTGCAAAACGAGGATGAGGCAGTGAAAGCAGGGGCGGAGGATTGTTTACTCGGCGATCATACCTGTTTGGTGGAATGGCCCGAGAAAGCGCCGGGTATTTTCCCGGATGACACCTTGCATGTTTACATGGAGACCCTAAATAATGAAACCAGGAAACTCAGGATCTGCAATAAATAAGTATATTTGGATACCCCGTTACCGCACCGCATCATAGCACTTCACCATGAGCCAATCCAAACAGCAAATATCTCCTTCTTTCAGTTATGAAACCATGGAGGAAACGCTGGACATCAAGCCCAAAGCCGAAGGCATGACCATTGGCATTCCCAGGGAGATCGCTTTCCAGGAGAACCGGGTTGCCCTCACCCCTGACGCCGTGAGTGTCCTGGTCAGTAATGGCCATAAGATCGTCATTGAACATAATGCAGGTGAAGCTTCCCATTTTCGGGATAAGGATTACAGTGAAGCAGGCGCTAAGATCGTATATGAGCGGGCGGAGATCTTCAAAGCACCGATCCTTGTCAAAAGCGCACCGATCATAGACGAAGAACTTGCACTTTTGCAACCGAACCAGATCATCATCTCTCCCATTCATCTTTCCATCCTGAAAACGGAAATCCTGGAAAAGATGATGGAGAAAAGAGTGACGGCCATTTCATTTGAGAACCTGAAGGACGACAGTGATTCCTATCCCATCGTACGCAGCATGAGTGAGATCGCCGGCAGCGCTGTCATGCTCATCGCTGCCCAATACCTGGGCTCTGCCAATCACGGGAAAGGAGTTTTACTGGGAGGCATTTCAGGCATTGCTCCCACTAAAGTGATCATTATCGGCGCGGGTATCGTGGGGGAATATGCGGCTCGTGCGGCCCTGGCGCTTGGCGCTTCGGTAAAAGTATTTGATAACAGTGTATATCGCCTGAAGCGGCTGCAAAACAATATCGGCCACCGCTTATGGACCTCGGTCATTGAACCCAGGCTGCTTGCCAAACAATTGAAGACATGCGAAGTGGCGGTTGGGGCCCTGAGTTCGGAAGGAGGCAGAACGCCGTTGGTGGTCACCGAAGAAATGGTCAGCAACATGCGGCCCGGCTCTGTGATCATTGATGTAAGCATTGACAGGGGCGGTTGCTTTGAGACCTCTGAGATCACTTCGCATGAACACCCCATCTTCATGAAATACGGCGTGATCCACTATTGTGTTCCGAATATCCCTTCCGGGTTTGCCCGTACCGCTTCACAAGCCATCAGTAATGTGATCATGCCATTGTTGCTGGATGCGGGAGACAATGGCGGGTTTGAAAACCTGCTCTGGCATAACATACACCTGCGCACGGGGATTTATTTGTTTAAAGGATCCCTCACTAATTTTTACCTGAGCCAGCGATTCAATCTTAAATACACGGACCTCAATTTATTGATCGCTTCCCGGCGCTGAAGGATTCAGCATGAGAAATTCCTTTTCAGTTTTTGTTGAAAGATTCCGTCGCATCACTTCGGGGGGACGGTATCTTGCCGAGATCGACGGGTTACGATTCGTAGCTATTTTCTGGGTAGTGGCCTGGCTGCACCTGCCCACGGTGATCAATGAATATTTTTTCGGAGACCGTCTTTTCCGGGGAAATTATGCCCGGTCCGTGATCCTGGAAGGAGGAATGGGCGTATCCTTCTTTTTTATCATCAGCGGTTTTATTCTTTCCCTGCCGTTCATCGGGGAGAAATTATACCAAGCGCAACATGTATCCCTGAAAAAGTATTACCTGCGCAGGCTCACGCGGCTGGAGCCGCCTTACCTGGCAGCATTACTGATTGCATTTATTTCTTATATCCTGGTAAAGCAGGACTCCTTTACGGCCCAATTGCCGCACCTGGGTGCATCAGCCATTTACATGCATAATATTATGTATAAAGGGTCCTCCGCTTTCCTGGGCATTGCCTGGTCACTGGAAGTGGAAGTGCAATTCTACCTGCTCCTTCCGCTATTATGCAGTATTTTCCTGGTGAGAAAAAAGATCATCCGGCGGAGCCTGTTGACATTACTCATACTTATTGGCGGCATCGTTGCCTATGACCATCTCTGGCAGGAGCCGGTCATCCTGCCCTGGTTCCTTTGCTATTTTTTTTCGGGAATGCTGCTGGCCGATCTTTACTGCGATCCTTCAAAAAAGATCATTACAAGTAAAGTGCTGCTGCTGCCGGGTATCGGGCTATTTGTTGCAATGCCCTTTATCATCACCTTTCATTCGCGGGAAACTTTCCTGCTGAAACTATTCCTGATGTTCCTTGCTTTTTACCTGGTGCTTTTTTGCAAGCCGCTTAAAAAGATCATGAGCCGGCAATGGATCACTATTATCGGGGGAATGTGTTACAGTATTTATTTGCTGCATACAATGATCCTTTCAGCCATGGCGAAAATATTTTCCTCTTTGCCCACAGCGGGTACCTATGCGGGATTTATGATGTATGCGGTCATTTTCCTGGCAGCGGTTCTGGCCGGCAGTGCCCTGTTCTATAAACTCATTGAACAACCCTGTATGAGGAAAGACTGGTGGAAAAAGATCTTTTAATGAGACAGCCTCTGCCGGGTCATTTCTCCAAAAGAGAATTATCGATGAGGTAGGCGGCAATGCCACTGATATTATCATTCCCGCGTGAATCTTCCAGTACCACTTTAAAGGAAGTGATGACCTTTGGCAGGAATGTGAGAATGCGTTTTCGGCCCACACTGGTCCCTTCCAGCCGGCTCACCTGCAGGTTATTATTGTAAAATACAATACTGAATTTACGGATGCTCTGTCCAGCCTGGATGGCTTCCCGCATGACAATGCAGTTGATCCTTTGCGGGCTGTTGAGCTGGACGATGAAACTCTGCAGGTTCACTGCATAGGTAGAAGTTTTCGGGTCAATATTCCGCACGACCATACCCTTTTGACTGATATCTTTATCGCTGAATTCATAATAAGTTTCCGCATCTTTTAAGAGGTTGTTGCTCCAGCTCTCATCCCGCAGCTTTTTAAAAGCTACCAGAACAACGGAATCTTCATCACCGATCAGACCCCTGGTATCTGGCGGTACATTCAACAGGAGGTTGGCCCCCCGTCCGACCGATTTTAAATACAACTCAAATAACTTTTGCGGGGATTTTAATTTCTTGCTCTCGGTTTCATGCCAAAACCAGCCGGGACGGATGCTCACATCACATTCAGCCGGCATCCAGTACCTGCCCTGAAAATTTCCATGGTTCAGAGTATCGACAGGCGGTGATCCAGCACCTCTCTGGAACCCGGTGGTATCCAGAAAATTCCAGTTGGGATTACCGGCCATACCATCTTCATTGCCACACCAGCGAACATCGGGGCCGATATCGCTAAAGATGACCGTTTGCGGAGAATAACGGCGGACCGTATTCTCGAACCTCCGCCAGTCGTACACCTGTTTTTTACCATTGGGGCCTTCCCCGTTGGCGCCATCCCACCACATTTCCCAGACGGGCCCGTAATTCTGCAGGATCTCTTTGATCATGTTTACAAATACATCATTGTATCTGTCGGTGCCATAGTCTGGATGATTCCTGTCCCAGGGTGAGATATAAACACCGAATTTCAATCCCGATTCCTTGCAGGCCTTCGATAATTCTTTCAATACATCCCCCTGCCCGTTCTTCCAACTGCTTTCCCGCACTGTGTGAGTGGAATATTTGCTGGGCCAGAGACAAAACCCGTCATGGTGTTTTGCTGTAATAATGATCCCTTTGGCGCCTGCGGCTTTGGCAATACGGCACCACTGCCGGCAATCGAGATCGGCAGGATTGAAGATCCTTTCAGATTCGTTACCGTCTCCCCATTCTTTATCGGTAAAAGTATTGGGCCCGAAGTGGGCAAACAGGTAAAACTCAGTTTCATGCCAGGCCAGTTGTTGTTTGGTGGGCAGGGGGAATGGATAATTCTTTTGCGCCAGGGCACAGCGGGACTGAGGGATAAACAAAAATAAAATGATGAACTTTCTCATTTATTGATTTTAAACACTTCCCTTATTTCTTTTGCCACCGGGTGATCGGTTATAAAACGATATTCCATTAAACGCGCAATGGTTTGTGCCAATTGTTCCTGGTATAACTGCATATCTCCCTTCATTTCCCCGCCCGCAGGCGTATCCGGTCCGATGATGGCAAACCAGATCTGGTGTGAATCGGCTATCTTACTGTTATGAGAGGTCCATTCATCTTTTTTTTTATCTCCCCGGCCATGGTCCACGGTGATAAGTAAAGAGGTCCTGTCTTTATATTGAGGGTCCAGTTGCACAAAATCCCATAATTGTTTCAACCATCCATCCACCTGGTGGGCTGCATCCAGGTAAGAGCGATACTGGCCGGCATGTGCCCATTCGTCCGTTTCACCATATGCAATATACAGTACACGCGGTCTTTTTGTATACAGGTATTCCCATGCAGCATAATGGGTGAATACATCCAGGCTTTCTTCATTCCCAAAAGGATGATAGGAATCATTGTTCATTGCATTGATCAGCTTCTCATTCGCATCGGGGAGTTTTCCACCCACGGTATCAAAGGCCGAAAAAACGGGCAAGCCGCTTCTATTCTTATTCAGGATCCTGTCAAACGCATCCCAGGCGCCGAATGCCGCTATTTTACCTTTCAGGTTCTTTTGTTTATGTAAGAACTCCAGCACGTTTTCATGGGGATTATCAGGGTAATTGTTGCTGTTCACCGCTGTATCCGGAAACCCGGTGAAGATCTCGTTATAACCGGGATAACTGAACCAATATGGGTTTGCATTGTCCACCTTGCAGCCTAATTCCCTGTTCCCGAATATTTCCCCTCCGCGGGCTATCGTATTCCAGAGAAATGGAAATAATTTCTGCCTTCTTTCCTGAGGATCATTGCTCCAGTATTTTTTAAAAAGGGATTCGCTGTCACCCTGGTTGTATTTTCTGTTATTGGCGATGGCTGAGTCCATGCCTTTGAATACTTCCTGCCAGCGGAAACCGTCGGTGGTAACAATGATAAGGTTACAGATCTGCTGGGCCATTAAAACGGAGGGTGCAAAAATTAAATACAATCCTGCCAGCAAGCCCGCACTACATTTCATAATAGGGTATTAAATGAATTATATGATGGCAAGATAAGCTGAATTCATTTCAGATCAATTTGAAGGATGGTATCCGTATCATTCAGGGATATATTGTCAAGATAAACGAAAGTGCCCTCATTCTGTTGTTTGAACCTGACAGGTGTGGCGGATCCGAATAATCTGATCTTTTCTATATCGGGGTGCCAGCCGGGGATAAAGATAAGGCCCGGGCTTTCTGGATTGTTCAGTAGGTGGAGGTAAACGTTTTTATTGTTCTGTGTGAGCGTGCCCCAGTTTTTTTCTGCAATGATATTGCCCCGCGTATGATAGATCGTCTGACCGAATTGCTGCATCCATGCCCCGACTTTTTTCAGGGTGTCAATGAATTCCTGCTGTACATTCCCGTCAGGCATGGGCCCGATATTGAGTAAGAAATTGGCATTGTTGCCGGCAGCCCTGACCAGGTACCGGATGATCGTTTTTACGGATTTGAAATCGTGGTCCGTGATATTAAAACCCCAACTGTCATTCATCGTTTCACATGTTTCCAGGGGAAGAGGCGATACAGAAGCGCCTCCGAAACCGGTCGTGTTTTTTCCCGGCAGGTCTTTTTCAAAAGCCTGGTAATCCTCGCCGGGCAGTGGGGAGAGATGGTGGTTGTTGCAGATCATGCACTGCGGCTGCAGGGAATGGATCAGGGTATAGATCTCGTCATAATGCCAATTTACTTTGGGCTGTAAATTCTTATCCCGGTCATTATCCAGTTGGTCCCAGTGTCCGTCGAACCAGATACCGCTGATGGTACCATAATTTGTAAGCAGTTCGGTCAGTTGGGCCTTCATAAAACGGATATAACTATCCCAGTTGCTTTTTTCCGTGCGTCCACTCCCCTTCCCGGTACGCCCCGTTTCATATTGATAATCGCTGCGGTACCAGTCCAGCAAAGAATAATATAAATAAAGTTTGATGCCCTGCCTGTGACATTCATCAGCCAATTGCTTCAGCACATCTTTTCCATAAGGGGTATTGGTGATCTTCCAGTCCGATTGATGCGTGTCCCAGTTGCTGAACCCGTCGTGGTGACGTGTGATGAAAGTAATATACTTCATCCCGGCGGCTTTTGCCAGGGAGACCCATTTGGCCGCATCAAATTGCTGCGGGTTAAAAAAATTCACCAGGCGGGAATATTCCCTCACCGTGATACTGCGGTTATTCATCACCCATTCCCCCGCACCCAGCACACTGGAAGCTCCCCAATGAATGAACATGCCGAATTTCATATCCTGGAAATCGGAACGGGCCTGCACATTCTCCTGTGTGGGAACGTAATTGTTTTGTCCCGAAAGGAAAACGGGAAAGAACAGGAGAAAGCATTTTAAAAAAATATTTTTCATTGACAGGAACAATTGACCGGGCAAATTTAATTTTAATTGGATGAACCCGGCCGGGCCACTGATAAATTTCATATAAATGTCTTTCCCCCGCGATTACCTTTGCACAAAACAAGTATATGGAGTACCGGATCGAAAAGGACACGATAGGAGAAGTGAAAGTGCCTGCCGCCGCTTATTACGGCGCCCAGACCCAGCGCAGCATCGATAATTTCAGGATCGCACAGGACATTAATAGAATGCCGAAAGAGGTCATCCGCGCCTTTGCCTACCTGAAACAGGCGGCTGCACTTGCGAATGTTGAGGCCGGTGTATTGACCAAAAAGAAAGCAAACCTGATCGGGAGGGTTTGCAGGGAGATCCTGGACGGGAGGCTGAACAATGAATTTCCCCTCGTCGTCTGGCAGACCGGGAGTGGCACACAGAGCAATATGAATGTGAATGAAGTGATCGCAAACCGCGGGCATGTGCTGAACGGCGGAAAACTCTCCGATAAAATAAAATTCCTGCATCCCAACGATGATGTGAACAAATCCCAGTCTTCAAATGATACATTTCCAACGGCCATGCATATCGCCGCTTACAAAATGCTTGTGGAAACGACCATTCCGGGGATAAAAAAGCTGAGAAATACCCTGGCCTCCAAGAGCCGGCGTTATATGAAACTGGTGAAGATCGGCCGTACTCATTTCATGGATGCAACACCACTGACGCTGGGGCAGGAATTCAGCGGCTATGCGGCGCAACTGGACCATGGGCTGAAAGCAATCGGACATTCCTTACCACACCTTGCCGAACTGGCGCTGGGCGGAACGGCCGTGGGCACAGGCATTAATACGCCGCCCGGCTATGCAGTGAAAGTGGCCAGGCAGATCGCACAACTCACTCGACTGCCCTTTAAAACTGCGGTGAACAAATTTGAATCCCTGGCTGCGCATGACGCTATCGTGGAAGCCCATGGAGCATTGAAGACCGTGGCAGTAAGCCTGATGAAGATCGCCAATGATATCCGTATGTTATCTTCCGGGCCGCGCAGCGGGATCGGGGAGATCTTTATACCTGACAACGAACCAGGATCTTCCATCATGCCGGGGAAAGTGAACCCCACCCAATGCGAAGCGCTCACCATGATCGCCGCCCAGGTGCTGGGAAATGATGTGGCCATCAATATCGGCGGAGCAACCGGGCATTTTGAGCTGAATGTCTTCAAGCCTGTGATGATCTATAATTTCCTGCACAGTGCCAGGCTGATCGGCGAAGGATGTGTCTCATTCAACGATAAATGCGCCACGGGGATCAAACCCATTGAGGCGAATATCAAAAAGCATGTGGACAATTCCCTCATGCTCGTAACGGCACTAAATACGAAGATCGGCTATTACAAAGCCGCTGAAATAGCACAGAAAGCCCATAAACAGAACACTACTTTAAAAGAAATGGCAGTGAAGCTGGGCTATGTCACGCCCGAACAATTTGATGAATGGGTAAGACCGGAGAAAATGGTCGGGAAACTGAACTGAGTTTTCGTTTGACCTGACCCAATAGTAATTCTCCGTCGTAAAAAGCATATACACGGGGGCATCGTATTTTTTCAAAGGTTAAAGTTTGGCATCTGGACTTTTTTGTGTTTATCTTAACGCGGTTAAATCCAAACTTTGAAAACCCAATCCTTCCCCATGAAACAAAGAAAGCCCCGTCCTAAGAATTTTATGGTACCCATCACCAATGAGAAAACCACCAATGAACCGGCCAGCGTCCAAAAGCAGCCCTCTCCGTTTTTGAAAGCGATATTATCCGGCGAGATGCATCTGTCCTCTCATCATTATCCGTCAGAATTATCCGACCGGCTGGCAGCCCTCCGGTACATTAAAGAAAGTAGTTTACTCAGGAAAGTTGCCACACGGTAATCATTACAGGATCAGTATCTGCGAAAAACCATGCGGAGATCTTTTTCCGGTCATGACCGGTGATTGATCAGGGATACAAATAATATGTCCCGAAACTTCTCTGATCATTTTTTCCAGTCGGACATATTGATTCTTTCCCGGCAGAATGTATATTCCACTTCATCATTACTGCTGACAATTATCAGCCGCTTGCCGCAATATTCGCTGACCAGAGAATGGTAAAGCGTGATACCGGCTGTGTCCAGGTTGGTGCAGGGCTCATCCAATAATACAATTTCTGTATCTGAAAAGATACATTGGGCCAGTTTGGCCCGCTGTTTCATGCCCGAAGAATAATTCCTGATCTGTTTTCCGGCTGCCGGCTCCAGTCCTGTTTTTTCCAGGATGATATCAACAGTGACTCCGGGTAAAAAAGATTTGAAGTGCTGATGAAAAGCCAGGAATTCCCGCAGGGTCATCTCTTCCACCAGCTCCAGGTAAGGAGTGCAAATTGAAATATGTGTGTAGATATTTTCAGAAGCCAGCACGCCATTTGTATTCCCGGTTGTCCATTCGCCCTTTCCCTCGCTCAGCATCATGCTTCCGCTCAGGACTTGCAGCAATGTGCTTTTACCAGAACCATTGGGTCCTGTAATGGCATAATGACGGCCCGATTCAAATTGATAATTGAAATGACGGAATACCCATTCCCGGTTAAATCGCTTGCCGGCGTCAGAGAGAGAAATCATCATCAGTGCTGCCTTTGGTATATCTTTTTATGATGCCCCGGCCGCTTTCGCGGATAAAAGTGACGATCTCATCGCGTTCATCTGTAGCAGGCATTTCTTCTTCAATGTAGTCCACTGCCTGGCTGGTATTCATGCCTTTATTATAAAGGACACGGTAAATATTGAGGATTTGATTGATCCGGTCAACATTGAATCCCCGGCGTTTCAAACCGATCGAATTGACCCCGGCATAACTCAGCGGGTTACGCCCAGCTTTAATATAGGGAGGTACATCCTTGGTCACCAACGAACCACCCCCGACAAAAGCATGCTGCCCGATCTTTACGAACTGGTGCACGGCACACATACCCCCAAGTATGGAATATTCACCGATGGTAACATGACCGGCTACCTGTGTATTATTGCTCATGATCACATTATCCCCCACGAAACAATCGTGTGCCAGGTGACAATAGGCCATCACCAGGCAATTCTTCCCTACCGATGTCTTATCCCTGTCCTTGGTACCGCGGTTGATGGTCACGAATTCACGCACGGTTGAATTGTCGCCGATGAGCACATTGCTGTATTCTCCCTGGAATTTGAGGTCCTGTGGGATGGCCGCGATCACCGTACCCGGGAAAATGCGGCAATTCTTGCCGATGCGGGCGCCTTCCATAATGGTCACATTGGAGCCGATCCAGGTGCCCTCCCCGATCTCCACATCAGGATGGATGACAGTAAAGGGATCTACCTTTACATTAGTCGCCAGCCGGGCATCGGGATGTATATATGTATGCGGATGGATCATGCGTAACCGGGAATCTGAAACAGTGGCAAAAATAACCCTTAGAAGATTAAGCCCAATTTTTTCATGCACAGAATGTTAAAACTCAAAAGTTTACCCTCCGGATGCGAATCCAGGTCAATGTGTAAACATTATTTTGTAAATTTGTAACCCAAATGCATAAACCCGTAGACATATTATCGGTGGCCTACCGAGAAACGCTGATGAACGATAAAATGGTTTTATTGCAGGAGAAGCATCAGCAGATACCGGGTTCTGTGCATTATGAGATCAAACGGTATTACCGCAACCCGCAATGGAGCATTGAGGATACCGGGATGCTGATCTATCATTATGAAAAGAGCCAGCCGGAAGAGAATTACCTGGAGCTGAAATATTGCATGAGCGGGAATGTCTATTGCAGGAAAAAGGATACGGAATGTGACATGTGCCGTTTCGGCGAATCAAAGAACTGCGAGGAAAAAGTAGACAGTGTGGATGTGGTCAGCTTCCGTTTTTCACCTGTACAGCTGAGTCAATTCGTCAAACCGCGACGCTCAGCCGACAATCTTTCGGAGAATATCCTCACCTTCAAACATTCCTCTTCCTTTACCAAGATCCTGCCGCTTTGCGGCAAGACCAGGCTCACCCTGGAAGGTTTGCTCAACCATACCTATTCGGGCAGCTTTGAAAATATCTTCCTGAATGCACAGACGCAAATGCTGCTCCTGTACAGCCTCGATTGTATGCTGGGCGAAAAAGAGATCGATGTGGTCAACTGCAAATTCCTGGCCAACGAGGCTGACCGGGAAAAGATCACCCGGGCCCGGGAGATACTGATCCAGCATATCGGCGAACCCATTACCATCAAAGAACTCAGCCGGAAAGTGGCCATCAACGAATGTTACCTGAAAAAAGGGTTTAAGGAAATGTTCGGCGCCACCATTTTCGATTTTTATCAGAGCCAGCGGATGGAACATGCTAAATACCTGTTGTATGAAAAAGGGCTCAGCGTTACGGAAGTCTCTATGATGCTGGGGTATTCATCCATTTCCCATTTTTCCACTGCCTTCAAAAAGCATACGGGCCTCAAACCCTGTGAACTGCTCCTGCGTTAGATCTCCGAAACAGGTTTCTCCGACAAATTCAGGCATTCATTACCGTGATCGCAGGAAACCAAACCGCTGTGAACGGGAGCTAAAATGTATTATTTTTGCCGCCCGCGACAGGTTATGAGGATAGTATGTTTTTGTCTCTTATGGAGTTTCCCTTTCCAGGTTTTAAAGTGCCAGCAAGATTCCATTGCAGCAAAATTGCTCAATGAAGTGATCATTACTGCAACCCGAAATGAAACAAAGCTGGCCAATGTTGCCGTGCCGGTCCAGCTGATCCAGGCAAGGACCCTTGTACAAAGCGGTTCCATCAGGTTAACAGATATATTGCCCGAACAAACAGGGTTATTCATTACGAACGCCAACAGTTCGGTTTCCGCAGGCGGAGGAATATTCGGGAATGGCGTGGAGGTACAGGGACTGGCACCTGATTACATCATGATCATGGTGGACGGCGAACCGCTGACCGGCAGGCAGGGTGGGGTGATCGATCTCTCCCGGATCACGGTCAACGATATTAAAAGAATTGAAATTATCAAAGGGCCTTCCTCCTCCCTGTATGGCAGTGAAGCATTGGGAGGGGTCATTAATATCATTACCCGCCAGGCAGAAAATAACAGTTTTTTTGCTTCCTTACGGTATGGAAGATTCGATGCACTGGATGCCTCTTTGACCGCTTCCGTAAAGAAGGATAAATGGGGCCTGCTGATTGGGGCAAACAGGAACTCTTTTTCGGGGTATTCACTTGTCCAGAATGCTTCAGGAAAAACAGTTGACCCTTTTCAGAACTACACCGGGCAAATAAAATTCATTTCGCAGGTCAGCCCGAAAACCCGCTTCATGTTAACAGGCCGATACTTCTTCCAGAAGCAGCAAAATTTTTTTACAACTGCTGACAGCACAGGACTCCAGACCGTGAATATTGAAGGACATGCGACCATCGACGATTACAGCATCAACCCGGTATTCACACAATATTTTTCGCCACGGGTCAGCTCTTCAATGCGATTGTATTACAGCCGCTACCGTTTCAGGCAAGACCTGTTTAAGCAGACGGACCGGTCACAGTTCTACTATGATTTTTTTCAGCAGGATTTTTACCGGGCAGAAAATCAAACCGTCATTGCGCTAGGGAAAAAACAAAGGATAACAGCCGGGGGAGGCATTAATCCGCAGACCCTGAACACTACCCGTTATAAAGGGATCAAGCGGACAAGCCAGATTTATTTCTTTTTGCAGGATGAATGGAAGCCATTACCAAGAATACTGACAGCTGCCGGGATCCGGTATGATCATAACGACAGGTATGCAGCGGTCTGGAGCCCTAAATTCTCTCTCAATTATACCCACAACAGTCACCTGATCATCAATGCATCCTATGGCGCAGGGTTCAAGGCGCCTGATTTCCGCCAGTTATTTCTGAATTTCACCAATAATGCAGCGGGGGGATACACAATTTACGGGGCAAATGAGATCTCCTACTCAGAACTTCAGGTCCAGTTGCAACAGGGGATTCTTGCACAGATCCTGCCCATTGCCCAGGCCATCACGATATTAAAACCTGAAACTTCGTCCGGCATCAACCTTGGCCTTCACTATTTGGCAAATGACAAGCTCAGTTTCAGAATGAATTTATTCCGAAATGATATCAAAAACCTGATCGACTACCAGATCATTGCCTACAAACCCAATAACGTTCCCGTTTTCAGTTACTTCAACATTAACCGCGCTTTTACAGAAGGCATGGAACTCGGAGTTGATTATGCGGTGACAAATGCTTTTCAAATACAATGGGGATATCAGTTTCTCATTACCGCAGATAAAAATATCCTGGACCGGATCAGGCGCGGGGAGCTCTATGGCCGGAATCTTCAAACAAACCAGGTTGAACTGATCACCCGGAAAGAATATGGAGGCTTGCCCAACCGGTCAAAACACCAGGGCAACCTGAAAATATTTTATACCGATAATAAGAAGAAGTGGGACGCTTCCATCCGCCTGATCTACCGGAGCCGGTGGGGCACTGCTGATAAAGACGGGAATGGCATCATAAACAGGGCTGATGAATTTGCAGCCGGTTTTTTGACTTGTAACCTGTCCGGAACCAGGAAGCTGGGTGATTTCACCGCAGGGGCCGGGATCAACAATCTTTTAAATTACAGGGATGTCAATAACCTGCCTGGTCAACCGGGCATTCAACCATATATTTCTATTTCGTATTCATTTATCCAAAATAAAAAACATAAAACATGAAATTGAATCCTCTTTTTATTTTATCCGCGCCACTGGTTTCAGGTATTTTACTTTTAACAGCAAGCTGTAAAAAAAATAATAATACAACGAGTCAGCCCCCGGTAACGGATACGACAGTTGTCAGAGTGAATTTTTCGACAAGCAGTCCATATGCATTTTTCAGTTTTAAAAACAATGCTATTGTTGCCAATACTGATTCGGCCACTTCAAAATGGGATTTCGGACTCCGCTTGACGACCTTTTTGGTAAACAGTTATGCCAGCGGACCGGGTAATGCAGGGGTGGTTATTCAAAACGGCATTTTTGAAAATATTACTGCTGCACCCATCAGCGGATATGCCTATGATACAACTTCATCCAAACTTGCGATTAAAGATGGTAGTTGGTATACCTATGATATTGTAACACATGTGTTCAATCCCATACCCGGAAAAATTTTCATTTTCCGAACCGCCGACGGGCATTATGCAAAAATGGAAATACTAAATGTAACATATGAGCCGTTCGTAGGGCCTGTACCTGTGATCCTGGATTATAAGATCAGATTTGCTTACCAATCCAACGGCTCAGTCAATTTCTGAGGGATTAATCTTATTTATATAAAGCTGTTTATCATAGTCTCTACCATACAGGGGAGCCTGAGTTTTCCTAACTTTGCACGCCCGTAATGAACGGTAATGTTCAAACGGGCACCCTTTAAATTTCAACGACTGATATTGTATGAACGGGGCGAAGTACAAAGAATATTCCGGGCTTGATCTGCCGGCCATTGAAAAGGCCATACTCGAACAATGGGATCAAAACAGGGCATTTGAAAAAAGTGTTTCCCTCCGGGAAAACGCCATTCCTTTTGTTTTCTACGAAGGCCCTCCCAGCGCCAATGGCCTGCCTGGTATCCATCATGTCATTTCCCGCACCCTCAAAGACCTGGTCTGCCGATACAAAACCATGAAAGGATTCCGGGTAAAGCGCAAAGGCGGCTGGGATACCCATGGCCTGCCCATTGAACTCGGGGTGGAGAAAGAACTCGGCATTACCAAGGAAGATATCGGCAAGAAGATATCCGTGGAAGAATACAACCAGAAATGCCGCGAAGCTGTACTGCGTTACAAAGACAAATGGGATGAACTGACCGTGAAAATGGGATACTGGGTCGACCTGCATAACCCCTATATCACGTTCAAGAATTCTTATATCGAAACATTATGGTGGCTGCTCAAACAACTCTATGAAAAGGGATTGCTTTACGAAAGCATTAGCATTCAGCCCTATTCACCGGCAGCCGGAACGGGGTTGAGTTCGCATGAACTGAACCAGCCGGGAACATATAAAGATGTTAAGGATACAAGTTGTGTTGCAATGTTCAGGGCAACTTCCTTCAATCCTCCCGAAGGAGGGACTTTAAATTCCTTTCAAAGCAAACTTCTTGAATTACAAAAAAATGGTAATGAAGTATTTTTCCTCGCCTGGACAACAACACCATGGACCTTACCATCAAATCTTGGACTAACTGTTGGGGAAGATATTGGATATGTTTTTGTAAAAACATACAATCAATATGCAAAACAACCAATTACTGTAGTTCTTGCTTCGGGGTTGATTGATAAAATATTTGAAAAAAATAAGTTTATAGAAGTCGAAGATGAATCAGATGAATTGTTTCAGAATTTCATGAAAGCATCTGATAAATTAATTCCATATGTCAGATTAAAAGATAATTATTCCGGATATCAACTTAGAGAGGTTTCTTACGAACAACTTCTTCCGTTTCCTGCCAACAAAACCGATAACCCGAATGCCTTTAAAGTATTGTTGGGTGATTTTGTTACTACGGATGAAGGTACCGGTATCGTTCATACGGCCCCAGCCTTCGGTGCGGATGACTTTAAAGTGGGAAAAAAATATGATATCGGCATATTGACCATGGTGGACCGCCAGGGAAAATTTGTGGAGGGGCTCGGCGAATTCAGCAACAGGTATGTAAAGAATTATACTGACGACCCTCATTATGTTGATGTCAATGTTGATATCGCCGTAAAACTCAAAAAAGAGAACCGCGCTTTTAAAGTGGAGAAATACGAACACAGCTATCCTCACTGCTGGCGAACCGATAAACCCATTTTATATTACCCGCTCGATGCCTGGTTCATAAAAACCACAGCTATTCGTGACAGGATGGTGGAACTGAATAAAACCATTCACTGGAAACCCCGCTCAACCGGTGAAGGACGGTTCGGCAACTGGCTGGAGAATATGGTAGATTGGAACCTCAGCCGCAGCCGTTTCTGGGGGACGCCCTTACCGGTCTGGCGCACGGAAGACGGTAAAGAAGAGGTTTGCATTGGTACCATTGAAGAACTGAATGAAGGGATCAGGAAAGCCAGTGAGACGCTGGGCGGCAATGTCAATAAACATTATCTCCATGAAGGGATACTCGATCTGCATAAACCTTATGTGGATGAGATCATATTGGTGAGCCCATCCGGAAAACCAATGCGACGGGTTCCCGACCTGATCGATGTATGGTTTGATTCGGGTGCCATGCCCTATGCTCAGTGGGGACTGGATCCGCAAAAATTAAAAGAGGGTGATCCAATGCCCTTCGGACCTGGTTGGGAAGGATCATTCCCTGCAGATTTCATTGCCGAAGGCGTGGACCAGACCCGTGGTTGGTTCTATACCCTGCATGCGATCGCGGCCCTGGTATTCGATTCAGTTGCTTATAAGACCTGCGTCTCAAACGGGCTGGTGCTGGATAAGAAGGGCAATAAAATGAGCAAACGCGTCGGCAATGTGGTCGACCCATTTACAACCATTGAAACCTTCGGGGCCGATGCCACCCGTTGGTATCTTATCACCAATGCCTCGCCCTGGGACAATATGAAATTTGACCTTGAGGGGATCAGGGAAGTGCAGCGGAAATTCTTTGGTACACTGTACAATACCTACCAGTTCTTTGCGCTGTATGCCAATGTGGACGGATTTTCTTTCGGGGAAAAATATATTCCCGTTACGGACCGTCCCGAAATAGACCGGTGGATACTTTCATCCCTCCATTCACTTGTAAAAAAGGTGAATGTGTCCATGGATGAATATGAACCCACGGTGGCCGGTCGTTGGATAGAAGAATTCGTGGATGAGCACCTGAGCAACTGGTATGTTCGTTTATGCAGGCGCCGGTTCTGGAAGGGAGATTATGAACAGGATAAGATCTGCGCTTACCAGACCCTTTACGAATGCCTGGAAATCGTATTGCGGTTGGTAGCCCCTGTTTCACCCTTCTTCAGCGATGCGCTTTTTCAAAACCTCAATGCCATCACCCGGCGGTTTGGGGTGGAGTCGATTCATCATACTGATTTTCCTGTTGCAGATCAAACAAAGATCGACCTGGGCCTGGAAGAAAGAATGCAACTGGCGCAGGAAACTTGTTCCCTTCTTTTGTCACTGCGTAAAAAACAAAATATAAAAGTGCGTCAACCTTTGCAAAAAGTGCTGGTACCGGTATTGAATGAAGCCATGAGATCCCGGTTGCAAAGCGTGGAAGACCTGATCAGGGCCGAAGTGAACGTAAAAGAGGTGCAATATATCGATCCCGATAATACCTTCATTAAAAAAAGGATCAAGCCCAATTATAAGACCCTTGGCAGTCAGCTGGGGGCTGGTATGAAGGCTGCCGCAGTTGCCATTTCAAATTTTACGCAGGAGCAGATCGCTGAACTCGAATCCGGGGGATCGGCTGAACTGCAGCTTGCAGGTAATGGCAGCGGCCCGGCCATGATCAAACTTCAGCTTTCTGATGTGGAGATCTCGGCGGAGGATATACCCGGCTGGCTGGTGGCCAGCAAAGGCAGCCTCACGGTGGCCCTGGATGTGACCATCACACCTCAACTGGAAGCAGAAGGCAATGCACGCGAATTTGTAAACCGCATACAGAAGATCCGGAAGGACAGCGGGTTCCTGCTCACCGATCATATTGAAGTCCGGGTGGGTGCAACTAATACTATGAAAAATTCTTTAGCTCAGTTTAAAGACTATATTTGCGCCGAAATTCTCGCCGATAAACTGGAATTTGAGCCCCATTTAAGCGGCGGAACCGAGATAGAAGTGAATGATATTAAACTAAATGTAATTGTCTCACCAAAAGGGTAAACTATGGCAAAAAAAAAACCAGCCCGCAAACCCGGCGGGAAGAAAGCAATTAAAAAGCCGGCAAAAAAGAATGTAAAACCCAAGAAAGTTGTAAAGAAAACAAAAAAAATACCTGCCAAAAAAACAAAAACTGCAAAGAAATCACCGGTAAAGAAAGTAAAATCGGCCGCTAAGAAAGTAAAGATCATTAAAAAGAAACCAGTTAAAAAATCAGTTTCAGTTCGAGCCAAAAAAATGCAGAAACCCGAAAAGAAATCCCTGGTGTCAATCCATCCCAAAGTAAGACCAGTTATCAAAAAAGAGCCGGCCAAACCGACGAAGATAGTGATCCCCAGGACCCATGCCAAAGGTTCCGTAAAATACGAACCGGAATTCACCAAATCGGTACTGGATCCCGGGATGTTACAGCAATCAACGGGTCCGATCGTCCGCTATTCGGATGCTGATTTGACTGAATTCAAAGAGATCATTCTGAAAAAACTGGATGCTGCGAAAAAAGAACTTACTTACCTGCAGGGCCTCATCACTCGCAAAGACGAAAGCGGGGATATGGATGAAGCCCGGTATATGACGATGGAAGACGGCAGTGTAAGTATGGAAAGGGAGCAGCTCAGCCAGATGGCCAGCCGCCAGATCACATTCATCGATCACCTGGAAAAAGCCCTGATGCGCATTGAAAACAAAACATACGGCATTTGCAGGGTCACCGGTAAATTGATCGATAAAGCCAGGCTGCGTGCGGTTCCGCATGCCACCCTCAGCATTGAGGCCAAGCAGATGATGAATAAATAATTATTCCCCTATTAATTGCAGATTCCCCTGTTCCCGCAGGGGAATTTTATTTCCGGGGATCCAGGAATACCTGGAAGCCGACACTCAAAACAAAACCATTGCTGGTATATTTTGTCGTCGGATTGCTGATCAAGGTCTCATCAATGGTCCCGTTATTCCCATCATCCCGCAGGGTGGTGGTCTTATACGTGTTCTTATTGTAGGAAAAACTATACCCGGCGGCAATATCCAGCCCCGTATGAGGGCTCAGTAATTTCGTCAGCCCGAAAGACACAAGAGCATTCAGGAAAAAGCCACCGGAAGATTTACCATCATAAGTGATCTTATAGGCAGTGCTGTCCCTGCCGCCGTAAAAGAACCCGCTGGTTTTTTGGGTAGTGATACCCGCATTGATTCCCACCTGGCCGAAGGGCATAAAGGAGGAGGTTGTTTTAAAATAATCTCTTGCAAACCCTCCCAGGCCCAGGTTAGATCCGCTTATTTTATCTTGTTGGTAGGTGGAGCCGCCGGCAGTATAATCGGTTTTATTGCTGGTGGGGTTGATCAGAAGGGAAAATCCTGCCACGCTATGATCCGAGAGGAACCATCCAAGGGTAGGGTTTACATTCAACCCGAATTGGGTGATATGAGCGGTAAAGCCGTTGGTCGGGGCAGGGTATGAAACATCGGATGTAGCGGAATTAAAAAACACATTGCCGATGCTGGCACCTGCCATGCGCATTCCTTTTTTGAACTGGCCCAAGCAACAGGTGTTTATGAACAATACGACCAGGGATATAACGGTAATTTTTTTAACCATAGCTGTAAATTTTGATACCCTTATTTTATCAGGCAAATATAGCTGCTGGAGGGCGCACCAGGGCTGAAATATTTTTTATAAAATATGGTCAGAATGATAATTTTTCCTTTATCTTTAATTTTATTGGTGGTTTAAAAAAATCCCTTATTTTTAAACCCCAAAAACAATTCTTAAGCCAAAATAAAACTTATGAGAAAGTTTAGACTACTTAGCCTCCTCGCATTAGCTATTACATTTCTTGCTGTGAGCTGCACCAAAGAAGGCCCTGAAGGTCCTGCAGGCGCTACTGGCCCGCAAGGCCCCACCGGCGCTACAGGAGCAACGGGCGCTACCGGAGCCACTGGTCCGCAAGGTCCTGCCGGAGCTACTGGTCCGCAAGGCCCTCCCGGAACAGCCAATGTGATCTATTCAAGCTGGGCATCCGTAACAACATTGACTACTGCCTATCCGATCATTGATACAACCTTACCTGATTTCGGAACGGTTAAAAGAATGATCCGTCCATCTGCCAGCATGACACAGGCTATTGTTGACAACGGCGTTTTACTCAGCTATTGCAGGGTACCCGTTGGCGGTGTTGCTTTGAACGGACCCAATATTCTGCCTTATACATTTCCGGGTGGTGCCGGTACGATCTATTTAATAAACCAGATTCCGGTTGCGGGGAAAATAATCTATTACACTTCCGTCATGAATGCTTCTCCTTCCGCAGGATGGTTCCCCAATCCTTCACTGGAACTCAGGCATATCATAATCCCGGGTGGTGTAGCCGGCGGACGCGGTATAAATGCAGGCGTAGGCGGAACGAGTTATACTGCCGATCAGATCAGGAATATGAGCTACGACCAGGTTTGCCAGTTGTTCAATATCCCGACTGAAGGCCAGGGCTGGCATTGATCTCAAACGAATTTCATTTGAAAGCCGTTCGCCTCTTGCGGACGGCTTTTTAATTTTACTATTGATTTAATCCCGAAAATATGACCATTCATTTCGGATATGAAAAGAGCAAAGTGCTGCAGGCCCTGCGCTATCATTTTATCAGCCGTCCCGAGATCCGCATCATGATCATCCTGGTAAATGTATTTGCGATCCTTTCTTTTATATTGTATTTTCTGAAGAAAGTCACGCCCATGGCCGTACTGATCGGCTCTTTGTTATGGTTTGTGCTGATGATCAGCTTCTGGTTCATCCTTCCTGCCATGGTATATAAACGGGCCGTTACGTTCAAACATGAGTTCAGCATGAATTTCGGAGAAGACGGATTCAGCCTGGAACACGAAAAGGGATCTAAATTCTGGAAATGGAATGTGCTGCAGAAATTCCTGGAGAGTCCGCATTTTTTTCATTTATATTTCGACAGCCGGTCCTTTATCCTGGTACCGAAAAGCGGATGCAGGACCACCGATGAAGTGTATGCACTCAGGCAAATACTGAAAGAAAAGATCAGGAAATGAATTTTTGGAATGGATGAGAAAGTGAAGGAAGCAGTCAAAGAATTTTTTCCATGGTGAAATGCGGGATGGTGATCTCAATGAATTCGGGACTGCATACCTGGTAACCCATCTTTTCATAGAACCCCACTACATTTTTGCGGGCATGCATGGTCAGTTTTTTATAACCGTGGTCACGGGCCAGGTTTTCTGCAAATCCCATCAGGGCCCGCCCGATGCCTTTTCCCTGCAGATCATTGAGTACGGCCATTTGTCTCAGTTTGACACTGCCATCATTTTCTTTTACCAGCATACAGCAACCCAGTAACTGTTCATCTTCAAAAGCGCCAATGAAGAGGTTCTCTTTTTCATCCCCGATCTCCTGGCTGGAGAATGTAAGGCCCAGGGGTTTGCGCAATATTTCACTGCGCAGGGCGAGCATCTGCCAGTATTCATTACTGCCATAGTCGATGATCCGTAATGCCATAACAAGTTTTTTGAAACGATAAATGACCCCTTCGTACGGGCAAAATACAAAGAACTTTATATTCTGCAAACTGTAATCTCAGCGCGGGTGAATTCCCCTTAAAACATCCGCCAGTTCACTTATTTTCAAACCTTTGTGCCGAAGCAGAAAAAAATCGTTTTATCATGCTTATTTGCACAAAAACTATATTTTTGCTGCCAGTAAACAAAACTTAAGATCATGTCAGACATCGCAACCAGAGTTAAAAAAATCATCGTTGACAAATTAGGCGTTGACGAATCAGAAGTTACCAACGAAGCCTCTTTTACCAATGACCTCGGGGCTGATTCTTTAGATACTGTTGAACTGATCATGGAATTTGAAAAAGAGTTCAATATCTCCATCCCGGATGAACAGGCAGAAACCATCACCACCGTTGGACAAGCTGTTACCTACCTGGAAGAACACGCCAAATAATTATTCATACTCATTTGACCGCAAAAGCTTTGCCCGCCTTACGTAATTTTATTTTACTGTTAAGGCGGTTTTCTATTTGCTCAAACTGAATTATCTTTCCATTTATGGAATTAAAACGAGTGGTAGTAACTGGTATGGGTGCCCTGACACCCCTGGGGAATAACCTGCAGGATTACTGGAACGGATTGATCCGGGGTGTTTCTGGAGCCGATTATATTACCCTCTTCGACGCATCTAAATTCAGAACCCGCTTTGCCTGTGAAGTGAAAGGGTTTGAAGCGACGCAATACCTGGACAGGAAAGAAGCACGCAAGATCGATCGCTTTACGCAGTTTGCCCTCGTGGTGAGCGACCAGGCGATGGCGGATGCAGGTCTTACAAAAGAGAATATTGAACCTGAAAGGACCGGTGTTGTTTTCGCCAGCGGGATCGGTGGCCTGATCACATTTCAGCACGAGGTTTCTGAATTTGCAAGGGGCGATGGTACACCGCGGTTCAATCCTTTCTTCATTCCCAAAATGATCCTCGATATCGCTGCCGGTCAGATCAGCATGCGGTTTAATCTGCGCGGACCTAATTTCGCCGTGGTGAGTGCCTGTGCCAGCAGCACCAATGCCATTATGGAAGCATTCAATCTGATCAGGCTGGGAAAAGCCGACACCATTGTCGCCGGGGGAACGGAAGCCGTGGTAAGTGAAGCGGGTGTGGGTGGATTCAACGCGATGAAAGCAATGAGTGAAAGAAATGATGATCCCAAAACCGCGAGTCGTCCCTATGATAAGGACCGTGACGGATTTGTCATGGGCGAGGCTTGCGGGGTGGTCGTAATGGAAGAACTGGAACATGCAAAGGCCAGGGGAGCCAGGATCTATTGTGAAGTAGCCGGTGGCGGCGCTACCGCTGATGCGTATCATATTACTGCTCCACACCCAGAGGGACTGGGAGCAAAGAGCGTTATGCTGGTTGCACTGGAGGATGCAGGTATTCAACCCGATGAAATTGATTATATCAACACACACGGCACATCAACCCCGATCGGTGATGGGGCTGAAGTAAAAGCAATACTGCAGGTATTTGGTGAACACGCTTACAAGATGAATATCAGTTCCACCAAGTCAATGACCGGGCATTGCCTTGGTGCGGCAGGGGCAATAGAACTGATCGCCAGCATCCAGGCCGTGGTGACGGATACTATTCCACCTACGATCAATCATTTTACAGATGATCCTGAACTGGATAACCGGCTCAACTTCACTTTCAATAAAATGCAGCAACGCACCGTACGCGCTGCTTTGAGCAATACTTTCGGATTTGGCGGGCATAATGCCTGTATGATCGTCAGGAAATATAAGAATTGACCGGCCTGTCTTCCTGCAGGAAATACCCAGGATGCCTGAGTTTTCAAACTTTTCCGTAGCTTAACAGTCGTGGATATATTGAAAAATCTTTTTAGCGACCCGCAGGGGCCATCCTTTAAAAAAGAGATCAAAAACATACTGGGTTTCAAACCCGGGAATATTTCCCTCTACAAAACGGCCTTCACCCACCGTTCGGTAAAAGATGACATTGATAAGAACAATGAACGCCTGGAATACCTGGGCGACGCTGTACTGAGCGCCCTGATCGCCGATTTCCTGTATAAAAAATATCCGTATAAGGAAGAAGGATTTTTGACAGAGATGAGGAGTAAAATGGTGAACCGCCAGCAGCTCAATGATATTGCCCTGCGGATGGGCCTGAAAAAGATCACCATTTTCAATAAGGTCGACAATTCATTAAAGATCAGCCAAATCTTTGGCAATACGCTGGAAGCCCTGGTAGGTGCCATCTATCTTGACGCAGGGTATAAAAAAACAGCCAAATGGGTGATGGAATGCATCATCCTGCCACATATGTTCATGGATGACCTGGAAACTATGGAGATCAATCATAAGAATAAACTGATCGGGTGGTCCAATAAAAAAGGGCATAGCCTGGAATTTGAAACGATCAATGAAAAACTGGAAAACGGCAGGAGATTATTCACGGTAGCCGCCGTCCTGAACGGCGAAAAAATTTCCGAGGGGAAGGCATTCAATAAAAAAGATGCCTCGCAGATCGCTGCCCAGCTTGCCGTGGAAAAATTAGGCATTGGCACCCCGGATCCCCAGGCTGAATCCTGATGAAATTTAAAAATGAAAAGATGAAATCAATCAACTTTCTACAGGATATGTTCCTGCTCCTTTTCGCCGGCATCCTGTCCTTTTCCTGCAACGGCCCGGTAAAAGGGAAGAACGGGGTGGTATATCATTCGGCGGTTGAATACAATGATTATATCATCAACCGTCAACTGAACATCGTACAGGATATCATTGAATTCGCCGATGCCTCAAAAATAGATCTTGATTCAGCGGGGCGATTACTGGACAACGATGAAAATAAGGCCGGACAACTTTTGAAAGAAATACAGGAGATGCCTCCTTACAAAGGAGATTCGGCATTCCGGGATGCTGCCGGGAATTTATTTGCCTTTTACAGGCATCTCTTCGGCAATGAATACAGGCAGATCCTTGGCTACAGGAAAAAAGGAGAATTCCTCGATGAAGGCGATACAGAGGCGACGGACAGCATTGTCAACCACGTTAAACTGGAAGAAGAAGGACTGGACAAAGCCGTGCATCATGCCCAGCAGAATTTTGCAGATCAGAATCATTTCAGCATCGAACAAACAGACCGGGCAAAAAAACTGGAGCAGCAATTGGGGAAATGATCCTTACCGGATATCCATACAAAGTTCGATCAGTACACTGTTGGTGTGTTTGGGGTGGAGGAAGCAAACATATTTATTATCGGCGCCCTTTTTGGGTTTGTCGTTCAACAAGACAAAGCCATTGGACCGAAGGCGTTCCATCTCCTTTTCAATGTTATCCACCGCCAGGGCAATATGATGAATGCCCTCTCCCTTTTTTTCGATGAATTTGGCCACGGCTCCGTCGGGGGCCGTGCTTTCGAGTAACTCAATCTTGGTTTCCCCCGCTAAAAAAAAAGCGGTGAGCGCTTTTTCTGATTCAACATTTTCTTTTTTATAACAGGGGGTATTGAAGATCTTTTCAAACAGGGGAATGGAGGTTGCGAGGTCCCTGACCGCAATACCGATATGTTCGATCTTTTGCATTATATGATTTTGGCTGCCCGGCTCTTACAGATTCCGAAATTAGCCTCTTTTACCGATAAGAAAACGGTTTTAGCTTTCTTAAAAATGAAAAATAACTACCTGTCTAAAAGGATGATTTCAGGTACTTGCATCCCGTGAAACGGCCTTTCCGAATTTGGTAAAAACCCCGTTTCAGCCCTTCTCTTGCAATGCTTTTAGGTTAATTTTGCAGAAAGAAACAAAAGCTTTAACATGCTTCAGTTCCCAATCTATCTTGATCATAATGCCACCACACCCTGTGACCCAAGGGTGGTGGAAGGCATGTTACCATATTTTACCAACAGCTTTGGCAATGCGGCAAGCCGTAACCATCCTTTTGGCTGGCAGGCAGAGGAAGCGGTGGATTATGCACGGGAACAGGTAGCGAAATTGATCGGCGCTGATCCTAAGGAAATAATTTTTACGTCCGGTGCCACAGAAGGGGATAACCTGGCCATCAAAGGTGTTTTTGAGATGTACGCTTCCAAAGGCAATCATATCATCACCTGCAATATTGAACACAAAGCGGTGCTGGATACCTGCAAGCATATTGAAAAGATCGGCGGTGAAGTGACCTACCTGAAGGTAAAACCGAATGGGATCATCGACCTGCAGGAACTGGAAGCCGCCATCAGACCCACGACCATCCTGATCGCCATCATGTATGCCAATAATGAGATCGGGACGCTGATGCCGGTCAAAGAGATCGGAGCGATCGCCAAAAAAAACGGGGTATTGTTTTTCAGTGATGCCACACAGGCAGTGGGAAAAGTTCCCGTGGATGTGATGAAGGATAATATTGACCTCCTGACCTTCAGTGCCCACAAAATGTATGGCCCCAAGGGGGTGGGTGCCTTCTATGTGCGGAGAAAAAACCCCCGGGTAAAAGTAACGGCGCAGATCGATGGCGGAGGTCATGAAAGGGGCATGCGGAGCGGCACGCTCAATGTGCCCGGTATTGTAGGATTTGGCAAAGCCTGCGAGATCTGCAGCAAGGAAATGCCTGAAGAATCAAAAAGGATCTCCGCTTTACGGGATAAACTGGAGCATGCACTGTTGAAAATAGAGGAAAGTTACCTGAACGGGGACAAGGAGCATCGTCTTCCGCATGTATCGAATATTT
>CAZZDQ010000004.1:0-1138 GCA_964652845.1 uncultured Chitinophaga sp.
TAATTACGCAACGCAGTACATGCTTATACTTTCAAAGAGCTATGCTGTCAATACCGTACACCCCCGGTGTAATTCCAAATAAAAAAATCAATGTAAAGATATTCAATTTTTGCCGTTATATTCTGAGCTGCATGTTAAATTGAAAGATTAAATTGGGGTAATATTTTACAAACCAATGGTTACTGATGTACCAACTGATGTCATTGACGCTTTCATGCAATATGGTTCCGGCCATTCTTTCTCTGAAACGGGAAAAATTACAGTGGAACCTGCCGGGCATGGCCTGATCAACCATTCTTATAAGGTCAGTTCTGAGCTAAGGCCTTCTCTCCTTTTACAACATATCAATACAAATGTTTTCAAAAACCCTGTCGACCTGCAAAGAAATTATATCTATTTATGGCAATATGCTGAATTTGAATGTACAGGCCTTAAACTCCCTGCTCCTTTATATTGCGATGAAAACGATACATTATATAATGACGCAGACGGGCAATCCTGGAGGGCTTTCAGTTTTATTGAAAACACCAGATCTAAATCTGTCGCCAAATCTGCAGCAGATGCGAGGTCCGTTGCCAAAACCTTTGCCACATTCACAGAAGCTTACAGTGATTGTAATTGCGACCTGCTAAAAGAGATTATACCCCGCTTTCATGATCTTGGCTTCCGGTATGAGCAATTTGAAAGCTCACTGAAAACGGAGCGCTATGAAAGAATGCATATAGCCTTGCCACTTATCGATGAGCTGAAAAAAAGGGAACGTTACAAACATCTCTATGAAAAGATAACCGGCTCGGGCGATTTTTCCAAAAGGGTCATGCACCATGATGCAAAGATTGAGAATATTTTATTCCATGTGAAAACGGGGAAGGTGATCTGCCCTGTTGACCTGGATACGACGATGCCCGGTTATTTTTTTTCTGACCTGGGGGATATGATCCGCAGCATGGTCAGCAATGAAAATGAATCCAGCACTGCCTTTGAAAAGATCAGGGTCAGAGATGCTTTTTACAAGGCAATCCTGGAAGGGTATGGTAAGGTCATGAAGAATATACTTACGAAAGCGGAGAAAGAATATATCCATGCCCCTGGCTTGCTCATGATCTATATGCAGGCGCTCAGGTATCTGACAGATTAT
>CAZZDQ010000004.1:1238-92953 GCA_964652845.1 uncultured Chitinophaga sp.
TTTGTCTCCGGCTGAAAGGCCCTGTGTTTGGCAGCAATGATCACCTGTTTTACCTCATTCATGATCTTGCTGGTCTCTTCATCTGTACAAGTTTCTATGAATTTTTCAAATACATACTCTGTTGCAGCATAATTAGGATGGACCAGGTCAATATCATAAAACCGGTAATCCCGCAGCACATCGATCACCAGTTCATAGGCCGGGAAATAGAAACAATGTTCGTGCTGCTCAATGAGCGCATGTACTGCTTCTATCAGCCTGGCCTTGCTCCGGTTATTCTCCACTACCCCGTCGCGGATATGCCGTACCGGGCTGATGGTAAAAATGAATTTCAGTTTTTTGTTGAAAGCGTTCAGCCCTTCGAGGCAATCATTCATACACTTCATTATATCCGAAACAGGCAAAAGTTTCTTTTCAAACCAGTTAGCGGGTGCCCGGTGACAATTAGCAACACCCCCCCTCTCCGTACGGAGAGGGGGCTGGGGGGTGAGGCTGTAAGTAAATGCAGAACCTAATGTGATGACCACCCAATCAGCTGTTTTTAAAAACTGATGCGCCTTTTCCTGTGAATCGTTGATCTGCCGCAGGCATTGCGTTTTATCAATATGAGAGTAACGTGAATGGTGATCCCAGCTGTTCCATACTTCATTCAGGCAAAACAGGTCTTTCTCGTCATAATGTTTATTTTCCGCATAAGAAATAAGGCTTTTACTTACAGCATCAGGGCCGAATAATATCCCGTTCGGGTTTTGGAGAACATCAAACTTTAATTCACTGAGCGCATTCCCGATATGTTCAGTAAAGCAGGAGCCGGTCAGCAGGACCTTATCCCGGTAAGAAATCTTTTCGGGGAGGGGTCTGGTTTCTATTGTCAGCTGAAATTGCATGTGGTTCATTTAAATATCTCACCGGCTAATTTTAAACTTTCCGACAGAACATCTTTATCAATACCTGTCAGGAAATTCTTTTCTTCCAATTGACCGATCATCCATTCCATATTCATATTGCCCACCAGTTCATCATCCGCCATCGGGCAACCGCCGATTCCTTTAAGGGCACCGTCAAAGCGCCGGCATCCCGCTCGCAAGGCAGCTTCCAGCTTTTCCTTACGATTCTTTTCGGTGGAGTGAAGATGAACACCAATCACGGTCTGCGGCAAAGAATCAACCAGGTATTTTGTCATATCAAAGACCTGTCCGGCCGTAGCAACACCTACCGTATCGGCCAGGGAAATGATTTGTATATCAAACCCGATCAGCCTGTTCACACATTCAAAAACGATCTCTTCGTCATACGGATCGCCGTAAGGATTACCAAAAGCCATGGAAATATAGATGATCAATTGCTTGTTCTTCTTTGCGCAGAGATCCCGGATCTCTTCCACCCTTCTCCATGACTGTTCCATGGTCGCATTCGTATTGCGGATCTGGAATGTTTCCGAAACGGAAAAGGGGAAGCCAAGGCAACTGATCTCTTCAAAGCCGCAAGCTATTTCGGCACCCCGGGTATTGGCGATGATAGCTAACAATTTTGAAGGGCTGCCTTTCCAATCCAGTTTGCGGACCACATCCGCTGTATCGGCCATCTGGGGAATGGCTTTGGGAGAAACAAAACTGCCAAAATCGATCGTATCAAAACCAACCTTCAGCAGTGAATTGATATATTGAACTTTCTTTTCGGTCGGAATAATCGTTTTCCATCCCTGCATCGCGTCGCGGGGGCATTCGATCAGTGTAATGGTTTGCGGCATCCCGCAAAATTAAATAAAGCATAAAAGGGCAGATATAAATTTTAGAAAATTTACTGATTCCGTTAAATTGGGGCATGAAAAGAATCTCTTACTGGGCAAAATGTCATCGCTGGACCGCAAGGATCCTTATTGTTTTTTTATTTCTCTGTTTAAATGCGCTCGGCGTCATTACTGGCTTGTTGCTCCGGGATAAGGGTATCTATATTCCCACAATCTTCCTGCTTTTGCTCCTCCTGGTCTATGCAATGGCGTTTATTCTTTATCCGGATCAGAAAGGAGGCGCCTTCTACCGGAAACAGAAGTTCTTTGATCTCCTGCTGGCAGCCTCCACATATTGCATGATCGTCTGCATGGGAAATCACCCGGACAGGATATTGAATTACCCGAGACCTTTTGGCGCAGCCAGCGCCAGCAGCCTTATCTTACCTGCTGACAGTACAATTAAGCATTATAAAACCATTAATGCTTTTTACCTCACATTGAAAGATAAAACCGGCAAACTGTTGCCCTGGAAAGAAAGAAGAAAGCTATTGAAAGAACAGGTGAGGGCGATCCGTCATGCACATGATATTTCCGAGGGGTCAAAAGTTCTGCTGATCGTCCTTTCCGTGGCCGTGGCGTTGGGACTGATCTATTTGCTGGCAGCCCTGGCATGTTCACTCTCCTGCAATGGCTCGGATTTTGCCGCCGTGGTAGTGGGTGTGGGAGGCGGTTTGGTGGTCATTTTCCTGCTCATTCTCGCCATACGGGCCATCCTGGGCAAGAAAAGAAAAAAAGCAATACCCCATAACAACGATACGACTGCAGGAAGGGCTATCAACCCTGCCGTTGTTTCATCGCTTCATACAGAATGATCCCCGCTGCAACGCTGACATTCAGGCTGTCGAAATCACCAGCCATGGGTATCCTGACCTGTGTGTCACAAATCTTTAATAAAGCGGGATAAATACCCTTGTCCTCGCTGCCCATGACAATGGCACAGGGCTCCCTGAAATTAACGGCATCAATATTTTTCTTTGCCTTCATATCGGAGGCGAAGACATTGATGCCATTCAGGTGAAGCTCATCCACAGCCTTCACTAGGCTGCTGACCCGGCTGATCATGATCTGCTCCAAAGCTCCTGCAGATGCTGTGATAGCATCTTCATTCAGCGCTCCCATCCCGTTCTCGGGGATAATGATGGCCTGTACCCCCATGCAATAAGCACTGCGGGCTATGCCGCCGATATTGCGGATATCGGTGATCCCATCCAGTATCAGCAGTAGTGGTGCCTGGCCACTTTCATGAATGAAGGAGATCACATTTTGCAGTTCCTGGTAACGGATCTTTGAAAGTACAGCTACACAGCCTTCCTGCACATCCATATTAAAGCTGTTCATCTTAAAAGGCGGTACCGTACGCACCGGCACATAGAATTTCCTCGCCGTGCTTTTTAAAACATGAAAAAGGGCGGGGGGAATTCTTTTATCAATATATATTTTCTCCAGTGGCTCCCCCTTTTCCAACGCATGAATGATGGAAGCCCTTCCCGTGATCAGCAGGCTTTTTTTGGGGCGGCGGGGTTGTTGGTGTTTACCCATAGTGTAAATCTAAACCATAAAAAATTCCCAATGGCATGCAGAATGTTCGGGATTCGGGATACGCGATTCGGGAGATGGGATGTGAGATCTGTGTTCAGTTCCCTGCGTATTAGGAGAATTTATTTAAGGCCGAATGCTTTTTTCACACGCCCTACATAATCCAGTTTTTCCCAGGTGAACAGCTCCACTTTTTTCTTCACGATCTTTCCATCAGGTGAAACAAAGGTCTTTCTTACTGTTCGCGGAGCCCGGCCCATATGACCGTATGCTGCCGTTTCACTGTAGATCGGGTTACGTAATTTTAAACGTTTTTCGATGAAATAAGGGCGCATATCAAAGATCCTCTCCACTTTCTTGCTGATCTCGTTGTCACTGAGCTCCACCCGGGCTGTGCCGTATGTATTCACATTGATACTCGTTGGTTTGGCTACGCCGATCGCATAGGACACTTGAACCAGAACCTCATCTGCAACGCCTGCGGCCACGAGGTTCTTGGCAATATGCCTTGTGGCATAAGCTGCAGAGCGGTCCACTTTGGAAGGATCCTTTCCGCTAAAAGCGCCTCCTCCGTGTGCACCTTTTCCGCCATAGGTGTCCACGATGATCTTTCTGCCTGTAAGGCCAGTATCTCCGTGCGGGCCGCCGATCACAAACTTGCCGGTCGGGTTTACATGGTATTTGATCTTCCGGTTGAATAAATGTGCGTATTTGGGATAGCGCTTTTTAACCCGCGGGATCAGGATATTGATAATGTCTTTTCTTATCTTTTTCTGCATATCTGCTTCGGTGCCGAACTCGTCATGCTGCGTAGAGATGACGATCGTATCAATGCGTACCGGTTTATTCAGATCGTCGTATTCAAGCGTCACCTGGCTTTTTGCATCGGGGCGCAGGTAAGGCATTTTGGAATCCTTTTCCTTGCGGATGCCTGCCAGTTCGATCAGCAGGCTATGCGCCAGGTCCAGCGCCATGGGCATAAAATGAGGGGTTTCATCTGAGGCATAGCCAAACATCATCCCCTGGTCACCGGCCCCCTGTTCTTCTTTCTTTTTTCGCACCACACCCTGGTTGATATCTGCAGACTGCTCATGGATAGCAGAGAAAATGCCGCAACTGTTGGCTTCGAACATATATTCGCTTTCCGTATAACCGATCCTGCGGATCACCTGGCGGGCGATCTCCTGTACATCCAGGTATGCTTTGGAACGTACCTCACCGGCCAGCACCACCTGCCCGGTGGTCACCAGTGTTTCACAGGCAACTTTCGATTTCGGGTCAAAAGCGAGGAAATTATCGATCAATGCATCGGAGATCTGGTCGGCCACCTTGTCGGGATGGCCTTCACTTACGGATTCAGACGTAAATAAATAAGGCATGAGCAAAATTTGAGCGGCAAAGATAAGGCTGAATCAGCTATGAAAAAAGGGTTGGAACTTATGAGCCGTGTAAGAATAGCCGCTTAAACGATCTCTATATCTTGGAATAAATGATATGCAGCCGCATGCGCTGTGATGGATGATTCCCTCCACCCAACCTTACCCTTCCCATGGCAATGGCCGGGTTGAGAAAGATCGTCCTGAACTGGTCTGTACCGGGCGGAATACCGAACTGCTCCACGAATCCAAAGGGTGCGGATAAACGCAGGTCATATAATTTTTGTGTCTTGGTAAGGACATGCTGCACATACCGTGTGACATCAAACTTCCAGGTCTTGATAGAATTGCCGGATCCGTCGATAGTGGACAGGGGTGAACATCCGAATAAACGAAAATCAAACCCGCCGGTCGTCAGTTCCAGGTCATAGGGAATGGTGCGGTACTGGTAATAAGATGCCGTAATGGTCGTATCATGCGCATCCAGGTAGAGAAATTCGGGTGTATTGAAGATCGTATCGCTGCCATTGGGATCATGAACCTGCTCCATCACCAGTTCAGCGCGGTGTACAAGCCGGTTGCTGATATTGGGAAGATCAGGGATCTTAATCGTAGCAAATGTACCCGGGGTGCCCTGCAAATACAGAACCTGGTCAGGTGTAGTACCTCCCAGCGAACTCTGAAGAGGGGTTCCGGTCCAATCCCTTTTTATATAATTGGCCCCCGCAGATAAAGTAGTAAAATTAAAATAACTCACAGCTAGCGAATCGCCGCCGGTGCCATCCTGTTTTGGGAACCGGTAATAAAAAGCAAGTTTTGTGTTAAGGCTTCCCAAGTTAAAACCCATGATGGCATTGCCGCTGCCTTCTGATCGCAGGGCAAACCCGTTGAACAGGGTTTTAAAAATAGAATCCGATTTATAGGCATTGGAAGTATCGTAGTTAAAGAATCGCCTGGCAAGTGCAGTGTCCAGCTTGACCCGCAGTTGTGCCGAGGTAGTATCCTTGTAAGCTTTTACTGAATCCTTCAGGTCACGCGGGTAAAAGAACTGTCCCGGTATTTGTAAAGCAGTACCGGTATTATAGGCAATATTCTCCAGCCGGATCTGGTAAGCGGAATCAAATCTGAAATTATTTTGCGGGGCGGGATATATGGGATATACACTGACGCTTTGTGCGGTATTGGTATCTCCGTAGGTTTCGGCATAAGATAGGATCAGCACACAGGAGTCGATCCTGACACTGTCCCTGTGCTGAAAAGGATAGATCCCGTATGCTATCGGTTTCAATTCAATGAATAAACGGGCATCTGTCTTTCCGAAGAAAGGGTCGTTGTTTATTTTACCCAGGAAAAATTCCGCCGTATGGGCCAGGGCCACGGAATCAAACGCAAAAGCGAAAGTATCATTGAAGGCCTGGACGCTCAGGCTGGTGTCGAATGTTGTAATATTATCCACGGGAGGGATCAGGCCACTGCCAATGGTTGTGGCATCATTGATTTTTCTGCAGGCAGAAAAAATAACGGCGGAGAAGATGAGGATGGAGAGCAGCCTGGATACAAAGATTCTGTTCTTCACAAGGAAAATTTATAAGCCGTTAATTTTATTTCGCAAGATCGTGATAGAGTTGTAAATAGTCTGTTAAATCACTGTGCGGGTTGAAGAGCAGGGTTTTTTTGCCTTTCACTTTGGAAAACTCTTCGGCCAGTTTTTTTTCGACCTTTTCCGCTCCTATGGAAATGGCATCCGCATAAAGGGCGCCGCCCCGGAACATGGCTGTATTATTCCCTTCTTTGAATACTTCGAGATCTTTGTCCTTAAGAGAAGGATGGATCAGTGTTTTCCTGATAAAATCATGGCCCATTTTTTCTTTAAAGGTATTTTGGCCGATCGTGTACAAGACCCTGCTGTGTGAGAAGACCGGTTCTTTCTTGTATACAGTTTTCAGGTAAAAAGGGATCAGCCCGGTCATCCAGCCGCTGCAATGGATCACATCGGGCGGCCATCCGAATTTTTTTACCGTTTCCAGGGCCCCTTTACAATAGAAGACGGTGCGCAGGGCATTATCGGCGAACCATTTTTCATGCTCATCATGAAAAACGAATTTTCTTTTGAATAATTCCTCGTTGTCCAGGAAATAGACCTGCAAACGGGCACTGGGAAGGGAGGCCACCTTGATCTGTAAAGGCATGTCCTCATTATCCACGGAAACATTGATCCCCGAAAGTCTCACCACTTCATGAAGACGGTGGCGCCGCTCATTGATGATCCCGAAACGGGGCATGACACAGCGGACTTCGAACCCGTTATCGTTGGCTTTTATTGCTAGTTTATTGACTGTCTCTGAGTATTCAGTGAGCTCCAGGTAGGGAGACATTTCATTGGCTATGAATAAAATTCTTTTCTTTGCCGACATTTGTTTCCTTTTAGATTCCCATGTTTTGCTTTGGCGTGCAAAGGTAGCCATTTTATCCCGAATTGGAGGGAGGAACAGCTAAAACAGCTTGAAAATGATTTTATTCAAAAAATCCCGTGAATTGCAGGATCGCCTTTCAGGTGAACTGAATTTCAAAAAGAAGATCGGTTTTGTTCCGACCATGGGTGCACTTCATGCGGGGCATATATCCCTCGTAGAAGCATCGAAAAATGAAAACGATATAACTGTATGCAGCATATTTATCAACCCGGCTCAATTCAATGACCCGAAGGATTATGAAAAATATCCTGTTACACTTGAGAAGGATATTTATCAACTGGAAACAGCTGGTTGCGATATCCTTTTTCTTCCCACTGTAAATGAGATCTATCCCGGTGGTATGATTGCCAAAAAATTCGAACTCGGGCGCCTGGATCAAATGCTGGAAGGTAAATTCAGGCCGGGACATTTCCAGGGTGTCTGCCTGGTCATGGAAAGATTGCTGGACCTCGTCAACCCGGATAATCTTTACATGGGGCAAAAGGATTACCAGCAATGCCTGGTGATCAAAAAGCTATTGGAACCCACCCTCTCACATGACAAGATCCGGATCACAGTATGCCCCACCCTGCGGGAACCGGATGGGCTGGCGATGAGCAGCCGAAATCTTCGATTAAACGAGGAAGACAGAAAAGCTGCCCCCGCCATTTACAATGTTTTGCAGTATATAAAAAATAGCTTTAAGCCGGGAAACCTCTCTTCGCTTCGATCTGAAGCTGTGAAAAAACTGGAAACAGCCGGTTTCAGGGTTGATTATGCCGAAATCGCTGATGCAAACGATCTTTCGCCCATTACGGATTGGGACGGCAGGCAAAAAGGTGTTGCGCTCATCGCTGCATTCCTCCATGATATCAGGCTGATCGATAATTTGACGCTCAACTAAGCAGCTGTCCTATGAAAATAAAATGGGCCACGATATTTCAGTATATTTTCTTTCTTGCGACGGGGCTATTCCTGGCCTGGTGGTCCGTCAAGGACCTGAATCACCGTAATAAAGAGGAGATCAGTGCTGCCATGAACGGGGCCCGTTACTGGTTGATTGCCCCGGTGGCAGTCATCCTGCTTGCAAGTCATTATGTGAGGGCTCTTCGTTGGAAGCTGCTGATAGAACCGCTTGGCTATTCCCCCGGCAGGTTAAACCTTTTCTTTGCCGTAATGATCGGCTATCTAACCAACCAGGCTGCGCCGCGGCTGGGTGAGATCATTAAATGCACAGTATTATCACGGAATGAAAAGATCCCGACGGAGAAACTGATCGGCACGATCATCGTTGAGAGGGCGATCGATATCCTTACAGCACTTATTATCCTGCTGGTCACTTTTGCCATCCAGCCGCATCTTTATTCTTCGCTGATCCACACTTTTTTCTTTTCGGAAAAAAGAATAGCGGATGGAAGAGCCCATCATCATTTGTTACTGATCATCTTCCTGGTCATTCTCATTCTTTTCTCCACAGCCTGGATATTCATTAAGAAAAAATCTTTGGGTGATATCATGGAGCTGCTCAAAAAGGTATTCTTACGGATCTGGCAGGGCATCACTGTAGCCTTCCATCTTAAAAAAAGGGGGCAATTCTTTCTGCTGACCGTATTGCTCTGGTTCTTATATTTTATTGCGGGCTATATCGGGTTTTCGGGGTTAAAGGAAACGAATATGTATGGGTGGAGAGAAGCCTTTGCTATCCTTTCAGCCGGTACCATCGGGATGGCCGCCACTCCGGGAGGAATCGGAGCCTATGCTTACCTGGTGCAAAAAACAATGATGGTTTATGGATTGAACAAGGGTACAGCTTTCACATTTGGGCTGGTACTCTGGGTGGTACAGGCTTCCGTGATCATTGCGGGGGGAGTATTAAGTTTTATATTTATGCCCTGGTACAATAAACGATACAGGCTTGAAAAAAACTGAAGCAATAGAAAAAAAAATAGTTTCCCTGCCCGATCTCAAGCGCATGACCGGCCAGTTGAGATGGTTCGGGAAAAAGGTCGTATTCACCAACGGGGTGTTCGACCTTCTGCATGAAGGACACCTGTATTCGCTTGAACAGGCGGCCCGCCATGGCGATTACCTGGTCGTGGGTTTGAACAGCGATAGCTCGGTAAAAAGATTAAAAGGCGAAGGCAGGCCGGTGAATCAGGAACAGTCAAGGGCCCTGTTGCTGGCTGCACTCATGATCGTGGATGCCGTGATCATCTTCCATGAGGACACGCCCCTGGAACTGATACGCTCGATCATGCCAGATGTGCTGGTCAAAGGCGGCGATTACACCACGGAACAGATCGCCGGAGCCAAGGAAGTGACTGCGAATGGAGGAAAAGTTGTCATTACACCTGTCCTGGAAGGGTTTTCCACCACATCTTTGATAGAAAAAATGAAGAAATAGCCTGCAGGATGTTTCTTGCTAAAAGCTTGTATTCACAGCATAAACCGGATCCTGGCGACAGGTTTGACCCTGCTTGCACTGGTTACTTAAACTCAGGCTCACCGTGGTCGTCTGCGCTTCTGTAATGATCTGTTTCCAGGTAGGCGCCGTCCCCTGGAATTTGCTCAGGTATTTTTCCATTGCCGTGATGATGTTGGATGTGAAGTAACCGCCTACATCCTCATTGCCATAGGCAAATTGACCTTCCTTGGCTGCAGTGGCCATTACCGTTCCTTTCGACTTCAAGAATAATGTAGTGCAATAGGTTTTATCCCAGCTGAGCAATGATTTGGTGGTGAGCGCAAAACTTTTTCCTTCCGGTTTGAGCAAACCCAGGTCAGAATTACAGCAATCGGAAAGTATGATATTCAGCCTGGCATTCTTGCCTTTGATCGTATTGGATACATCGGTCAGGTTCATGGTAGCAATACTGATATCATCGAACCGGCTTTGCCGCAGGTCAAATTGCGGGTATGGATCATTAGGCTGGTTGGAAAAGCGGAATCCGTGCCCGGAATAATAGAACATCACAACATCATTGACACCGGGGTTGAGTTTATCCAACGCAGTCTGCAGACCCTTTTTCCCGAAATCATTGCCGCTGATCAGCACATAGTCGAGGGGAATCCCCAGGAAGACCGACACATCCTTCATTTCGCTGTAAATATTATTTACATCTTTTTTTACACTGCTCCCGATCCGGGTGTCTTCTGTATTGGCTACCACGATGAAATGGATCATTGCATTGGTAGGCTGGGTATTATTGGAGTTTGTATTTTTATTACCATCGTCATTATTCTTGTTATTATTTACCTCGCTGTTCCCGGTGGTATTATCTTTATTGAACAGGTTCTTGTAAAAGCTTTCGGTTTCCAGGAAAAATTGTTTGACATATGAACGGGTGAGGTCTTCGGAATTCAGGACCTTTACATCATTGATCTTACCATAGTCCCATGTGCCGTCTGAGCTTTTGGAAGTGACGCCCCAGGGGGCATAATTCTTATCATCGGCTCTTTTTTTGAACCATAAAATATCCGGGTTATAATTAGTGGGATCCTTCTTGCCCGAGGGATCGATGATGTAGAGGGGTGATTTCGCCTTGAATTGCAGGGTATAATTCGGGAGGCCTTTGATCTTTGACCGGCCTTCCACTTCATCAAATTGCATTTCTATCACATAGGTCTCGGTATTCGACTTATTGGAATAACGGACCCGCATAAACCCGGTACCATTCCCATAGCGGACCAAAAAGGCCGTGTAATTGGGGAAATCAGTGTTCTTTTCAAAAGAATATTGTATCTCATAGATCGAAAGACAAAAACCAGGTACCGAGAAAATAAATGTTGCCCAAAACAATAAGGACCTTCTGAGTAAATTCATATAAAATTTTTAAGTATCTGTTTTCAATGATAAATTTATAAATATTTTTAATACGTGAAAGCGATTTTTATCAATGTTCTGATCTGCATACCCCTCGCAGGGTTTTTTATGGAAATTCCCCCGCCTTATTACAGACTAAAGAAGCCGGACAATCGTTGCAGGCATGACCTATAGACATGAATTACGAAGAAACCATTGAATTCTTATACTCCCGGCTGCCCCTGTTCAGCCGTATTGGTGAAAAAGCCATCAAAAAAGACCTGCACAATATCAGGGCCCTTTGCGAATGGCTGGACCAGCCACAGCGGAAATTCAGGTCCATTCATATTGCAGGTACCAATGGGAAAGGTTCGGTCAGCCATTTCCTGGCAGCTATTCTGCAAACAGCGGGTTACAGGACCGGGTTATATACCTCTCCGCACCTGAAAGATTTCAGGGAAAGGATAAAGGTGAACGGAATGATGGTGAAAAAAGATTTTGTGATCCGCTTTACAGAAAGGGTCCTTTCACTGATCGACCGGCTGGAGCCCAGTTTTTTCGAGGTCACTGTAGCCATGGCATTTGAATATTTTTCAGAAGAACAGGTGGATGTCGCCGTGATCGAAACGGGGCTGGGCGGAAGACTGGACAGTACCAATATCATCGAACCGGTATTTTCTGTGATCACGAATATCGGTTGGGACCATATGAATATCCTGGGCGATACACTGGAAAAAATTGCCGGCGAAAAAGCAGGGATCATCAAACAGGGTGTGCCGGTGGTCATCGGCGAAGTACTCCCCGAAACATGGCCCGTTTTTGAGAAGACAGCAATTGAAAAAAACGCGCCGGTCTTCGTGGCTTCGCGGTTATGGGAAGCAGTGGACTGGCAATGGAAGGATCACAGGCTCCTGGTAACGGCCAAAAACCAGCATGCAGCCGATGCACAGCAATACAACCTCGACCTGGCCGGCATTTACCAGGTCAAGAACATTCTCACTGTGCTGGAATGCTGCGAACAACTCCATGCACAGCATTTCAATATAACAAACGAGCATATTCATACTGCACTGTCATCAACGAAAAGACTGACAGGCCTTCATGGAAGGTGGGAGATCATTCACCAGCATCCCACCGTGGTGCTGGATGTAGCGCATAACAGCGACGGCATCCGTGAACTGGTTGCACAGTTAGAACTCTCACCGCATAACCAGTTGCATATTGTATTAGGGATGGTGAAGGATAAGGATGTGGCCGGCATTCTGAAACTTTTACCAAAACAGGCCCAATATTATTTTACCCGTGCACAAATTCCCAGGGCCATCGACGAACATACGCTCGCTTCTTTCGCAATGCAGGAAGGGCTGACCGGAAAAACTTTCCGGAATGTGAATGACGCGTTGGCGGAAACGCTGGCATGGTCAAAACCGGATGACCTGGTGATCGTATGCGGCAGTGTATTTGTAGTGGGAGAGGTTAATAGGTCAGTTCACCCATTCGCTCCAGCGCATACATGATGCAGCTTACGTGCATGGCCTGGACGATCTTGTTTTCCCTTAGTAATTTTTTCAGTTCCGTTATGGAAACCGGCACGATCTCTAATTCTTCATTCTCATCCAGTTTTTGTGGCGCCACTTTATTGCCGCCCCGGGCAAGGAACATATGCAGGAGGTTGGAATTGGTGGATGGATTAGGAGAGATCCTGCCCAGGTATTCATAGTTTGAAAAACGATACCCGGTTTCTTCCAGCAGTTCGCGTGCCATCGCTTCCTGCGGATCCTTGTCCGTTTCATCCATGCAGCCGCCGGGTAATTCAATACAAACCTCTCCCAGGGCATGCCGGTATTGTTTTACAAGGATAATTTCCCCTTTCTCAGTCACAGGCAAGGCTCCTACCCAGGTGGGAAACTCATACACATAATAAGGATCCACGATCTTCCCCGCGGGCGTCTCATATCTTTCTTTTTTTACCCTGAACCATTTATCGTTGAACAGGTATTCGGAAGACAACACTTTCCATCTCATTAGGTGATATTTAGATATGAAAAAGAACCCTATTTCAATTCCACATTGGTAAAAGCAAAGGGTAAGAGCTGGGAAACAGAACGGATGACAAATACCTTACCTGTCTGCCCTGAGAGAATGATGCGGATAGCCGTCTTGAAACGGGTCTCATATTCCAGCAGGGCCTGGCGGCACATGCCACAGGGGGACACCGGATGATTGCTCTCCACATTCTTGCCGGAATAACTGATGGCGATCGTTTTGACCGGCTGACCTGGATACAAAGAAGAAACAGCGCTCAATAAAACCCTTTCGGCGCAGATCCCTACCGGGTAGGATGCATTCTCCTGGTTAGTGCCCGTCACCACTTCTCCGTTGGCCAGCAGGGCAGCTGCACCAACATAAAAGCGGGAATAGGGTGCATAGGCACGATGAGTAATGCTCCGGGCGCGCCGCAACAGTTCCGCATCGGCCCTGCTCAGTTCACTGATGCTTTTATAGCTTTCAAACGCAAACGAGTGTTTTTTCCTGGCCATGCTTAACTTTTACAAGAATGCCCCTGACAGCGTCAAGGGCATTTAAAGGTACAATGAATATTTTTATTTTACAATCCTGAAAAAACGTTTCCACCGCGGGCCGTGATCCCAGCTCAGCCAGATCATGGAAGCCTTGCCTACGATCCTGTCTTCGGATACAAAACCCCAGTAGCGGCTGTCCTGCGATTTATGACGGTTATCCCCCATCATCCAGTAGTAATTCAATTTAAAAGTATAAGTGCTTGCTTCCTGTCCGTTGACATAATATTTACCGTTCCTTTCTTCGAACTGGTTATGTTCATAAAAACCGAGGCATCGTTTGTATATCGCAACATTCCTTGGGGTCAGTTGTATCGTCGCTCCCTTTTTGGGTATCCAGAGCGGACCGAAGAAATCGATTGAGAACCTGCAGTAATTAGTATCGTGCGGGAAAATGGCATTATAATATTTTTCAGGGGTGAAGTCCTGCGAACCGGCTGGTTTGGGAAATACCTCTCTTTGAATGGAACTGTCAATCACCCCGCTCACCGTTTTTAATTTCTGGAGTTCATCCAGTGTCAGGTTGATCTTGTAGGAGTTTGATGACCGCGGAACAAAGTCATTCTGGTTGGGATCATCTTCTTTCTGATTCAGTGAGATGCCCGCAGCCCTGATATCATCTTCATCTATGACCTTTGTGCTTGTGAAAGTATAATACGTGGCAGAGGTGGGTGATACAAAGGCCGGTTCATGATTGACATAGAGCAGCCCGTTCACCACTTCAATGCTGTCACCAGGTATACCCACGCAGCGCTTGATATAATTATCCGTTTTATCAACCGGGTGTACGGCAATAGGCATATTGTTGTCGCCTGAAAGGATATTGGCCCGGGCAATATCATCCGTTGTGCCGTCCAGCTTCCGGATAAAATCGTAATATGGACGTGCAGACTGGTAACCGGGCAGGTTGATCACTGTATCCCCTTCGGGATAATTGAAGACCACCACATCATTTCTTTTTACGGGGCGTGCAAACCAGCGTATATAGGGGATCTTGATCAACTCTGAATAAGATTTTCTGGAAGATCCAAACGGCAGGTAATTATGCACAAAGGGTACCGATAAGGGCGTATTGGGAATCCGGGGGCCGTAACTGAATTTACTGACGAAAAGAAAATCATTTACCAGCAAAGTTTTTTCCATGGAGGAAGTGGGGATGGTATAGGCTTCGAAAATAAAGGCCCTGATCAGTGTGGCAGCGACAATAGCGAAGATGGCCGCATCCACCCATTCCCGCCAGGTCTTTTTTTTATGTTTCCTTACACCTTCGGGACCGATGAATTTCGGGTTCTCCTTATAGGCCAGGTAAGGAAAATAAAAGGGGGCAAAGAGGGAGGCCAGTGTATGCGAACCCAGGGAAAATTTTCCGAACAATTTCACGAATTCAATGAATATGCCGGGACTGATGAACCAGCCGATGACCGGGATGAACTGCCAGAACACCCAGTGCTTGGGGCGTTTGGCAAGATCCTGCATCACCCAGGTATTGTAAAATGGGATATAGGCTTTCCATTCAGGCAGGCCGGCTGTTTTAAAAAGTTTAGCCAGGCCGAAGGAAGGAAGGAAAACAATCAGGGTGCCGATCAGGTAAACAACGAATGCATCGTGAAGGGGCATGAAAAAAAATTTACAAGGCGCAAAAGTAACCTATTTATTTGCTAAGTAAAATATAAATAAGGAAGAATGAGATGTGCTGAATACCAGTTCCCTGTTATTTGCTGATCATCCTTGAGCCTTGTGTCTTGAGCCTTTTTTTATTTTGGCATCACATAATTCATCACATCTTCCTCACTGATATTTTTTCCGCAGAGGATGATGAGGCGCTCCACCACGTTTCGCAGTTCACGGATATTACCGGTCCAGTTATAATCCTGCAGTAATTTTAATCCGCTGCTGTCGATCGGTTTGGGAGCGATGCCATATTCTGCGCAGATGTCCTTTAAAAAGGAATTTACAAGCAGGGGAATATCATCCTTTCTTTCATTAAGAGAAGGAACATGGATGATGATCACGCTCAAACGGTGGTAGAGGTCGAGCCGAAAATTCTTCTCCTGCACTTCCTGCAGCAGGTCCTTGTTGGTGGCGGCAATGACCCTCACATCCACGCTGATATCCTTGTCGGCCCCCACCCTTGTGATCTTTCCTTCTTGCAGGGCCCGCAATACTTTGGCCTGGGCGCCGGCGCTCATATCCCCGATCTCGTCAAGGAACAGGGTGCCACCGTTGGCTTGTTCAAATTTACCGATGCGTTGTTTGATCGCTGAAGTGAAGGAACCTTTCTCGTGCCCGAACAGTTCGCTTTCGATCAGTTCGGAAGGAATGGCGGCACAATTCACTTCGACCAAAGGCGCAGCTGCACGATTGCTTTTTTCATGGATCCATCTTGCAACCAGTTCTTTCCCCGACCCGTTGTCTCCGGTAATCATGATACGGGCTTCAGTAGGCGCCACTTTATCGATCGTTTCTTTGATCTTCCTGATCGGTTCGGATTCACCGATCATTTCCTGCACCCGGTTCGCTTTCCGTTTCAGCGTTTTTGTCTCAGTGACCAGGCTGCTTTTATCCATCGCATTCCGGATGGTGATCAATAAGCGGTTCAGATCGGGCGGTTTGGAAATATAATCAAAGGCTCCTTTTTTGACCGCATCCACCGCTGTATCAATATTGCCATGACCCGAGATAATGATCACCGGCACATCCCCGTTCACTTCGCTGGCCTTTTGCAGGAATTCAATACCATCCAGCCGGGGCATTTTAATATCACAGAGCACGAGGTCGTATTTCTTTTCCTTGAATTTCTTCAATCCTTCCTCCCCGTCCGCCGCTTCATCGATCTTATAACCTTCAAATACAAGAATCTCCGACAGGGTCTTCCGGATCGCTTTTTCATCGTCTATAATCAATAAATCAGCCATCACTCTTATTTGGAGTTAAATATAGTTATTTGGAATGAACACTCCCTGTATAGCATAATGATTCAGCACCGCCATGATGAGACAGGTAATATGTTCAAAATAAAAGGCCGGGTAGAAACCCAGCCCGTTTTAAAATCCAATATCCTATGAAAAACCATTTGCAAGATAGTCTTTACTCTATAAAACCCGGCTTCAATAGCGGTTTTATTTAGAGCAAATCGTAATATTTTTTTTAAAATCGGTTATTTTTCCTGGTACATCACTTCTTTGACAAGTTTTATTGTTCTTGCCGTATCAGGAAGGGCTGCCGAAACAAGGTTGGGTGCATAGTGCAGCGGTGCATCGGCAGCGGTAAGCCTGCGGATGGGTGCATCCAGGTAATCAAATCCTTCTTTCTGTATATTGTATGCGATCTCGGAAGAAACAGAGGCATAGGGCCATTCTTCATCGATGATCACGAGGCGGTTCGTTTTTTTCACACTCTCCAGTATGGTCATCCAGTCGAGCGGACGGATGGTCCGCAGGTCAATGACCTCAGCACTGATATTCTCTTTTTCCAGTTCAGTCGCAGCTGTCATTGCTACTTTCATCATTTTATTAAAAGAGACCAGGGTAACATCCCTTCCTGCTCTTTTTATGTCGGCCTTTCCTAGTTCAATATAATATTCCTCTTCCGGCACTTCGCTTTTATCCCCATACATCACTTCACTTTCCATAAAAATGACGGGGTCTTCCTCGTAGCGGATGGATTGTTTCAGCAATCCTTTGGCATCATAACCATTGCTGACCGAGACCACTTTAATACCGGGTATATTGGCATAGATATTCTCGAATGAAGTGGAATGCTGGGCGCCCAGCTGACCTGCCGATCCGTTCGGTCCGCGAAATACGATTGGACAGTTGATCTGCCCTCCGCTCATGGCCAGCATTTTCGAGGCTGTATTCAATACCTGGTCAAGGGCAAGGACAGCAAAATTCCAGGTCATGAACTCTACAATGGGCCGCAGGCCATTTTGTGCCGCCCCGATCCCTGCGGCGGCAAAACCCAGTTCGGAGATGGGCGTGTCGATGATCCTTTTGGGCCCGAATTCGGCCAGCATGCCCTGGCTCACTTTATAGGCCCCGTTATATTCAGCTACTTCTTCTCCCATCAGGAAGACAGTTTCATCCCTCCGCATTTCTTCCACCATAGCTTCCCGAAGCGCTTCCCTGAATGCAATGGAACGAGCCATACTTTGAATTTAAAAGGGGCAAAATTACGCCCGCATTCCGATAAAACCTAAAAGAAAGACCCGGCGCAGGCCGGGCCTTATCATCAGCTATTATTTATTCCTATCAATAAGGTAAGATCAAAGTATGTGTATTGCCACCGGGGCCTATCCATACCAATTTGTAATAATAAGTACCGGTTCCGGGACAAGAAGTAGGATTACCGCTGGAATCCAGGCCGAATGTTACAGTGGCCGTTACATAGGGCGTCACATGTTTTACAGCACCGGCTGTTAGTCTCCATGCACAATCCTGGCGAATGATCAGTGGGGAGGTGATGGAAGTAGTAAAGGCATTACCCCTCCGGTTAGTACCCCACTCTGAGATGCCGGAAACACCGCCTTCAGAATGAAGACCGGTTGTGGTGATCACTACTCCATTATCATATGTAAAATCCCTTTGTTTGGCGATCTGCCAGTTGCGTGAAGTACCGTCATCGAACGTAATGGACATGCCCGTGCTCGTGAGGGTATGCATGATATGCCCCAGCGTGGACAGGTTAATCAGTAATCCGCCGCTTACATTTGTATGCACCATGGTTCCGTTGATGGTGATGCTCTTGTTATCACTCACCCTTGTGATCTTCAGGTTCTGGTAAGCAACGCTGATCTGGGCTCCGGGATTCTTCCAGCGAACGCCCTGTGCCATGGATATTACCACAACTCCTGTACGAAGCCTCGTGCCGCTGCAGTTCAGGCCATTGAAGGTGATGGTAATGGTACGGGGATTGCTGGCAGTATCCACTACGATCGTGGCATTGCAAAGCAGGTTATCCAGGTTATATCCCTTACCGGCAAAACCAGCGGTCACATCCATGACGGTATTCACATCATTGGTTGTTTCATCGGTTTCTGAGGTCACACGGGACTGGTCCTCACCCTGCGTAGTAGCTTCTGCGGTCACGGCAGCTTCGGACGATCCGCCGGGGCTGCTTTCTTTCTGGCAGGAGATAAAGGCAATGGATAAGCTGAGTATCCCGGCCAGAAGGGAAAGAATCTTGATTTTCATAAAGTGATTTTTTATTTTAGAAATTAAAGTGGCCCATAATAGACTGTGTTTTTCCGGCGAAGTTTAATAACTGTATTCAGGTGGAATGATCACATTATTCAACCGGAGATGTAAAACGAAAAAATAGTTCTTATATTTTATACTAAAGCCTGAAGAAATACGTTTGGTGGCACCGAAAATATACGTCAGTTTTAGGGGCCTGTATTTACTGTTTATTTAATAAGGAATAGACCTCGGTATCTTCAAATGTCCCATTGAAATAAAAATCCTCCTTGAAATAAGCTTCCTTCACAAACCCCGAAGACAAAAGAAGTGATGCGGATGCTTGGTTGGCCGGGTTGATTCTCGCCTCGATGCTGTGCAACTTCATTTCCTGGAACCCGAACCGGATGACCGCTGAAATGGCTTCTTTCATGATCCCCTTGCGCCAGTGATCAGGATGTAATACATAGCCAAGTTCTGCACGGTAATTTTCTTTTTGCAAACGCCAGAAAGTGATGGTCCCGATCAGCTGACCCGGATGCTCCTCTAAAGTGATGGCCCAGAGGATGTGATTATTATTGTTGATCTCATTATTATTATGCGTAATGAAAGCTTCTGCTTCGGCCACATTCTTTGCCGGTTCGCGGCTCAGGTATTTCAGGACCTGCGGATCAGAACGGAGGAAATATACTGCAGGCGCATCCTGTAAGAGGATCCTCCGCAGCAAGAGTCGTTGAGTCCTCAATTCGGGAAAGGGGGAAAAACTGGCCTGCAACATTGCAGCTAAAGATAGAGGTAATTTCAGTCCTTGTCTGACAGGTTTTTTTCCCATCCGGAAAAACTCATTTCAAACCTGATCTCACCCTTTCCATGCATCCCTTTTTCTTCCCAGCCGGCATTTCTGTAAAATCTTTCAGCCCTTGTATGGGGTGCTGTACTCAGCCATAACGTGTGGGTGAACTTTTGAAAATACCAGTCCAGCATCCGGTCATGCAAATGTTTACCGATTCCCAGTTTTTCAAACCGGGGATCAACAAACAGCGCCCACACATTGAAGTCCACTACGTCAATAACAGCAAAGCCGGTGATCAGCCCTTCCTTTTCACAAACCCAGCCTTTACCTCGATTCAATAAATAGGATTCATAGTCCTTATAAGTTACCCGGCTGGGGTCACTCAGCGCATTTTCCCTGACTGAATTCCTGATCGACTGCATGGATTCAATATCATTCAAAACAGCTTCCCTGACAAGCATTGGTAATTGTTAAAACTTTGTAAAAATAAAAAAGACGGCTGTTTTCACTTAAACTATGATGAAGAAGCAGGAATTCCCTGGCAGTCGATAAGACCTTAACTGGTCGTGATCGGTTTCATTTTAGGCACCAGCAGGTGCATGACCAGCCAGGCTATGAGGTAGATACCACCGCAGATCAGGAACATAATGAAATAGCCGGATTCTATCTTACCGATCGATTCATAATAAACGAACATCCTTTTCTGTATCAATAGGGTGAGAAGCACTCCCCCGATCCCGCCGGCCAGTCCGCCAATGCCGGTCACGGATGCCGTGGCTGTTTTGGGAAACATATCACTGACGGTGGTAAAAATATTCGCACTCCAGGCCTGGTGAGCGGCAGCAGCCAGTCCGATGATCAGGACAGCCAGCCACATACTTTGATTTCCCAGTTGCTGGGCAAAAATGATGGGGACCACCAGCAGGGCATAGACAAACATACTTGTCTTGCGGGCCCTGAAAACCTGCCAGCCCCCGTTGATCAGGCGCAGGGGCAGCCATCCGCCTCCGATGCTTCCAATACTGGAAATGATATAGACGATGGCCGTTGGCCACATGATCTGCATACTGGTCAGGTGATACTGCTTTCTGAGGAAATCAGGAAGCCAGAACAAATAAAACCACCAGATAGGGTCTGTCAGGAATTTACCCATTGCAAATGCCCAGGTTTGCTTAAAGGTCAGGAGTTTGAGCCAGGATAACCTTGGCTTATCCTCTTTCGTTTCGCTTCCTGCCGCATCCTTATCACTTAAGATATAATTCAGTTCTGATGCAGACAGTCTTTTCTGCCGCCTGGGTGTTTCATAATAAATGAACCAGAGCATGAGCCAGATAAAACCGAAGGCGCCGGTGATCACAAAGGCCCATTGCCAGCCCCAGTTATCGGCGATCAATGGAACAGATAAGGGTGCGGCGATGGCGCCGATGTTCGATCCCGAATTGAAGATCCCTGTTGCCAGCGCCCTTTCCTTTTTAGGAAACCATTCGGCAACAGATTTTATTGCTGCCGGGAAATTGCCGCTTTCTGTAATCCCCAGGAAAACCCTTGCCCCGATAAAACTCAGGGTTCCTTTTGCCAGTGCATGAACCATGGCTGCTACACTCCAGAGTCCTGTTGCCAGTGCATACCCGATCCTGGTCCCCAGTTTATCGATCAGGCGGCCGGTAAAAAGCATCCCGATCGCATAAGAAAGTTTGAAGGCCATTTCAATATCGGCATAATGCGCATCTTCCTGTACCGGTGACCAGTGAAACGCTGCTGCCAAATAAGGTTTCAGTAAACTGATCACTGCACGGTCCAGGTAATTGACCGTGGTGGCAAAAAAAAGGAGCGAGCAGATCGTCCACCTGTATTTCCCGATCGTATGCTGCATGAATTATTTTTTGAGGGAACCGATGATGGTCAATACTTCACGCGTCGCCTGTTCGATCGCAGTATAGTCTTTCGCTTCCATGAGTTTCTTGCTGATGAGCTTGCTGCCCATCCCCACGGCACAAACGCCGGCTTTGAACCAGCCTTCGATATTCTCTTTCGTGGTATCCACACCGCCTGTCGGCATGAATAATAATTTGGGGAAGATATCCTTGATCGCGCCAAGGAAATCGATGCCGAGGATATTTCCGGGAAATAATTTAATGAAACGGATACCTGCATTTTCAGCGGTGATGATCTCTGAGGGGGTCATACAACCGGGTGCATAAAAAATATCACGGTTCACTGCATGATCGGCCACTTCTTTCACAAAACCGGGACTCACGAGGAAATCAGCGCCCGCTGCGATATAATTTTCTGCATCTTTCAGATTCTTGACGGTACCCACCCCCAATAACATTCCTCCCATTTCTGCATTTCGGACCCCAATCATCTTCTTAAAATTGTGCAGGGCGGCATCGCCGCGGTTGGTATATTCCACAGCCCTGATACCGGCCCTGTAGATAGCCCTTAAAACCTCAATGCTTACAGTTTCATCAGCATTATAATATAATGGAAGGATACCCTGGGCAATGATCGCATCGGTTATCTGTTGTATTTTACGCATATCCTGGACTTGAAAAAATAATCAGTGAATGTTTTGATCAACGTTGCACCCGCCCGCTTGCATCGCCCTTCATCAGGTCCTTTACATCATTCAGCGTTGCATGGTTCAGGTCACCGGGTATGGTATGTTTCAACGCGCTGGCTGCCACTCCGAATTCCGCTGCATCGCGCATGCTCATGCCCGTTACCAGTCCGTAAATAAGCCCGCTGGCAAAGGAATCGCCGCTGCCTACCCGGTCAACGATCCGGACCTGGTATTGACGTGTATGATAAAATTCTTTCCCGTCATATACCAGGGCGCTCCAGCCATTATCACTGGCACTATGGCTTTCCCTTAAGGAGGAGGCAATGAATTTAAACCCGAATTTATCCTTCATTTGGTGAAAAACATCCTTGTATCCATCGAGATTCAGTTCACCTTTTGTCACATCCGTATCTTTTGCTTTGAACCCGAGTGCGGTATCGGCATCTTCTTCATTCCCGATACATACATCCACATACTGACAAAGTTTTGTCATGACTTCCCTGGCTTTCTCCTTACTCCATAGTTTTTTCCTGTAATTAAGGTCAATACTGGTAGTAATACCTTTCGAGCGGGCCGCTTTGAGTGCCGTTTCGGCCAGCATAGCAGCTTTGTCACTCAATGCCGGGGTGATACCGGTTGTATGAAACCAGGCGGCTCCTTCCAGTATCTTATCAAAATCGAATTCTGAAACTTCTGCCCCTGCAATGGAAGCGCCTGACCGGTCGTAGATCACCTGCGAAGCCCGCATGGAAGCGCCTGTTTCCAGGAAATAAATACCCAGCCGTTCCCCTCCCCTGGCGATGAACTGCGTATCCACACCATAGCGGCGAAGATGATTGATCGCTGCCTGGCCAATAGCGTGATTGGGTACTTTTGTTACAAAGGTCCCGTTCAACCCATAATTGCATAAGGCAGCTGAAACATTGGCTTCCCCGCCACCATAGGTCACATCAAATGTATCGGCTTGAACAAATCTTTTGAAATCAGGAGTGGACAAGCGCAGCATGATCTCTCCCAGTGTTACAACTTTTTTTGACATAAAGTTTACCCCCATCCCCTAAAAGGAGTTTATATATTAATAGTTATTATCCGGTCGGTTTAAAATTTATTTCAACGTATTTACCGGAGTAACGTCCATATCCGTATAGACCTGGTTCTCCCCCGCCATCCCCCAGATAAACCCGTAATGGGAAGTGCCGCAACCGAAATGCGTGCTCCAGGGCGGGGAGATCACGGCCTCATGATTCGCCATGACCAGGTGCCTGGTCTCAAAGGGTTGTCCCATGAAATGAAAGACGCTTTGCCCTTCGGGCACATCAAAATAAAAATAAACCTCCATTCTCCTTGTATGCGTATGCGGCGGCACCGAATTCCAGACACTTCCGTGCTCCAGCACTGTTAATCCCATGACCAGCTGACAACTTTTTATTCCGCCCGGATGAATATACTTATAGACTGTACGCTTGTTGGAGCTTGCGGTTTCACCCAGTCCTGTCGGTGATGCTTTTTCTTTTTTCATCAGCCGGTTTGCATAGGTATGATGGGCGGGGGCTGACAATAAATAAAATACCGCGGGTTCATTCTTATTTCCGGAAGCAAAACTCACTTTCTTTGTTCCCCTGCCGAGATACAGGCCATCCAACTTATTCAATTCATATTTTTTCCCGTCAGCAGTGACCACCCCTTTCGCACCCACATTGATGATACCCAGTTCCCTTCTTTCCAGGAAATAACCGGCCCTGAGTTCTGCGGGAATGGGTAAAGACAGTTTTTTTTGAACAGGTTTTATCCCGCCAATGATCATCCGGTCATAATGAGAATAAACCAGCTTCACCATGTCCTCCTGCATCAAACCGTTCACCAGAAAATTTTCCCGGAGTTTTTCCGTATTCATATGTCTTGTTTCCTCCTGGCTGTTATGAAACCGGACCTGCATGCTTTCTTCCTGCATCGGCAAATAATACTTCCCTTCAGAAAATTTTGTCTTCATATTTACTTTTCAATGATATTTGAATTGACCTTTTGATTTTCATCCAGGAACAGCCAGTTGAAATAATTCTTTGCGTTATGAAAGCAAATATCCTGGATGATCTTACCAAGCCATTCTCTTTCATCGGGCAGTTCGCCGTTCTCTACTTCTTCGCCGAACAAGTTACATAACAATCGCCTGAAATATTCATGCCGGGGAAAGGAAAGAAAACTCCGGCTGTCCGTCAGCATACCTATGAAGCGACTCAGTAATCCCATATTGCTGAGTGCATTGAGCTGTCGTGTCATCCCGTCTTTCTGGTCAAGGAACCACCAGGAGGAACCCCATTGGACCTTCCCCGCAAGTGTACCGTCATTGAAATTTCCGATCATCGTGGCAAAAAGTTCATTGTCCGAGGGATTCAGGTTATATAATATTGTCCTGGTGAGGGTATCATTGGCATCGAGCCTGTTCAGGAATTTTGCGAGCGACTTTGCATGGGGCAGGTCGCCGATACTGTCCCAACCCGTGTCGGGGCCCAGTTTTTTCAGCATACGGCTGTTATTATTCCGCAAGGCGCCGAGGTGGAATTGCTGTACAAATCCTTTTTCCCAATCCCATTCGGCAAAATTGATAAGCATGGCCGATTTGAATTTGCGGTTCTCATCAGGCAATAATGTCTCGCCGGAACGGATCTTAGCGAAGATGCCGGCTATTTCTGTGGTAGTATAATCCTCGGCATAGATCTCTTCCAGGCCATGATCACTAACACAGCAATTCCGGGCAGCAAAATAGTCATGCCTTTTTTTCAATGCGGTCAGGTAATCATTGTAAGTGCTGATAGAAATTTGCGAGGCAGCCTCCAGCAGGGTCAGGTAATTATTGAATGTTGCGGTATCATCCACATTCATCGCCTTATCGGGCCGAAAAGCGGGCAGTACCTGAATGGCCCAACCCTCATTTTTTATCTGCTGATGAAATCTCAGGTCATCAACCGGGTCGTCCGTTGTACAGATCAGTTTTACCTGCATCCTTTCAAGTAAACCTCTTGCCCCATACCCTTTGGATTTCAGCTTCGCTGACGTTTCTTCATAGATCCTGCGGGCAGAACGGGGGTTTAAAATTTCCTGGATACCGAAATAACGCTGCAATTCAAGGTGCGTCCAGTGATAAAGAGGGTTTCGCAGCGTATAGGGAACGGTGGCTGACCAGGCGTTGAATTTCTCCCAATCACTTTTATCACCTGTGATATATGCCTCTTCCACCCCATTGGTACGCATCGCTCGCCATTTATAATGATCCCCGTTCAGCCATACCTGCGTGATATTATCATACCGTTTGTCTTCTGCTATTTCTTTAGGTGGCAGATGATTGTGGTAGTCAATGATTGGCATTTGTTTGGCATACACATGATACAAATGCTCTGCGGTCTTATTTGATAAAAGGAAATTATCATCCAAAAATTTTTTCATGAGATCGTATTTATTTTAGCCCCGAAGGGGGTCTGAAGGATATTATAAACTCACGCCTCTTTTCCAGGGAATGAAATCATCCTGGTTTAATCTTACCGCTTTCGGGATCAGTTCACCGCTGGCTGCTTTGATGCAGTAATCCAGGATATCTTCACCCATTTGCTGAATCGTTTTCTCTCCTTCGATCACCGGCCCGCAATCAATATCGATGATATCATTCATTCGTTTTGTGAGATTACTGTTGCTGGAGACCTTGATCGTAGGACAAACTGGATTCCCGGTAGGAGTGCCGAGGCCCGTCGTGAAAAGGATCAGTGTGGCACCGCTGGCTGCTTTACCGGTCGTGGCTTCCACGTCATTACCTGGTGTGCAAACCAGGTTGAGGCCAGCCCTGGTGGCGGGCTCAGTATAATCCAGCACATCTGTTACCGGGGAAGTTCCTCCTTTCCGTGCCGCCCCGGCACTTTTCATGGCATCGGTGATCAAGCCATCCTTGATATTGCCCGGTGATGGGTTCATATGAAATCCAGAACCGACTCTTACAGCCTGTTCATTATAGCTTTTCATCAAATGAATGAACTTTTCAGCTGTTTCTTTACTGGTGGCCCTGTCAATGAGTTCCTGCTCCACACCACAGAGTTCGGGGAATTCAGCCAGCAGGACTTTACCGCCAAGGGCTACTACAAGGTCGGCACAATAGCCTACAGATGGATTGGCTGAGATCCCGCTGAATCCATCGCTTCCCCCGCATTTCACACCAATGCATAATTGATCAAGTGAAGCCGGCTTCCTTTCCAGTTTATTTATTTCGATCAGTCCCTCAAAGGTTTTTTTTATGGCATCCGCTATTAACTGTTCCTCGCTCTGTGATTGCTGCTGCTCAAAAATGAAAAGGGGTTTATCGAAATGAGGATTATGGGCTTGCAGGTCTTTTTTGAAATCCGCAACCTGGAGATTCTGGCAACCCAGGCTTAGGACCGTTACGCCACCCACATTCGGATGGTCGGCATAGGCGGCTAATAATTTGCTCAGGATGGCTGCATCCTGCCTGATCCCTCCGCATCCACCTTCATGGTTGAGAAACTTTATTCCGTCAACATTCTTAAAGGGCCGCTGCCCCTGCACCTCCGTATTGAGCGGAGAGAAATCAATACTGCCGATCCCAGTTCCATGGTGATAAGCATTCAATAACTGATGAGTATATCGCTTATATTTATCTGTGACCGCATAGCCCAGTTCATTTTGCAGGGCTTCCCGGATCACGTCCAGGTTCCTGTTCTCACAAAAAACAGTGGGGATGAATAACCAGTAATTGGCTGTACCCACGCGGCCGTCATTGCGGTGATATCCGTTAAAAGTCTTGTTCCTGAATGCTGAAATATCCGGCGCATGCCACATATAATGTGATCCCCGGTAAGCATAGGGTTCTGCTGCATGGCGGGTATTTTCCACACTCACCCTTTTCCCTGCCTGTACGGGATATTGAACCTTACCCACGGTAACCCCGTACATGATCACTTTATCGCCGGTTTGCAGATCCTGCATGAACATTTTATGCTTGGCAGGAATATCCTCCAGGGCATGGTATACCGCTTCCCCGAACCGGATGGCATCACCTTTCCTCAAAGGCGATAAGACCACCAGCACATTATCGGATGGGTGTATCTGTAAAACTTTTTGCTTCATCAGTTTTCAATTTTTTTCCCATTGCTGCTGAAATGGCCTTTAAGGCGCCGTTTTCTATGATCTTCTGCAGGAATGCATTGACTATTTCATAAAAACCGGGGAATGTTGCAAGATCTATATCCCATAGTTTTTTATCACGCATAACGATATCCGCGACAATGGAAGGATCCTTTTTCCCCCATATATCATAAAAATACCCGGCAGATTCATCAATGATCTCATATTCAGCCTCATTTCTGATTCCGTAATACCTATTATTTCTTTTATTTACTGCTTTCATAAAAAGCAGGTAGGCGGCAAAACCAAGGGCCATACAAGGAGGCGGCTGGTCCTGTAGTTCATAGTGACGTACCAGCAACGGGATATTTCGCAATTTCATCTTGGAACTGAATTGCGTTGCAATACTCTGCCACTGGTGATCAATGAAAGGATTGCAGAATCGCTCATATACCTGGGCAGCAAATTCGTTCTTCACGGTTTCTTCAATAGCATAAGGTATGGCCGGAGCGATCTCTTCAAACATGAGCTGTCGCGCATACCGGGAATATACTGGATGCCCGTACGCCTCACGGGTTATCTCAAATCCCGATAAATAAGCCAGTCCGCAATTGAAGGTATGGGTGCCGTTGAGTAAACGTAGTTTAAGTTCTTTGAATAAACTGATATCCGGAACGATCTTCATCCCATTGTCCGCTCCGGCAAATGAAAGTTTTCTTTTCACCCTTTCATCCCCCTCGATCGCCCACAAACGGAAGGGTTCGCACATGGTTAGCAATTCATCTCTATATCCCAGCCCTGCGCATAGTTTTTCCCATTCTTCCCGCGGAGGTTTTCCGGGAACGATCCGGTCCACCAGCGAATTGCAAAAAACATTTTTCTCTACCAGCCAGTTCTTAAATACCGCATCCAGTTTGTTCATCTCCGCCAGCTGAAGTAGAATTTGTTTCAGCACGGACCCATTGTCTGTCACCAATTCCGTGGGAATAATGATCATCCCGCTTTCCGCGCTTCCTTTAAAATGAATGAATCTTTCATAGAGAAAGGCAAGCAGTTTACCCGGGAAGGAGGCAGGCGGACTGCTATTGATATCTTCATCCACTAATTGTAGTCCCACTTCCGTAGTATTAGAAACAATGATCCCGAGCTCAGGATTGCGGGCACAATCCAGTATCGTTTGCCATTCCGTTTGTGCATGCAAGACCCTGCTAATGGAAGCATTAACGATATTCTCCGTGATAATGTTTCCTTTTTCCAGTCCCCGCACACACACCGTGTACAGGTTATCTTGTGCTGAAAAATCATTATTGTTTCTGCCAGTCGATTTCACCACCACTATCCTGCCGTTAAAAAGACCCAGCTTATTCGCCTTGTCAATAAAATAATCGGGTAACGCTCTCAATAATACACCCGTCCCGAACTGCAGCACCTTTTCCGGGAGCCGGAATAATTTTTTCCCGGGAACTTCTGTAATATTTCCCGGCAACCCGCCTGCTATTTCCTGATTTAATCGCATATTCATTTTATTCTGGTCTCCACCTGTTGCCAAAGAGCCATTTGACAGTGATGTCTTTCGCATCCACACCCGCGGGTAAATTATTTTTATACCATGTGAAATCATTTCCGCCCTCCCTGTGACAGTTGTAATAATAGACCCTGTGGCCCCATTGTATGATATTTGTGGTGGCTACCCGGTAGATCGCTGCATCCTTCATATTCTTCGCAAAGGAGCAGTTCACCAGGAAAAACTGTGCATCCCTATGATAGCGTCCCAGCAGGAAACCATCGTACCCGCTGAAACTGCAGTTCACCAATACGGTTTTTTCATCCATATTTCCCGAACCATCATGCCAGATACAAGCCGGACCCGTATTGGCATGAAAGCGGCAGTTCTCCGCCCAGGCCCATCCGCGGGGACAATAAAAATCTACACCACCTTCCATATCACAGTGATAGAAATAAAACATCCCATCCACCGTATTCCATGGACTGACTGTATCCCCCGCAAATGCCCTGAAACGGCAATGAATGGCTTTCAGCCGGGTGGCCTTCATGGTCCGTAGGGCCATCTGGTGGCCATTATTAGGAATAATTTTTTTATGTGTTATACTGTCGGCGGGACAATCAATCGTCTTGCTATTCTTTACATGAAAGCCATAATCATTGGCAATGGTCAGGTTCTTCAGCGTAATATCTTTACCGTTCACATTCATGGTGGCTACTCCCCAGTCATCCGGATGGGAGCAACGCCATTCATCGCGGGCGATATCCTGGGTGATGAGAGTGTTGTCACGGTCCTCTCCCTCAAAAATGATATTGTTTTTTTCTATAAATATTTTTTCATTATATGTCCCCTTCCTGATAAAGACCGTAGTGGGTGATTGTGCGGAATCAGGCAGGCTGCTGATCGCTTCCTGGATGGTTTTGAAATCGCCTTTCCCGGCAGCATCCACGATGATCCGCTTACCGTTTTGCGCCTGTATAGTCAAATAAGGCAATAGGCAACAGGCAATCAGCAATTGCTTCACCAGGTAAATAATATGATAATACTTCAGCATTATAAATTTTTCTTTTTCCAGTCAGGGTATTCTTTCTCCAGCAATTCCCGCGGCCAGGTACCATACCAGGCATATCCTGTCCTTCTTTCGTTCTCAATTTCTGCCACCGACCATTTTTTTATCCCATCCCTTCCAGAAAAGAAAGGTTTATTGGTCTCGATATCATAAAAACGGGCCCAGATCGTTGAACTTTTATCGGGAACGATCACACGGTCCCTTCCGTTTGGCTGTGTACTGTCACGGATATCCATATATTTATATCCTTCGATCCTTGAGCGTTGAAACCAGTCGACCGCACCGTTGATAGCATTTTTTATCTTATCGGAAGGGTGTTCGATCTTCATCAGGAATTCCACAACACCCACGCTTTCTTCCCCGCTGATGGAAACCAGTTCATAGCTTCTTGCTTTGGCAGGTTGAAGCGTACGACGGTCGTATTGCGCACACCAGGCCGTAAGTTTGCCCCGAACAGTTATCTGGGTAGCCAGGATACATTCAATCCCCGCCTGTATTGCTTTTTCCGATGGTTTGACAAGCGATGGGTCCACGATGTCAAAATCATTGGCATGATGCACCACATCCCAGAGCACATTCATGGCATTGATCATGGCATTATCGTTATAAGTGATCTCGCTCCTGTATAAACTGGTGTCAGGATAAAACTGGGGCCATCCACCCTTGTCATCCTGCATTTCCAGCAAATACTTTATCCCTTTTTCTGCTGCATGGAGGTAGTCCTGATTTTTCGTTTGTTTATAGGCTTTTACCAGGTAATGTATTTCTTTGGAAGTGGCATTATTGTCAATGGTAGCATCATTACGGTTCACATCGTCAAGCAAACCTGCTTTCTCAGCAGGGGACAATTTCTTTGTATAGTCGATCCGTTGTTCGCCTATATGCTTGGGCCAACCGCCTACACTGCGCTGGTAGAGCAGCATATTATCCGCAACCGCATCCTGCGCTGTCGTGTTCCCTGAACACAAAAAGAACCATATACCGATCAATAAAAATCTCATCGCCTGATAGATTGTTTTAGCAGCCACCTCACCAGGTCATCCGCTGCTGCGTAATTATCATAACTCGTGGGCAGTTTCCGCCCGTCGAGATATTCATTATAGAACCAGGGATCTCCCACGGCAAATACGATCCCCTTCCCCAGCCTGGAGATCGTGATCAGGGCTTCACCATTCTCACTGTAAATGCTTTCAGCAGGTTTTTTGATGGTCTGGCTGCACATTTGCTTGATGTAAGCCTTATGTGATGTTTTGAAAACCGGGTTGCTCGGTGAAAAATTAACGGCTCCCTGAACGAAATTATCATTGATCACGTCGTGCCGCTCGTTGCCGTCCCAGTGAATCCCGAATCTTTCCGCCAGGTCATTGTAATGTTTGAATTCCACATTGTTGGTATCATTGGCCATCATCACCAGAACGCCTCCATCTTTCACATAATTCACTAACGCCGTTATGTGTTTTGTTTCAATATAGTTGGGATGCTTATTTTCCTTAGGCCAGTCGGGATCAATGAGAAAATAAATTGAGGTGTGCTTCATGTTCTTCTCATCCGGTCCCTCATCGAGTGAGGTTGGTTCTATGCCATATTTATTCCAGATACTTTTCATGAAGGAGAATCCGCCATTATCCCTTTCCCACCATTTGTAATGGAATACCACGGTATCCCCGAAAGCATCCTCTTTTATTTCCCTGTTGAAATAATTATCCATTACCACTGTTTTTCCCCCACCCAATGCCTTCGTATCAAGCATGTCCATCTCATTCGCGGCCATTAATACTGCACCAAGACCTTTGGGATCATTGGTGATGACGGGTTCACTCATATAATAATCAAAACTGCCATCCCGGAAGGGATTGCCGCCCAGGCCGGAAACTTTTACCGTACCTGCCAAATCAGCTTTATCGTCATTCGTTTTTATAAACCTGTTGAGGATACCAGCATAGCCCTTTTGCACAATGGATATTTTGGCTGCGGGTAAATAACCTTTACGTACGCCTTTTGCGATTGCATAAACAAAAAGTGATGAAGCGGATGCTTCAAAGTAATTTTTTTCTTTGCCAGGACCATTATAATTCAATACATCTTTCCATAATCCCGTCGTTTTATCCTGCTGTTGCTCCAAGGCTGCAACCAGTCTGTTTAAAATAGCGATCAGCTCTTTTCGCTGGGGATGATGCTCGGGGAAGAAATCCAGCACATCCACGAGTGCCGCTGCATACCATCCCATGGCCCTTGCCCAGAAATTGGGCGAACAGCCGGTCTTGGGATCAGCCCATTTCATTTGTTTGCTCTCATCGTAAGCGTGGTAAAGTAATCCTGTCTTTACATCCCGGGCATTTTTTTCCATTAAAATGAATTGCCGGGCAATATCATTGAATGCCGTATCCTCATGGGAAAGCCAGGCATATTCGGCATAAAAGGGCTCCGCCATATAAAGTCCGTCGAGCCACATCTGGTTGGGATAAATTTTCTTATGCCAGAAACCTCCCTCCTGGTTTCTCGGCTGGTTTCTTAACTGGTCACGAAGTATTTTAGCTGCATTTAAATATTTGTCCTTTAATGTTACCCGGTATAATAGCAGCAGGATCTTGCCATTATTGCAATTATCCAGGTTGAATTCATCCTGCCTGTATGTTCTGATCTCACCCTTTTCCGATACAAAAAAATCCGTTTGTCTTTGAATATAATTATAATATTGCGCCTCGCCGGTATTCTGCCAGAGTCCGTCAAATCCTTTCAGGAGAACGCCCATATCATAGGTCCATTTGGCGGGTTTGCCGTCCAAAGAAAAAGAGTCCTTCCAGTCATTCATGACTGTACGGGCAATGCGTTTAGTCGTTGTTCCCAGATGGTTATCTCCTGGCCACTCTTGCGCAATGGATGTCATCGCAAGTATCAACGATCCTATAATAAACAATTTTCTCATTGATAGCTCACTGATTTTTCTGTAGCTCCGAATTCAAAACTGATCTTTTCTTTGGCACGGGTCATATCCGTTTGCCTGATCTCGATCCCGTTGCTTCGCTCCCCGTTGATCCTGAACAACTGGTCAGCACCCGCTTTATAGCGGATATTCTCAAATATGATCTTATCACTTTGCAGCACATCTATTAAAGGGTTGGATATTTTGCTGATGATCCTGACATTTTTAATATTGATCCCGCTGGCTTCCTGGATATCAAATCCCTTCTCGGTCTGAAGGGCCAGATTTTCAAAAGAGATACCCTTGACATGCATTTCAGGCAGACCACGAATGAAAACGGCCCGGGAAGCGCCATTGCAAACAATATGACTGATGGTAAAATCCCTGAACTGGGGAGTGGTCACATCAACCGGTTTGAATTCCACTTTGGGCAATTCTCTTTTTTCGCCTACCAGGGCTACAGGATCCTGTGCCGCATAATACATATCAAAGGAAATGGCATCCCCGACGATATCTTTCATATAAATATCCTGAATGAAAATATTTTCCACCACTCCTCCCCTGCCGCGGGTGGTCTTGAAACGAAGCCCCACATCCGTACCGATAAAAGTGCAGCTGCTGACAAGAATATTCCTGGCGCCGCCGCTCATTTCACTGCCAATGACAAATCCCCCGTGGGCATGATATACAACACAACTCCTGACCACCATGTTCTCAGTCGGTTTTCCCCGTTTCCGCCCTGCTTCGTCCCTTCCGGATTTGACGCAGATTCCGTCATCGCCCACATCGAATGTGCTGTTATCGATCAATACCCTGTTACAGCTTTCCACATCAATACCATCTCCATTCTGTGCATAAAATGGATTTTTAGCATAAATATTCCGTACCGTCAGATCCTCGCAGAGCAGGGGATGAAGACACCAGGCAGCTGAGTTCTGAAAAGTGACCCCTTCCAGCAATATTTTTTTACAGCTATTAAATACAACCATGTTGGGCCGGAGGAAATCTTTGACCGAGGCATAAAAATCAGCCGTCTTATCCGGCGTGATCTCCCCCGGGTTTTTCAGTTTCGAACCAGCTATTGATTTTTCCGAAGGATACCAGGTCTTGCCATCCTCACTCATTACACCTCCGGATGAAATCAGTTTTTTCCATTGCGTTTCATTCAGTTTGTCTTTCCTGACCATGCGCCAGGCATCCCCATTGCCGTCAATGATGCCGCGGCCGGTAATGGCGATATTAACAGCATTGGAAGCTGAGATGGGCGACTGGTTCCGCATTTGTGCGATCCCCTCCCAATTACCCTGCACCAGTTTATATTCGTTGAAATCAGATGTGAATTGCAACACGGAATTTTTTGCAACAAAGAGATTGACGTTGCTTTTTAATTCTATTGGGCCGGTCAGCCACATCCCTTCCGGGATCATCACCACCCCGCCGCCCTTATTGCTGCAGGCGGTGATGGCATCATTGATTGCTTTTGTATTTAGTGTCATACCATCGTTGATGGCGCCGGATTTCTGGATATTAAAAGTATCTTTTCTGAATTCCGGCAGGGTGACATGGAAACCTTTATTGTCTTGTGCACCGGCTTCTATAGTCAATACCGATAGTAACAGAATAATGACACTCCTGTATTTATGTTGTATCATGATACTGAGTTTCAACGCTACAATACTAAATTCAATCCGGCTTTTAGTCAATGATAAATACCGAATTATTTACGCAAACGTTACCACCCTTACCCAGGCTTTACAGCCTGCCTGGCGATCAGCTTCCATTGCCCTTTTTCCTTTTGCCAGACCAGCAGCACCAACAGGTGCACCTGTCCTGGTTTTCCCCCGTCATTGGTCTGCGCAGTGAGTTCATGACGTACGACCGCAGTTTTGCCGAACAGGGTGATCGTCTGATTGGTGATGTCCATTGTCACAAAATCAGATTTACCAGTTGCCAATTTGTCTACAAATTCTTTTTTATCATCCACATGGCCGCCTGAATGGCCATAGCTGAGTTTATCTGAAACCATTTTTTCCAGTTGTTCCTTGTTGCCATCGATCATGGACTGCCTGAATTGTTCCATTGTTTTGATCAGATCTTTTTCAGGTCCGTTCTGTCCAAAATTTTTTGTGGCTGTCAATAAGACCAGAACAAATAAAAAAATTTTTCTCATATAAATCATATTAATGTTCACAACCAAATCTGGTTTGAGATCCATTTTATATCCAGATCACTTTTTTCTCCCTGTTGCTTCTGTAAGCTGCTTCTATCACCCGGATCACATTCATTCCGTCTTCGGCTGAAACCGGGACGGATGCATTTTCCCTGATGGCTTTGTACATGGCATCATAGAACTCGCCATAATTCCCTCTTTCCGAATCAATATATTCCTTTACGACCTTCCCGTTCATTTCGGTGTGTAAAAGTCCCCTTTGATCATCCGGTTCATGTCCCCAATCCGGTCCGCCTGGTTTTTTATGTGCCAACAGGTCGGTTTCCTGTACATCCGTTTTGGGTTTTATGAATGAGCCAAGGGTTCCGTGAAGAATATAGCCGGGCAGGGCTTCCCGTACATAATAACTGCACTTGAGTGTAACACGATGATGCGGGTAAAATAATTTCAAATCAAAATAATCATCCACTTTCGAGCCAGGCCGGTTGATCGCCAGGTCGGCTAAGAGCGATGCGGGCATACCAAATAGTTGGAGGGACTGGTCAACCAAGTGAGAACCCAGGTCATAGAGCGCTCCCACGGCAGGTGTCGGAGTTTCCTTATGCGTTTTATAACTCAATTCGGGTGTATACCGGTCATAATGGATCTCCGCTTCCACGATCCTCCCGAGCAGGCCCTGGTCCAGTATTTTTTTGACAGTCCGGTAATCACTGTCATAACGCCGGTTCTGGTAAACAGATAATTTGCAATGATTTTTTTTTGCCAGGCTGATCAGTTCTTTTGCTTCATCGGCAGTGGCAGTGAAAGGTTTCTCCACGATACAATGTTTGCCCGCCTGCATGGCCGACCTGGAGAAATCAAAATGTGTGGCGCTTGGCGTGTTGACAACCACCAGTTCAACTGCAGGATCTGCCAGCAGTTCTTCCAGTGAACGAAATGTCTTTACACCTGGATATTGTTCGTTTGCAAGATTTTTTGTCCTTTCCCAGATCCCGTATAAATGAAATCCGGGATTCGCTGTAATGAAGGGGGCATGAAAGACCCATCCGCTCATGCCAAAGGAACATAATGCTGTGTTGATAGGTTTCATGTTGTATCATTTTCCGGGATCCCAGTCTCCCAGGATATTCTTCAGCGTATATTTTTTAGCTTCCTCTTCCGTCAGTTGCCGGGACCATTTTACCCTGGCCGCAGGATTGGCCCCCGGACCACTGCTGTTATATTCGGCAAACCTGGCGGTTGCTTCATTGGCGGGATTTTTCCAGTTGTTCCATCCTTCGGGAAGGATATGTTTATCCATCCAGCAATTGATATAGGTCACGCTGGCAGTAGGCGACCATGGCCGGCCCAGTGAGACCTTATTGAGGGAAGTATCTGCTGTCAGCCGGCAATTGAAAAAAACAAAACCATAGGGAATGATACTGTTGGTGGAAGCAGCCGTCACATGACTGTTCTTTTTACTGTGCATCTCGCAGTTCATGAATACGGCCGTGGCAGCTCCGAAAATAAAATCGGTGGTGCCTTCGATATAACAATTGCTGAAATAATCCTTGACACCATTCCCGCTTAAAAAAAGGATATCCTGGTTCCCGGTGATCCGGCAGTTTTTCAGCGAGGCCCTGTTGCCTTCGATCCGAAGTCCAACTGCCTGGCCGGCCGTAAAACCTGCTGTATTCTGAAAGCCGATATTTTCCGCATGAAAATCATTTCCATAAACAAATACGGATGCACTGGTCCAGGTATTCAGGGTGTCCCCGTTGGGTAATTTTGTGCCGGCATGGTTATCATAGGTGAGGATGGTGCTGTCCTTGTTTTCTCCGATGAATGAAATGAAGTTCTTCCTGGCATCCACCGTGATCACTTCTTTATAAACCCCATTCCTGATATAAAGGAAGACCGGTTTTTCATTATAGGAAGGCAGGGCATCCAGGGCAGCCTGGACCGATCTGAAATCACCTTTCCCGTCCTGTGAAACCACGATCTTTTTCTGAGCCACTACACCAACGGAAACCACCACCAGCAATGATATGAAGATGAATGTCCTCATTTGGGTTTGGGTTTATACACTCGTTCTGCCAGGTCAGGGATCTGTTTTTTAATTTCTTCCAGCACCAACTGGGCGATCAGCCGTGCTCCGAGTTCATTGAAATGGGTATTATCCTGTACCCCCGAAGGATAATTGGGATGTTCACCCGGCCTGAGCTGGTTGAACAGCAATTTTGAATTTTCTTTTCCCCATTTGCGTAACAATACAAGGCTGGCCGCATCCAGGTCGATCAGCAAAACCTTTTCTTTTGAGGCTACCTCTTTCACCAGGGCTGAATAAACTGTGTGCGTCTCCTGCGCATTGCCGGCGCTGTCGAATTTCCGCCGGCTTACAGGCGTGAATAATACCGGTACGGCTTTTTTCGATCTTGCATCGTTCACCATGCGCGTGAGATTTGTTTTAAAAGTATCAGGGGGCGCATACCTTTCCTTTTTATCCGGAGATTCATCATTATGCCCAAACTGAATGAATACATAATCCCCCTCCCTGGCTTCATCGCAGATAGATTTCCATAAACCCTCACTGATAAAGGTCTTGGTGCTGCGGCCGTTCTTTGCCCGGTTCACGATCGTGACGGTGGAGTCCCAGAAATTAGCAAAGGGCATCCCCCACCCGGTTTCCGGGTAGGTATGCGGGTCTTTGATGCTCATGGTGGAATCGCCTGCCATAAAGATTTTTATATTTCTCTTGTCGGGTAACCCTGCGACAAGGATCATCAGCAGGGACGCAGCGCAGAATCTTTTAGTAACAAGGAACATGTTATTTTTTTTACCGGTTGTTAAATCAGCCCCATATTTATCGGATCATTCTTAATGATTTAAAAAGGCTGCGATCAGTTGTGACAGCAGCCTTTGGTCTTTTTTCAACCCTCTATTAATATCCCGGGTTTTGGGTCAGGTTAGCATTGGCATCACGTGCCGGTTGCGGAATCGGTAAGAGTTCAGATTTACCGGATGTAAACCCGGTTGCATAGCGGCCTACAGGTGATGTTGTACCTGCCGTTGCGATAGCCGTTGTGAGCCAGGCTACTTTCGTGGTCCCCGATGGCGTGGAAGCCGGTGCCGTTTTATACAATGAATTCGCCCAGAGACCTCCAATATTATTGTTATCAGATGTTGTGCTGGAAAAATAATACATGGAAACGGGCAGGGTGGCAGCGATACAGTAAGCCGGATAACCCGCCATATAGGAAGGATTGACCATGGGTGTAACAGTGCTCATCCTGGTCATATTTGCCCTTGCTTCCGTCAATGCTGTAGCAAGCAGGTTCCAGCGGATCAGGTCATACTTACGCAAACCTTCTCCACCAAATTCAAGTGATCTTTCCCTGACAATATTTTTGAAGAAATCGGATTTGGACAAACCGGAAGGAATATCAATGGCAGGGTTCGCGGTATTGATGGGTTGTCCATACCCACGGCGCCGTACCATATTGACAGCATTGTAAGCAGCGGCATCGGGCCCGCTGATCTCGTTTTCGGCTTCTGCAAACATTAATAACACATCTGAAAAACGGAGGATCTGCCATTTCAATCCAAGGTACTGTACAGCACTGGTGGGTGAGATGACAGGATTGGTAACCCAGTCGCGCCTGTATTTACCATCATTGATAGCAGTAATGGCCTGGCCGGTCTTGGTACTTCCGTTGGTTGCAACATTATAGGCAGCCATGGTCACATCGCGGCGTGTATCCGTGGAATCGAAGAGGTAAAAATAGCTGGGCAGGATATTGATGCTCTTGTTACCAAAGCCGTTTACGGTGGGCCCGTTATAGTATCCCAGTTTGGTATCCTCCGCACCGGTCAGACCAATAGCACTGGCCTGGAACATCAGTTCCCCGTTTGGATCAGTAACCGCATGGCCGCAAACCTGGTCTTTCCAGAGTGAACGGTAGTTGGGATTCAGGGTATGCTGCCCTGAATTAATGATATCATTACATTCATCATGTGCGATCTGGTAATAGGTCAGGTAATCCGCGCCTCTTTGCAAGGTTCCGTTCTGCCGTAAGGAATATCCGCCCCTGTAGAGTGCGATCCGGGCCCTCAATCCTTTCACCGTCCCTTTCGTGATCCTTTCATCAGGCTGATCACCGATGTTGGCAACGTCATTTCTCCAGGGTACCAGGTCCTCGGCTGTTTTCAGGTCAGCGATCAGGTGATTGTATAAAAGATCCTTGTCAACCCTGAATGGAAAAGGATCCGCCAATGCTGAATCGGAAGCGGGGGTGAAATGCATGGGCAGGTCGCCCCAGTTACGGATCGCTTCCAAATAAAATTGCGCCCGCAGGGTCAGGGCCTCACCATACATCCGCTGCAATTGTTTTTTCTGCTGATCTGTTCCGGAATTATACATCGTCATCTGCGGGATATTGGCAATACAGATATTGGCGAACTCAATACCCTGGAACATCTGGTTGAAGGGATTGGTGATCTGTGCATTGCCAGAAGTAGCGGAATAGCGGGCAATATCCCGGCGGTCGTTATCAGAAGCCCCGGTAGGTCCCTGTGTTTCGTCATTATCCACAGGATAATATAAACTGACCCGGATCCCATATCCGGCATCACCCACCAGGCGGCTGTATACCGAGGCCAGGGCTTTATAGGTGGACGCAACATCCGCAAAAACAAAATCCGAGCTGACCGATGTAATGGGCCGCTGATCCAGGAATTTTTTACAGCTGTTCACCAGCAGTAAGGGGAAGAACAGCAACAGGATCTTGCAATAAGTTTTTACTGATTTCATATACTTGTTTTAATCGTTTTTAGAATGTGGCATTGATACCGAAAATAAAACTGCGGCTCTTGGGATAAGCGGAATAATCCAGGCCCGGTGTGAGCGGGTTACTGCTTACGCTTACCTCAGGATCATAACCGGAGTACTTGGTGATGATGGCGAAATTATTGGCCGTAACATAGACCCTTAGTTTACTGATAAATGATCCCGCCAGTTTCTGCGCCGGGAAATTATAACCGAGGGTCAGGTTGTTAAACCGCAGGAAGGAACCATTCTCGATCGCCCATGAATGCGGGTAAAATGCTCCTGCACTCTTTACAGGTTGCCAAATGGTGGCATTGGCATTCAATGCAGCCAGTTGGTCGGGCGGAATACCCATCACAGAATTACCGCTGATCCATTCAGCCGTTTGTCCCGTTGACGTTACGACTTTCCACCTGCCTTCCATCAGTTTAAGCATATTGGCATTATTGGCATAGCCGTTGGTGAATTCGATCTTATTGGCGTTATAGACATCATTTCCATAGGAGAAGTTGACAAACAAACTGAGGTCCCAGTTCTTGTAGGTGAGTTGCTGCGACAAACCTCCTGTGAATTTGGGAAAGGGATGCCCGATGATGGTCCTGTCATTATTCAGGTCCACCAGTCCGTCGCCGTTCAGGTCCTTGAATTTGATCGAGCCCGGCATCACGGTACCAATGATTGCAGCATCAGATACTACTCCCGCTTTTAATGTGTAAACCCCCGTACTGCTGTTATAATCAAAATCGCTTACCTTATAAAATCCATCTGTTACAAGCCCCCAGATGGTGCCGACAGCTTCCCCGACCCTTTCAATATAATCGGTGGGTTGTCCTGAAACACCCCAGCTGGCTGCAGGGAAAAACTGTGTCTGACCACGGCCCAGTTGCAGGATCTTGTTATGATTGAATGAAATATTGAAAGAAGTATTCCAGTTCACCCCTTTGGGATGACGGATGATCGCAGCACTCAGCTGCAGTTCAACTCCTTTGTTCGAAGTCTTTCCTATGTTCTGGTATTGGGTGGTGTACCCATAGGTGGAAGCGATGGGGACAAATAAAAGGAGGTCCCTGGAAGTATTATTATAAATATCAATACTAAGATTGTACCTGTTCTTGATGAAACTGATATCCATGCCCAGGTTCTTTTCTTCGGTCGATTCCCATTTCAGGTCCTTATTGATCAGGCTGGCGGGATAATACCCGATGATCGCGGTATTATTGAGCCCGTAAAAATAGGTTCCGTCGTTTCTGAAAGTGGTCAGGTATAAATAATCATCAATGCGGTTATTGCCTACCAGGCCATAGCCTGCCCTGAATTTCAGGTCATTTATGAATTCGACATTCTGCAGGAATTTTTCATTCTTTACTCTCCAGGCCAGCGAGCCGGATGGGAAATAGCCCCACTGTTTGCCGGGCATGAATTTGGATGCCCCGTCAGCCCGTATATTGAATGAGAGCAGGTATTTATCTGCGAAACTATAACTCAGCCGCCCGAACAAAGAGGCATTGGTATACCTGGTCTTTGTCAGTTTGGGGTAACCGGTGAAAGGAACCGCCAGGCTGGTATTTTTGAAGGCATCCGTGGAGGAAGTGAAGGAAGGATAGTTCTTGAACAGATCATTCTGTATGGTGGTGCGGAGGTCATAGGTCTCTTCTCCGATGATCACATCCAGGTCATGTTTCTTATGCCATCCTTTTACAGAATAGCTGAGTACGTTTGAATTGGTATACGTGTATTGCCGGGTGGTATCCAGCTGTGCCGTTGGTTTTTTCCCACCCTGGATGATAGCATAGGGCGTGATGGTATCTTCAAACTGGCGATCGACGAAACGGTAATAATTATAACTGAAGGTGGACCTGAAACTGAGGTGTTTTGTGATCGCATACTGGCCATAGACCGTTCCGTTGAAATTGTACGTGGTCTTGTGGCGAAATTCCGCATTGGCGAGGTCAATCGGATTATACAGGTTTAATCCATTGCCCACATTGGGATCCGCCAGGGGATCCTGATCCGTGATCAGCTCGTTGTTGGATAAAAAAGGACGGTACTTCACCGCATTACGTAACCGGTTGTAGGAAGAGCCCTTGGTATCAGAAACCCCCGCACCATATACTTCCTGGATGGCATAGCGTCCGATGAGTCCAACTTTTAATTTCTTGGTAACATTCATTTCGGTCTTTGCATTGAATAAATGACGGCGGTATCTTGAATTCAGCACGATCGCCTGGTCATCATTGAGCGTATAGCCCGCATCATAGGTGATGAAATTGGTGCCACCCACCACGTTGATATTATGGGTTTGGGTGTACCCGGTATTGCCGAAGGTCTGTTTTTGCCAATCCACGGCAGGTACATATTTATATACGCTCAGCGTATCAAAGTAATGTCCGAAATTGTTGGTGAAAGTAGTACTGTCGGTGCTGCTCCCGCGGGAACGTTCAGACTGGTAGAGCACATAATTATAAGGATCCATCACATCCAGTTCATGTTCCAGTACTTTGACACCGAAAAATCCATTGTAACTGACCTTGGGTTTTTGTTTTCTGCCGCCCTTGGTAGTGATGATGACCACCCCATTGGCGCCGCGGGCACCATAAATGGCCGTGGCTGCTGCATCTTTCAGCACATCGATCGATTGTATATCCTGCGGGGAAAGAAAATTCAGCGCATTTTCCATCTGTACACCGTCCACGATGAAAAGCGGGGAATTGTCGCCGGTAATGGACATACCGCCCCTCACCCTAATTCTGATTTGCGCATCGGGAGAACCTTCTGCTGTAGTAGCCGTCACGCCGGCAAGCCTTCCGTTCAGCGCCTCAGCAGCAGAATTGATCGGGATATCCCTGAGATCCCTTGCCGTAACTGAAGAAACGGAAGCCAGCACATCCTTTCTTCTTACACTCTGGTACCCGATCACGACCACATCGCTCAGGGAGCGGGTGTCCGGCTGTAATTCGACATTGATCACCGTCGTGGAGGCCGTTACCGGATTTTCAACATTCAGGTAGGATGCTGAAGTGAAGAGCAAAGCCGTGGTCTTTTCATCCACTTTAATGGAAAAATGTCCCAGGTTATCAGTAGAAGTGGCTGCCCTGCTTCCACGGGCCGTTACTGTAACACCCGAAAGGGGCTGTTTGTTTTCCGAGGAAGTGACCGTACCTGTGATCTGCCTGGTTTGTGCAAATGCAACTACCTGGCCAAGGGAGAAAAATAGGATCAGTGCAGCCCTGTACTTTTTGTAAAGAAACTTCATAAAAAGTTTTGTTTGTTGGTAAATAAATTGAATTGTCGGACAAAAAACGAAGGAAGTTGACCTGCTGACAGGCCGGGGATGAACCGGTAATGCAAATAAAATCCATTACAAGAAATTGGCAAGCAGCAAACCCTCATAGTAGCAGTATTCGTTTTGAAAATGTCCCGGTGAAAAAGACACCGGCCGTTTTCCGGAACAATGCTAAATAATTCCTTTAAGCAGCGGATAATTCTTCAGCCCTTTTTTTACGCAATCGTTCCCGCAGGAAAATGGTTATCAAACCCTTTTCGGGGCTTTTGCGTGGACGACCAGAAAGCTTTTTTAGTTCATTTTTTCGTATTTTTAAAATCCGCCCTTCGTTCATAAACCAAAAATTGAAATGAAGTTCGAGGCCATTACCATAAAAGATATTGCAAAAGCCCTCGGCTTGTCCACTTCTACTGTTTCCAGGGCCCTGCGCGACAGTTATGAGATCAGCAGGGAAACCAAGAAACTGGTAATGGAATATGCCCAAAAATATAACTACAAACCCAATCCTATTGCCCTGAGTCTCAAGGAGAAAAGGAGCCGGACCATCGGCGTTGTCGTATGTGAGATCGCCAATAGTTTTTTCTCCCAGATCATCAATGGCATTGAGTCAATTGCCTACGAGAAAGGGTATAATGTGATCATCTCCCAAAGCAGGGAGTCTTTTGACCGGGAGCTGCTTAATCTCAATTACCTGGCTTCCCGTTCTGCCGACGGACTGATCATTTCCGTATCCACGGAGACAAAAGATTTTTCCGCGTTGCAGGAACTCCATGAAAAAGGGCTTCCCATCGTTTTTTTCGACAGGATCGTGGATGAGATCAGAACACATAAGGTGATCGCCGATAATTTTAACGGCGCTTATAATGCTACCCGGCATTTACTGCAATGCGGATACAAAAGAATTGCGGCAATCTCCAATCCCGGGACCCTCTCCATTGCCCGGGAAAGGCTGGCTGGGTACAAAACAGCCTTGACCGAAAACGGCATCGCATACGATGATGATTTGATCAAATACTGTACACATGGCGGAATGATCTCCTACGAAGTGGATGAAGCGATGCAGGAATTATTCAGTACAGATCCCCCCGATGCAATATTCGCATCCGCAGATAAACTGACAATGGGTTGCCTCCGTTACCTCAAACAAAGGAAGATCAGCATACCCGACCAGATCGGGCTGATCGGTTTTTCTAATTCAGAACTGACCGAACTGCTGGATCCGGCCCTTTCGACGATCCGGCAACCTGCCTTTGAAATGGGGGAAACAGCCATAACATTACTTTTGCAGCTGATCGAAAGCAAAAGACCGGTTGTTGATTTTGAAACAAAGATATTGGCCACTGAATTATGTATCCGGAATTCAACCCGTCCCGTCTGAAACTAAAAAGAAACCGATGCATGTAAAATTTTTTAATCAGAAATGGCCGGTCGTGATCAGCCTGGTGCTGCTGGTTGCCTGTAAAAAGGAAATCAATCCCGGTACCTCCCCCACACCGCAGCCATTACCGGCAAAGACAATACTGGATACCACTTATGGCAGCGATGGGCAGCAAAAGATGGATGTATACCTGCCTGCAGGCCGGAGCACCACCACCACTAAACTGATCATCCTGATCCACGGGGGAGCCTGGAACCAGGGTGACAAATCCGATTTCGCCACTTATATCGATACATTGAAAAAACGGTTGCCGGAATATGCCATCATCAACATTAATTACCGGCTGGCTACGGGCAGTGCAAATTTTTTTCCCACCCAGGAGAATGATGTAAAAGCAGCCATCGATACGATCTATAACAGGAAGACCCAGTATGCTATCTCGGATAAATTTGTCCTGTTGGGCGCGAGTGCAGGTGGACACCTGGCATTATTACAGGCTTATAAAAACTTTTCACCGGTGACAATAAAGGCTGTGGTTGATTTTTTTGGACCCACCGACCTGGTTGATATGTATAATAACCCACTCAACCCGATAATACCTGTTGTATTGTTCCAGGTGACCGGCGCTACCCCTTCCACCAACCCTGCCCTTTACCACGACTCGAGCCCGATCAATTATGTTTCTGCCCAAAGTCCTCCCACCATCATCCTGCAGGGGGGCGCAGATATAATTGTCGCACCTTCACAATCGGCAAACCTGAATATCAAACTGCAAACTTTCGGAGTGGTGCATCAGTATGTATTTTATCCCACCGAAAATCACGGATGGACAGGGCCTGACCTGACCGATTCATTTGATAAGATCACTGCTTTTATCAATGCCAATGTGAACTAGTTCAGATTATCCTTTTATATTTAGTATTTTGGGTGTATGAACGATCATATCCCTTTGGCGGAACGCGTCCGCCCCAAGACGCTGGATGAGCTTGTTGGACAGGATCACCTGGTTGGCAAAACAAGCATCCTGCGAACGTCCATTGAAAACGGGAAAGTGCCTTCGATGATCTTTTGGGGCGAGCCGGGTACCGGGAAAACGACCCTGGCCAATATCATTGCACATACGCTAAAAGTTCCGTTTTACCAGCTCAGTGCCATCAGTGCAGGAGTGAAAGAGGTGAGGGAAGTGATCGAAGAAGCTAAAAAAAGGCCCGGGTCGATCCTCTTCATTGATGAGATACACCGGTTCAACAAAGGTCAGCAAGATGCCCTGCTGGGTGCGGTTGAAAAAGGGATCATTACTTTGATCGGAGCCACTACCGAGAATCCCTCTTTTGAAGTCAATTCAGCTTTACTGAGCCGCTGCCAGGTATACGTACTGAAACCCCTGGATGAAAAAGACCTGGTTGCAGTATTGAAAAATGCATTGGAAAAAGATGAAATACTAAAACAATATCGGGTCGAGTTGAAAGAAACTGCAGCGCTCCTGAATATCTCCGGCGGCGACGCCCGGAAACTTCTGAACCTGCTGGAGATCGTTTGCCGGACCGCGGGGAAAAATGTCGAACTGACCGATGAATATGTAATGGACGTCGCACAGAAAAGAATTGCACTTTATGACAAACAAGGTGAACAACATTATGATATCATTTCCGCCTTTATCAAATCCATGAGGGGCAGTGATCCGAATGCCGCGGTGTACTGGCTGGCCCGGATGATCGAAGGAGGAGAGGATGTGAAATTCATAGCACGCAGGATGGTGATCCTGGCCAGCGAGGATATCGGGAACGCCAATCCCACGGCCCTGGTACTGGCCAATGCAACTTTTGAAGCGGTCAACAAGATCGGTCATCCTGAAGCCATGATCATTTTATCCCAGTGTGCTACCTACCTCGCTGCTTCGCCCAAGAGCAATGCAGCGATAGCGGCTATCGGCGATGCTTTGTCGGCTGTTAAGAAATATGGAGACCTTCCAGTTCCACTTCATATCCGCAATGCACCTTCCCGGCTGATGAAGAACCTCGGCTTCGGAAAGGATTATGAATATTCTCACGACTATGAGAATAGTTTTTCCCCGCAGGAATACCTGCCCGGAGAAATTGCCGGGATGAAGTTCTATGAGCCGGGGAAAAATGCAAGGGAAGAGGAATTCAGGAAATTTTTGAGGAATCTTTGGAAAGAAAAATATGATTATTAATGGTTGAATTGTTTGATGGTTAATAGTTTTTTGAACAACTATCCAGTCAACAATCACACCATCTAACCAACCAGCCATCTATCCATTAAGCGATCATCGACCTCGAAACAATAATGGGAAAAACTGTCCCTCCATTTTATTCCCCTTTGGTACAACAGGCACTCCTTCTAACAGGGGTTCATCAGAATCAGAAATCACTCCATCAGCAAATACATTGATCACAAAAGCCCTCCTGGGCTTTGATGAAGTATTGGCACCTGAACCATGCAGGGTGAGGGAATGATGAAAGATCGCTTCTCCGGCCTTCACTTCTGCAAATTGCGGCTGGCCGAATTGTTCTGCCTGCGCTTCGTTGAGAAATTCCCGGATGCCTTGCAGGTCACCCGCGATCGCGGGTTTAGGCAATAAACCCCAGCGATGACTCCCGGAGATATATTGCAGGCATCCATTTTCTTTCGTTGCATCATCCAACCCGCACCAACAGGTCAGGTGCGATACCGGTTTTGTTCTTGTCCAGTATGAATAATCCTGGTGCCAGGCCACTACCCCGCCTTGTTTGGGTGGCTTCCAGAATATCTGGTCATGCCAGAAGCGTACGGGGACATTGCCCAATAACTGGCTGGCTGCCATGACAAACCGGGGATTCCATAAAACATCATGTAATCCGGGGGTAAGACGCCAAGCCCCCAATGCATGAAAGAGGATCTTTTCGGGGTCCGTGGATTCGTTGGAGTGGAATTCATAAAATAGCGAATGGCCGGGATGTTGCGGTTCAGCGATCTCAGCCAATTCATTCCGGATTGCATTGACCTGTTTTTCATCCAGCATTTTGATACCACTGACAAAACCATTCACGTGAAAGAATTCAATTTGTTCCTTTGTCAATGCATATCCCTCCCATTCTCCCGGGGTCTTCGGCCACCGGAAGAGATCGCTGATCAGTCCCCGCACTGTACTGAGGTCCCTTACATCCATTGATTTCATTTTCTAAAATTAGGGTTTTGCAGGATGGCTGAGAGCGGATGCTGTTTTTCTGATCTGTCTCTCCGGAGCAGCAAACCGGGATTTCTTACATTTACTTTCCAAATCATCAATATGAGAAAATTGTTCTTTCCTCTTTTACTTTTAGCTTATACACCCGCTGCAATGTCCCAAACGACCATCCGACGTGATCCGCAGATCGAAAAAATGATCAGCCAGGTATCAAGAGATTCATTACAATCATATATCAAACAACTTGTCAGCTTTGGCACAAGGAATACACTCAGTACGCAATCATCCCCTATCCGCGGCATCGGGGCTGCACGTAACTGGGTCCTGGGCATGTTCAATTCATTCGCAAAGAATTCAAAGGGCCGTCTAAGCGCAGTCATTGATACAGTGACCCTGCTGCCCGATGGCAGGAGGGTGGACCGGAAGATACTGCTGGGTAATGTGATGGCCACCCTCAGGGGCACAGACACCGCGGATCACCGGATCTTTATCATCAGCGGTCACCTCGACAATATGCGCACCAATGTGATGGACAGTACCGGCGATGCCCCCGGTGCTGACGATGATGGCAGCGGAACAGCAGCCGTCATCGAATGTGCAAGGCTTATGAGCATGCAGGATTTTCCGGCTACGGTGATCTTTGTCGCCGTGAGCGGTGAAGAGCAAGGTCTTTTGGGTGCAAATTACATGGCCGAAAAAGCAAAAAAAGGGAACTGGAATATTGAGGCCGTGCTCAACAATGATATCATGGGTTCGACCAACAGCAATGAGACCAATATCACAGGCAATACAAAAGTGAGGGTGTTCAGCGAGGCTTTTTCCATCCTGGATACGGGAAGGAATTTTCAGAATATCCGGAACCTGGGACTGGAAAATGACGGGAGGGCCAGGCAGCTGGCCCGCTATGTAAAAGAGGTCGGCGAACGATACGTGGATAACCTCGAGGTGGTGATGGTGTACCGTAATGACAGGTTCCTGCGGGGAGGTGATCATACTCCCTATGTGAACCGGGGTTTTGCAGCTGTCCGGATCTGTGAAATGAATGAGAACTATACCCACCAACACCAGGATGTAAGGATGGAGAACGGCATACAATACGGCGACCTTCCCGAATACGTGGATTATGAGTATTTACGGAAAAACACGTGCCTGAACCTTTGCAACCTTGCCAACCTGGCAAAATCACCTTCCATGCCCCTGCAGGTGACAATCGAAACAAAAAAATTGACGAACACTTCTCATATCGAATGGGCAAAACCCAAAACTGGCAAACCCAGGGGTTATTTTATACTGATGCGTGAAACCACTTCGGCTGTCTGGCAAAAAAAGATCTTCACAGCGGATACAAAAATTGACCTGCCGTTTTCAAAGGACAATTATTTTTTCGCGGTACAGTCGGTCAGCGAGGACGGAAATGAAAGTTTGCCTGTGATACCTTTGCCGGTGGGAAGATGATTGATGGAGTTTTGCGATACGCGATTCGGGATGCGAAATTCGCGTATCGCGTATCACGCATCACCTATCTCGATTCACAATGAACTGGCTGTTAAAAAAGTTTGATGAACTCAGTGTTCACGAACTCTATGCTATTCTCCAATTGCGCAATGAAGTATTTGCAGTTGAACAGCATTGCGTGTATCCCGACCTGGATGACAGGGACCAGGCATCTTATCACCTGATGGGCCTGCAAAATGATAAACTGGTGGCTTATACAAGAATCATGCCTCCGGGATTACAATATAAAGAGCCGTCCATCGGAAGGGTAGTCACGGCCAGGCTGGTACGCCAAACAGGCCTGGGAAGGCAGATGATGGAATTGGCTCTTCAAAAAATGGAAAAACTATTCGGAGCGACTCCTGTTAAGCTAAGCGCCCAGTTATATCTCAGGAATTTCTATGAATCGCTCGGCTTTTTGCCCAATAGTGAAGTATACCTGGAAGACGGCATTGAACATATTGAAATGGTAAAATTACCAACCGGTAAATTCCCTTCGTAAAACAGCTTCGTAGTTCAGCTAAGTTCCTGTTTACCCTATGAAATAAATCCCGTTTTATTCTTTCTGCGACGGGCTGTTCTCTATTTTAGCTGACAGAACGAGAACAGAATACCAATAATCCGATACCAATGAGAACACGTGTACCCTGCGTACGGTTATCCGTACTGATCTGCTTTCTTCATTTATTTGTCCTTAGATCGCCCGGACAGTCCATCAATTCACCCGACGGAAAATTTGAATTGGGCGTCGGTGTTGGCCCCATGTTTTTCCTTGGGGACCTGGGCGGACAAAGGGGATATGGGCGGACCTTCATCAAAGACCTTAATCTTCCGCTCACCAAGATCAGCAAAGGCATCTACCTCAATTATTATCCTTTTGAATGGCTGGGATTGCGTGTTGCAGGCAACCTCGGCTTTTTGGAAGGGGATGATGCGCAGGCCCCTGCAAAGGGTGGTGATGAAGAGGACCGTAAATACCGGAACCTCCGGTTTTTCACAAATATTGAGGAAGCCTATGGTGCCCTTGAGTTTTACCCAACTGTTCTCTTTGAGAGATATGACGGCTTAAAAGGGAAATTCAGGCCCTATTTACTTGGAGGCGCGGGTGTTTACCATTTTAATCCTAAAACAAAGGACAGCAGCGGAAGGGTTGTGGCCTTGCATCCGTTGCACCTGGAAGGCCAGGGTTTCGCGGAATACCCGGATAGCAAGCCATACAGCCTGACACAAATGAACCTGCTGATCGGTTTTGGTTTCAAATATTATGTAAAAGAAAATCTTTACGTGGGATTTGAAATACTGCACCGAAAGCTCTTTACGGATTATGTGGATGACGTCAGTCATAACTATTATATAGATCCGATCTATTTTGATAAATATCTCAGCCCGGCCGATGCCGCTGAAGCCCGGCAGTTATATTACCGGGGTATCTATACATTTCCCGCATCAAGACCTTATCAGCAATTTGCCCAGCGGGGTGACCCGAGGCAGAACGATGCCTATTTTTCAGGTATCCTGCGACTGGGTTGGCGTTTCAATAATGGTGACGCCCGGAGAAAACAATTAAAATGTCCTGTATTTTATTAATAAATCTAAAATTCACGCTATGAAAACAAGCACCATCACCACAATTTTCAGCCCATTGGCCGTGATCGTTATCAGCATGATAACAGCCACGCAGGGTCGTGCAATCGGCACTCCTGTCAGGCATTACACTGTCAAAGGGTACACGGAAGAGGATCCTGCTTCGAAGGTCTCCACGGGTCTAAACAACAAGTTTGTGAAGATCTACCCCGATGCATTCAAAAGAGACATGCATGTGGTGGACAAGGATACCCGGAGTGAAGTGGACTTTTATGTATTCGACCTGCAGGGAAAAATGATGCAGAACAGCAAAATGAAGGTGAATGAGCATTACCGCATCACAGGCCTTGCCAAAGGGAAATATGTATACCGCGTTTTCAACGGGGACACGGAAACAGCTTCCGGCCTCTTTGAAATAAAATGATCCTGTAAGCAGCAGAGAGCTTAATAAAATCTGATACCTGGTTGAATAAACCTGATCCGTTCTCTATTGGTACTCTTTTCTGTAAACAATTTTATTAAATACTCTCTGCCTGCCTATGGGTAGTTGAAAGTTTAAGGTTTAAAGTTTTGAATCTTGAACCTGGACCTTGTGCCTTGAGCCTTGTTCCTTAACCTGAGTTCTTTTAATTGTCATAACTAAGAAAACCCTAGTTGCCTGCCTTTTGGCGAACGGCAGGAAATGTGCAAATCCGATCCAGGTGAAAAACCAGTAAATCTGGCCGCCCTAAATAGATTTTTACATTCTCCTGCCGGGCACTATGGGAGCATCTTCTTTCCATCTTCCCGGCTTTTCCACTCATTTCTCCCTTTATTCACATTTATCCAAAATATTTGCAGATAAAATTTTTGTTTTTAAAAAAAGTCTTACATTAGTTCGTCAAAACGAAGGAAGGGCAGCCTGAACCCGCAACTTCAGGGGCGAATGCCGAAAAGCCAACAGAGTAGGCGATAAACCAAAATCAACTATTTCTTATGGAACAAATGAATCTTCACAAATCAAAACTTTATGCTCTCATCGTTGCAGCTGTTGGCGTAATTGCCTGTATTTTACCCTGGTGGCACTATTCCTTTGGCGGTTTTGCAGGTATTGGTGCTGCAAGCGTCTCCATCAATGGCTTGCATGAATTAGGCATTATTGCCTTCATTGGATTCATCGGTGCAGGCGTCGTTACATTCGTAATGGGTGATAAAACGAAACCTTACGAAGGACAGGTGAAAATGATCGTAGCAGCATGTTTTGGCGTAGCTGGTTTAATTGCCCTTATTCAAATGCTGCGGAATATGCATGGTTTATCAATTGGTCTCTTCCTGGCGCTCGCAGCTGGTGTGATCGGCGCACTGTGGGTATGGGGTTTGGTAAAAATGCCGGACAACAAACCCAAGGCTTAAAATATTTTCTGATAAAAATCCCCCGTTTAAACCGGGGGATTTTTTTTATAACTCCTTTTTTAAGAATTCCGCCGTATAACTTTCCCGGCAGTCCGCCAGCTTTTCCGGGGTACCTTCAAAGAGGATCTTTCCACCGCCATCGCCGCCTTCAGGGCCAAGGTCAATGACATGATCGGCCGTCTTGATCACTTCCATATTATGTTCGATCACCAACACCGTATTGCCCCGGTCCACCAGTTTATTCAACACATCCAGCAAATGCTTGATATCCTCAAAATGCAGACCCGTGGTCGGTTCGTCAAGTATATAAAACGTTTTACCAGTATCACGTTTGGCTAATTCTGTACTGAGTTTGACACGCTGCGCCTCTCCGCCGCTCAGGGTCACTGCACTTTGTCCCAGGGTAATATATCCGAGACCTACTTCTTCCAGCACTTTTATTTTCCGGTAGATATAAGGTACGGGCTGAAAGAATTGTACTGCTTCCTCTACGGTCATTTCCAGCACATCAGCGATGGATTTCCCTTTGTAACGGATCTCCAGTGTTTCCCGGTTATACCGTTTGCCATTGCATTTTTCACAATGCACATAAACATCCGGCAAAAAATTCATTTCTATCACCCGCATACCGCCTCCTTCACAAACATCACAGCGACCGCTTTTAACATTGAAGGAGAACCGGCCCGCAGTATAACCCCTGATCTTCGCTTCAGGCACCGATGCAAATAAAGTACGGATATCTGTAAAAAAGCCGCAATAAGTGGCCGGATTACTCCGGGGTGTCCTGCCAATAGGTGACTGGTCAATTTCGATCACTTTATCGACCAGTTCCAGCCCTTTCACTGACCGGTAGGCCAACGGTGACATTTTCGAACCGTAAATATGTTTTGAAAGGATGGGATATAGTGTTTCATTGATCAGGGTGGATTTACCACTCCCGCTCACACCAGTGATACATATGAATTTACCAAGTGGGAACTGCACAGTGATGTTTTGCAGGTTATTGCCCGTTGCGCCGGTGAGCTCAATGAATTTCCCGTTACCCTTTCTTCGTTCTCCCGGCGTCGGTATCCTCAGCCGGCCGCTCAGGTAATGGGAAGTGATCGTATCCATATTCAGCAGTTCAGAAGGCAAGCCCTGCGCTACGATTTTTCCTCCGTGAAAACCGGCCCGCGGTCCGATATCGATCAGGTAATCAGATGCCAGCATAATATCCTTGTCGTGTTCCACCACCAGCATGGTATTGCCGATATCCCGCAGGTTCTGCAAGGCATCAATAAGGCGGTGGTTATCCCGCTGGTGCAAGCCAATGCTCGGTTCATCCAGGATATAAGTGATGCCCTGCAATTGTGAACCGATCTGTGTGGCAAGCCTGATGCGCTGGCTTTCGCCACCGCTGAGCGAGCGGGTGGGTCGGTTCAGCGACAAGTAGGTCAGTCCTACCTGCATCAAAAATTGTAACCGTTCCCTGATCTCTTTCAGGATATCTTTTGCAATGGATCTCTGTTTGGTTTCCAGCATCAGCTCAATACCATCAAACCAGGCAGCAAGGTTATCCAGGTTCATATTACAGAGCTCCGCGATATTCCTTCCATTCACTTTGAACCAAAGGCTTTCTTTTTTCAGGCGGGCGCCCTGGCAGGCGCTGCAATTGGCCAGCTCCATGAAATGTTCCACCCATTCTCTCAGAAAATCCGTACTATAAGAGGAGGTGAACCATCTTTTCAGCATGGGTATGATTCCTTCATAACTGCCCGTATACTCATTCGGTACAGTGTCATCCGTATTATCGACAGTGAGTGAAGCACTGATCCCTTTATCGCCGTATAGCAGGAGATCCAATTGTGTTTTGGGAAGCTGACGGACCGGTTTGTTCAGATCGATCCGGTGTTTTTTAGAAAATTCCATGACCTGGCGGAAAACGCTGGCGTCCCTTTCTTCACCAAGCGGGGCAATTCCCCCTTCTTTCACCGATAAATTCCTGTCCGGCAAGACCATGTTCAGATCGATCGTATAGACATTCCCCAGTCCTTTACAAACAGGGCAGGCACCATAGGGAGAATTAAAGGAGAATGAATTCGGGGAAGGCTCTTCATAACTGATCCCCGTATCCCGGCACATGAGTAGCTTGGAATAGATAGCTTCCCCAACTCCGTTTTTGGCTCCATCCAAACTTCCCTCGAGGGGAGAGGAAGCTTTGTCTTTCCCGGAATGAATTATTTTTTTCTGATCAGGTCTCTTTTTTGTTTTCCCGTTTTCAGCATTTCCGGCGGAGACAGGGACGACGAACATCAGCTCCTTTCCAAGTTTCAATGTCTGCTGCACACTTTGGCTCAGTCTTGGTTTCAGGTCCTCACTCACCTGCAGGCGGTCAACCACCAGTTCAATATCATGGATCACATAACGGTCAACCTGCATTTTGGATACAATATCTTTTATTTCGCCGTCCACCCTCACTTTCAGAAAGCCTTTTTTGCGCATTTCCTCAAACAGTTCACGGTAATGTCCCTTTCTGCCGCGTACCAGTGGGGCCAGCAGCATGATCCTGCTGTTGAAATACTTTTTGTATATATCATTGACGATATCCTCTTCATTCCATTTCACCATTTTTTTGCCTGTGTTATAGGAATAAGCCTCCCCTATCCTTGCAAAAAGCAGTCGCAGGAAATCATAGACCTCTGTGACCGTTCCTACTGTGGAACGCGGGTTCTTGTTGGTGGTTTTTTGCTCAATGGAGATCACCGGGGATAAGCCGTTGATATTATCCACATCCGGCCTTTCCATATCGCCGATGAACTGCCGGGCATAGGACCCGAATGTTTCCAGGTAACGGCGCTGTCCTTCAGCATAGAGGGTATCAAAAGCCAGGGAGGATTTGCCGCTGCCGCTGATGCCGGTTATCACAACCAGTTTATTCTTGGGAATACTGATATCAATGTTTTTCAGGTTGTGAACCCGGGCGCCAAATATTTCAATGTATTCAGGGTAGTTCATTCCAGCAGTAGCAAAAACATTTTTTTCACGGGTCAACATAGAATTTGCGAAGATAGGAACAATCACAGAGCGGGATCACCAGGGGTTGACCTAAATCAGCTGTCCTGAAGGTTTTTATCATATCATTTCTGACCCTAATTGGTTTTATTAGCTGATGGTTTCTGCATCTTTATCCCTCCCCGAGGACACAAGACGTTTGATGATGCCGAAGCGGGGCCGCAATAGCAATGGCATGTCACCTATGGATGCTGTGAGGGCGGGTATCCCCGATCTGCGAAATGCCCCGGCCAGGAATATCATTGCTTATCATGATTCGCTTCTTTCGGTCATAGCCTTTCCGGAAAACAGGATCACACTGAAGTTTGCAAAAAAATCAATGGTTGCCTTCCTTGCAAAACTTAAAAAGGCCTTTGCAACTGGCTCCTCCCTTTATTCGGAATTGGAGGGAACAGGCATAGCTGGAACGGAACTGACCGGCCGCTTCAGCTATACCATTACAAAATGGCTGATCAGAAAATTTCCCTCATCAGTATTTATTGACAGCAGTACCGCAAAGCCGGAAACCGTACGGTTATTATTCCGTCAACTTCTTCCTGAAATGGAATATGAAGGAATTTCAGCAAAGGAGTGTACGCTTTCAAAACGTATCGGCCTGCTGAAAGGAAATAGCAGTCTTTCAGACCTGGAATGGTTGATAAGACTCATGGAAAGGTCCTCATTACCGGATATGTCAAAAGAATTCTTGTTCCATGAACTCGGGATATTCATTACCTGGAAACTGAATGATCACCTTTATTCACGAAGCAATCTGCGTATCCCGGTCAAAAAAATATATTACAGGACCTCTCCGGGTCGTGAGCTGGTACAGAAAAAGATCATTCAACTGAAATTGCCAGCCCCGGAAAAACTATCATGGACACGTAAACAGAACCTGGTCAACCTGGCAAAAGCGAGTCTGGCAATCCTTTACAGTGAAACAGAGACCTTTTCATTTGCTGACCCAAAGCAGGTAAAACTATTCTACCTGGAAAGGGGTTACAGTATTGCGTTATACAGTATGGAACAGGAACACCGGTATTCTATTGAATCATATATCGGGTTCTTTGTTTTCAGCAATGGACTACCGGTTGCTTACGGAGGCGGGTGGCTTTTCGGGCGCCGGTGCCAGTTCGGGATCAATATACTGGAGCCGTTTCGCGGGAATGAATCCTCCCTGATCTTTTCAGCGCTGATCAGGGTCTATCATCAATATTATGGCGCTGTCCGTTTTTTCATTAAACCCTACCAGTTCGGCAATCAGAATGAGGAAGGAATAAGATCAGGCGCCTTCTGGTTTTATTATAAGTTTGGCTTCTGTCCTGAAAACGAACGGTTAAAAGTATTGGCACTACATGAATGGGAAAATATAAAACGTGATAAAAAATACCGGTCATCCCGGGAAACGTTGAAAAAGCTGGCAGGTTCAGGTCTGGTCCTGGATCTCTCTTCAGTATCCCAACCACTATTTGATGCCGCCCGGGTAAGTGAAACCATAACTGAATTTATCAACAGGGAATTCAACGGTGACAGGACGCTTGCCCAAAAGGTCTGCTGGAAAAAGACATTGAATGAACTGAATATCAAAGATTTACAGAGCAAGATTAGAATTGAAAAAAAGATATGGGCGCAATGGAGCTTATTGGCACAAGCCGTCCTTAAAATCCCTCAATGGCAGAAAATCCAGCGACGTGCATTCCTCCGCCTCGTGAACGCAAAAGGCCATCCTGATGAAAGGAAATTCATTATGCAACTGCAGCAGCATAAAAAATTCTGGGAGGATCTTTCAAAAACCATTCATGGTGGTAATACTGAATGACCGTCATACCCAGTCAGCAGCCCATAAAACAGGTAATATCAAGCCTATGCCGGAAGAAGCAGGTCATGATGAATTGGGTTTTGCATTCCTTATCCTGAAAAATATTCCCTAAACAAACATATGTTCGATAAAAAATTTTTTGAAAGAAATTTGGAAATGAAAAATACCCGCTTATATCTTTGCGTTACCTGCTTATAACAGGTAAGTTCTTTTCAATCGCTTATCAAGAAAGGCTGAGGGTAATGGCCCGAAGAAGCCTTGACAACCTGCAAATGCTCATTCAAGGGCATAAAGCAAGGTGCCAATTCCATCCCGATACCATCATCGGGACAGATAAGTCAGATAACAGGCTTTACAATATCTTCTTAGTATACAAAGCTCATCTGATTTACCGGGTGAGCTTTTTTAATTTCCTTTTTCGAAGAGAAACACTGAGCCCCCGATCCTGACATCCTTTCCTGATAGTGATTGCAATAATTTTTAATCATTAAAATCTCCCATAGGGAGGGAAGGAGGAACTATGAGCAAGAATGCAACAGAACTGATCCACAGTATTCCTGTGGACGAACTGACCGGCGCAATCGCCGTTCCTATTTACCAAACCTCAACTTTTGTACAGGAAGCCCCGGGGGTGAATAAGGGATATGATTATGCCCGCACGGGCAACCCAACCCGGGCGACACTTGAATCCATTATTGCAAAACTGGAAAACGGTAGTACCGGGATTGCCTTTGGCAGCGGACTAGCAGCGATCGATGCCGTGGTGAAATTACTTGAGACCGGCGATGAAATACTGGCCGTAGATGACATATACGGCGGCGCCTTCCGGCTCTTCACACATATTTATCAGAAATTCGGGGTTGGCATCAATTATGTTGATTCCAGCAATGCTGAAAATGTATTCCATGCCATTACACCCCGGACCAAACTCATCTGGATCGAAACACCAACGAACCCTACATTGAAGATCTCGGATATTGAAGCGATCGCTAAAATTGCGAAAGCCTCCGGATGTTTGCTTTGTGTGGATAATACATTTGCCTCACCCGCGTTGCAGCAGCCCCTGTCACTCGGCGCAGATATCGTAGTGCATTCTGCCACGAAATACCTGGGCGGTCATAGCGACCTGATCGCCGGCCTGGTGGTAACTAAAAACAAAGAGCTGGGAGAAAAAATTAAATTCATTCAGAATGCAAGCGGAGCCATTTTATCCCCCTTTGACAGCTGGCTGGTGATCCGGGGAATCGAAACCCTGCCCCTGAGGGTAAAACAACACTGCATCAATGCACAGGTCGTTGCTGAATTCCTGGAAACACATCCTGACGTGGACCGTGTGTACTATCCGGGATTGAAAAACCACCCGAATCATGATGTGGCAGAAAAGCAGTCAAAAGGATTTGGCGGCATTGTTTCATTCACCCTGAAAAATGATTCAGAAAAAGCAGCAGTCACATTCGTGACCTCCACCAAATTATTTAAGCTTGCAGAAAGCCTTGGCGGAGTGAAGAGCTTGCTTTGTCATCCGGCTCAAATGACCCATAAATCCATCCCTGCAGAAAAAAGGAAAGCAGCCGGTGTGGCCGACAGCCTGATAAGGCTTTCAGTAGGGCTTGAAGAAAGCGCAGATCTCATCGCAGACCTTGAGCAGGCATTTAAAGCGATACCTGCGGCAACATTTGAAACCAAAACACTGGAACTGTCATGAACATGCATAAAGAACTGACCATCGGGTTATTTGGCTTCGGGGTAGTCGGTGAAGGGCTGTACAGGGTCCTGCAAAAAACAACATCGCTGAAAGCGACCATTAAAAAAGTGTGTATAAAGGATATTGCTAAGGAAAGGAATGCCCCAACTGCGCTTTTCACGACGGATCGTGATCTGCTGCTGAACGATCCGGAGATCAATGTGATCGTGGAAGTGATCAATGAAAGCGAAGCTGCTTTCAGCATCGTAACGACAGCTTTACGAAACGGAAAGGATGTGGTGAGTGCCAGCAAAAAGATGATCGCAGAAAACTTGCCTGTCTTACTCGAATTGCAGCAACTGACCGGACGCTCATTTTTGTATGAAGCAGCAGCCTGCGCTTCCATCCCTGTGATCCGGAACCTGGAAGAGTATTACGACAATGACCTGCTGCATTCCATCAGCGCCATCGTGAATGGTTCCACGAATTTTATCCTGACAAAGATCATCGAAGAAGGCCTGGATTTCCGGGAAGCCTTGTTACTGGCGCAACAGGCAGGTTTTGCAGAAACCAACCCAGCCCTGGATGTGGAAGGAATTGATGCCGCCAACAAATGGTCCCTCCTGCTCATGCATGCTTATGGAATTGTTGAAAAGCCAGGCAATATTCTATTCAATGGTATTGAACAGATCAGTCTTACGGATGCTGAACTGGCTGCGTCGAAGAACCAGGTAATCCGCTTACTGGCACATGCCCGAAAACTTCGCGATGGAAGGATCGCTGCCTTTGTTTTGCCTGCATTCATCAGAAAGGATGACCCGCTGGCCTTTGTAAAATATGAATTCAATGGTGTCGTGATCGAAAGCAGTTTTGCCGACAAACAGTTCTTTTACGGCAAAGGAGCCGGGAGTTTGCCCACTGCTTCCGCCGTTCTCAGCGATATATCCGCCCTGCGATATGGCTATAGATATGAGTACAAAAAACTATACCATCACGAGCCTCAGCAATTGACAGATGATATTTTTCTGCGGGTGTATGTAAGTTTTGAAGATATCGGGCTGGTCCCCCGCGAATCGTTTGAATGGATAGAAGAATGGCATATCGGTGAAGGCAGGAACTACCTGGTGGGGGTTATTTCCCTTTCACATCTTAAACAAAACAGCTGGTGGAAGGAAAATGACCATTCCCTGATCCTTTTACCCGAACCTGTCATCGAAGAACCGATAACCCGCTGGCTGAAGAAAAGAAGCCTGGAACTCGCTGGGATCATATAACTGATAATATTCTTGTTTTTGGTTTTGGGCCTGCATCCTGCGGGCCTTTTTTATTGGTGAAACTGTACCTTCGCAGGTGCAAACTACTGTATGAGAGAACTCTCTGTTGTGATCACCGTAAAAGATGAGGAAGATAATATCCGGCCTTTATCGGATTCTATCCGCGCAGCTTTGGGCGGCATCGATTACGAATTGATATGGGTGGATGACGGTTCAGGGGATAAGACCCGGCAGCAAATACTGCAACAGGCAGATGAGCGGACATTATTGGTGGAGCTCAGAAAGAATTATGGCCAAAGCAATGCGATGATGGCAGGTATCGATCATTCACAGGGGAAATATATTGCCCTGCTCGATGGCGACCTGCAGAATGACCCGGCCGATATCCCTGTCATGCTGCAGCTGTTGAAAGAGGAAGACTGGGATGTAGTGGCGGGTAACCGGAAGGAGCGTAAAGATGGTTTTTTCCTCCGTCGATTCCCCAGCAGGATCGCCAACGCCCTGATCAGGAAAATGACAGGCGTGAAGATCAGAGATTATGGCTGTACGCTGAAAGTGTTCAAAAGGGAAATCGCGGAAGAACTCGGGCTTTACGGTGAAATGCACCGCTTCATCCCGGTGCTGGCGAAGATGCAGGGAGCCAGGATCACCCAGGTGGATGTGCACCACCATCCCCGCAAGACAGGTAAAAGCAAATATGGCATCAACCGCACTTTCAAGGTGATCAGTGACCTGCTCCTGCTGGTTTTCATGCGCCGGTATATGCAAAAACCCATGCACCTGTTCGGCACCATCGGTTTTATCAGTTTCAGCATCGGCGCGGTCATCAATCTTTATTTACTCGCATTAAAGCTAACAGGACATGATATCTGGGGCAAACCCCTCCTCATTCTTGGATTGATCCTTTTGCTGGGTGGTATTCAACTCATCACCATCGGGATCATTGCTGATATCAATATCCGCACCTATTATGAATCACAGAATAAGAAAACCTATTCCGTCAGGAAGATATACAGGGGAAGATCCCTGGTTAGTGAAAAACAGGAAGGATGAATGATAATTGAAGTTTACCGGTTGGCAGTTTCCGGTTTTTATTAGTTTTAACTTTATTATTTTACTTTTTCCAATTCCCTAATTCTTACATTGAACTTCTAACCCTCCCGTTCTTTTAGCTCCCTTATTTTATCAAGTGCTCCCGCCACCACATCACACATGATCGTATACAAAGCATTGGGTTGCGGATGGGCGTAAATAAATTCGAGCGCTTCATTTTCATTAGCGATCGTTTTAACAGGAATGGTTGTATTTACAGAAGCGATCCCGTCCCTGAGAAGGTTTATGATCTCATCGGCCGTCCTGCCCCGCAGGTTCTTGTCGCAGCGGATGATGATCTCGTCAAAATAATTGGCAGAGATCTCACCCAGTTCCCGGATATCTTCATCCCGCCGGTCGCCCGTGCCGCTGATCACCCCGATCTTTTTGGGGTAATCCAGCTTGCTCACAAAATCACAGAGCAGTTTTAACCCGTGCGGGTTATGCGCAAAATCTGCCAGGATGGTGAAGTTCTTAAAATGAAAGAAGTTCAAGCGCCCCGGCGTCAGCGTTTCACTGGGGATAAAGGTTTGCAAACCGGTCCTGATATCCTCAATTGTGATATCCCGGAAAAGATAGCAGGATAATACGGCGGGCAAACAGTTATTGATATTATGCAGGGCCTTCCCTTCAAATGTGAGCGGGATATTCTTCACGGGGAGCACCCTGATCTTCCAGTTACCCTTCATCAGGGTGACAAAACCGTTTTCGTACACACAGGACAGGCCGTTTTCCGTTGCATGTTCCCGGATACGCGGATTATTTTCATCCATGCTGAAGAGTGCAATATTACAATCCAGGTCGTTCTTCATTTTATATACCAGGTCATCATCCGCATTCAACACGGCATAACCATGTTTGAATACCGTTTCGGGAACAACGGCCTTCACCTTGGCCATGGCTTCCACGGAATGAATGCCCCCGAGGCCGATATGGTCGGCCGCAACATTGGTCACCACGGCCACCTCGCAATGTTGAAATGCCAAACCTGACTTTAATATGCCACCTCTGGCACATTCCAGCACGGCAAAATCTACTGTCGGATCTTTCAATACAAACTGGGATGAAAGCGGGCCCGTACAATCGCCTTTCATCATCAGTTGGTTCTGGATATATACTCCGTCTGAGGTTGTGTAACCTACTTTTTTCCTGGCGCTCTTGGCGATATGTGCCGTCAGCCTCGCGGTAGTTGTTTTTCCGTTCGTCCCGGTAATGGCAATGATGGGGATCCTGCCTGCACTGCCCCTTGGAAAGAGCATATCCACCACCGGTTCTGCCACATTCCGCGGCAAACCTTCGGCCGGTTCAATATGCATCCGGAAACCGGGCGCAGCATTTACTTCCAGCACAGCCCCCCCGTTCTCGGAAACAGGACTCCGCAGGTCGGAAGCCATGACATCGATGCCGCAGATATCGAGCCCCACGATACGGGCGATCCGTTCGAACATAAAAATATTGGCCGGGTGCACTTCATCTGTCACATCGGTGGATGTGCCGCCGGTAGAAAGATTGGCCGTAGGTTTCAGTATAACCCTTTCACCTTTTGGAGGAATTGTTTCCAGTGTATCGCCACGGTCATCAAGCATTTTCTGCATAAAGGGGTCCATGGTTATTTGGGTAAGCACTTTTTCATGGCCAAAGCCACGGCGCGGGTCCTTATTCGTTTCATCGATCAGCCATTGGATCGTATGTTTTCCGTCGCCCACCACGGAAGCCGGTGTGCGCAGGGCAGCACAGATGAATTTATAATTGATGACCAGGCAGCGGAAATCAAAACCGGTGATGAATTTTTCCACGATCACGCTCCGGCTGAAATCCTTTGCTGCAGCAAAAGCTTTTATGGCCTGTTCATAGGTTGTGATATTGGTTGTATTTCCTTTCCCGTGGTTTCCGTCAATGGGTTTTATCACCAGCGGGTAACCGTATTTCTCTATGGCTTCCTTCAGTCCCTCTTCTGTCCGGATCACCATTCCCCGCGGCACAGGTATTTCCGCCGCTTCCAGCAGCATCTTTGTTTCTTCCTTGTCGCAGGCAATGTCCACCGCAATATTCGAAGTAGTGGAGGCAATCGTTGCACGGATACGTTTCTGGTTGACGCCATAACCCAGTTGTACCAGGCTTTGTTTGTTCAGCCGGATAAAAGGTATCCCTCTTTTTGCCGCTTCCTCCACAATACAACCGGTTGATGGACCCAACCGGGTATCTTCCCTGATCTCACGCAAACGCTGGATATCTGCTGCAAGGTCGTATTCCATTCCATCCACCAGTGACTGGGCGATCCTGACAGCAGCTTTGGCTGTATACACGCCGGCATCCTCTTCCATATAACTGAACACCACATAATACACGCCGGGTTTTTCGCCTTCTGGCGTTCTTGTCCTTCCAAAACCCACATCCATGCCTGCCACTGTCTGCAGTTCCAGGGCAATATGTTCGATCACGTGGCCCATCCATGTCCCTTCTTCCACCCGTTTAAAAAATCCACCCCGCATGGCTTCACTGCAGCGGTGTTCGATCATGGTAGGAAATAGTTTTTCAAGCCTTTCCCGGAAGCCCGGGATCTTGTTGGTGGGTCGCTGCTCAAGTTCTTCCAGGTCAAGTTTCATCTGGATCAGTTTGGTACGCCGCACACTCCAGTAATTGGGTCCCCGCAGGATCTTTATTTCCAGTATTTTCATAATTCAGTTGATCAGGGAAGATAGTTTTTTTTATCCATCCTGCAATCGGGGTTTAGTTTCCGTGTTGTTTCTTTTTCGGTACATTTATGTATAAATATCTCCTATGACTGAAACAAACCGCCGACGCTTTTTAAAAAGAGCGGGCATGCTTTCCGCAGCCGGCTTTTTTACATCACTTACACAACCGTCCTGGGCAAGGAACCTGCATGCGGCCTTACGCAATGCTGAAAATATTTCCGCGGCCGACCTGGCAAGCGAAGAAGATTTCTGGTATTATATCCAGCAGGCCTTCACTGTGTCACCCTATATGATCAACCTGAATAATGGCGGGGTCTCCCCCGCTCCCAAGACCGTGCAGGATGCAATGAAACGCTATTATGATTATAGCAATGAAGCGCCCAGTTATTATATGTGGAGGATTCTCGACCAGGGCCGTGAACCCCTGCGTAAGAAAATGGCCGTGATGGCGGGCTGCGACCCTGAAGAAGTGGCCATCAACCGGAATTCTTCGGAAGGACTGGAAACGGTCATCTTCGGGCTGCAATTGAAGGCAGGTGATGAAGTAGTGGCTGCCAAACAGGATTATCCCAATATGATCAATGCGTACAAACAAAGGGAAAAGCGGGACGAGATAAAAATAAAATGGATCAACCTGGAGTTGCCGAGTGTGGATGAAGATTACATGGTAAAACAATATGTAAATGCATTCACTGACAGGACAAAACTCGTCCATATCACGCATATCATCAACTGGAACGGGCAGATCCTGCCCGTGAGAAAGATCGCCGATGAGGCGCATAAGCGGGGTATCGAGGTCATTGCCGACGGGGCGCACAGCCTTTTCCATTTTGATTTCAAGATCAGTGACCTGGGATGCGATTATTTTGCCAGCAGCCTGCATAAATGGCTCTTCGCACCCATTGGCAGCGGAATGCTTTATGTCAGGAAAGAAAAAATAAAAAACCTGTATCCCCTCTTCGCTACCGGGGATGACCCTTTAAGAGATGATATCCGGAAATTTGAAAGCCTCGGCACCCGGCCATTCTTTATTGAACAGGCGATCGGCAAAGCGCTTGAATTCCATGAAATGATCGGCAATGAAAGAAAGGAAAAGCGTCTGTATTACCTGAAAGATTATTGGATCGAAAAGATCAAAGACCTTCCGGGACTGAAAATAAACACACCCCTTCATCCCAAATGGAGTTGCGCCATCGGCAATATCGGTTTCGAAGGGAAAAAACCCGGCGACCTGGATAATTTCTTATATGATAAATATAAGATACATGTGGTAGGTATAGAATGGGAAAATATTCATGGCATTCGCGTCACACCGAGTGTATATACGACCACTGAAAATCTTGATACACTTGTGGAAGGGATTCGGGCATTCGCAAAGAATTAATCCCGGGGAGTCATATAAAAGGAAGCGACGAATGCACGAATTAATTTAAAACCGCTTTGATAATTTAAAACAATTCATGCATTCGTGGCAAACAATTTTAATGAGTTTTAAAATCAACAGGTATCAATAACTTAATACTGATATTCCTTCCCATATTGAAAACCCCGATCCGCCCGGTCACATTATTCTCATCTGTATATTTCAGGCGGCTCATGCTGCTTTGATAGGCTTTATCGGACAGGTTATTGCCCGAAATGAATACAGAGAAAAGGGTCTTGTTCCGGGAGCAGATATCACTCCCGATACCTGCATTCAGCAAAGTATAGGCCGTGGTCACCGTTTCATCCCCATATTTATAATATATCTTATTCTGTTCAAAGAAATGTTCCAGGCCGAATTTGATATACGTGTTTTTGAAGGTCTTTCCCTTCGACCATTCATACCGCAATTCTGAACGTAATACGGCAGGAGGCGTAAAAGGCAGATATTTGGTCGAATCGGGCTGGTCTTTCTGAACAGCACTCACAAAGGAATAACTGTTCTCAAAATAAAATCCTTTTATGGTATGCGGATGAATATTCAGCATGATCTCCGTTCCCGAAAGTGTGGCATTGCCTTGCACATATTTAAAAGCGGGTCCGGGGGCCAGGGCCAGGGCGGGGTCCTCTCTTATGGAATCGCCACCGAATACACTTTCTAATTTCTCTGCAAAAATGTAGTGGTCAATACTGTTCACAAAGGCGGTGATCTCAGCTGTCACATCCGGTGATGAAACGCCCAGGGTGCCATCCACCTGCAGGCTGCTTTCTGCTTTAAGGCTGTGATCGCCGATCTCGTAAAACGGTGTGCCGTCGTGAATACCGTTTGCACCGCTTTCAGCAGCAGTGGGCGCCCGGTATCCCCTGGCAACATTCAGTTTACCATATGCCTTATCACTGAACTGGTAAGCGATCCCTATGCTGCCCGACAAACCTGAAAAATTGGATGTATAAGGTGTAAAATCGGCCAGGGCTCCGGGCTCGGGACCTGGTAACCTGTGACCTTCAGAATCTACCCACAATTCCTTTCCTTTCAGCATCCGGGTATCGAAACGCAGACCCCCGCTAAGCGTTAACTTGTTGAATGTTTTTTTTGTGATGGCAAAAAAACCGATATCAAAAATGGAATATTCGGGGATCACAAATGCAGTTCCTTTGTTCTGTGAATTTTGTACCATCCCATTGATGCCGGCCGAGGTTTCCCATTTATTCTTTTCAGGGAAAATATACCGGGCATCATAGTTAAAAGTATTCAGGAAAAAATAGTTATTGAAATAATCCCCCTGCGTCAGGTCATTGGCTTCCTGCCGGTGATTTTGCTGAAAACCCAACCGCAGGCTGATCCTTCCGTTCCCCGCCACAAAACTGTTATCCAAAACCGCTTTGTAATGACGCACATGCTGATGAATGACAGGAAAACTATTGTATTTCTTAAATTGATCGGGAGGCGTGATGCCGAGGCTGTCATCGGGGCCTGCGACCAGGAAATGCTGCAGGAATTCACCGGTGGCGCTGTCCCGCGCTCCTTCAATGATCCCCGTCTTCAAACTAAATGAAGAAAGTGTAAGGTGTGAGAATCCCCATGCACGGTTGATGCCCAGCACAGCTTTGAAATTGCTTTCAGCATAAGCCGAATTGGCGACATAACCGTCATATTTATTTTTATAATCATGGGCCATTTTATTGCTATAGCGCAGATCCCAGGTAAACCCGTTCTTATTTCCGCCCAGGTTAAAGGATTCGGCCCAAAGCCCGTTATTCGTCTGGTAATTGGCCAGGATATTTCCCCTGACCTTTCCCTCCGGCGCTGGTGGAGGTCCAAGCAGGTTGATCACACCTGCCATGGCATCTGAACCATAGCTCAGACTGGCCGGACCCATCATTACTTCGGCTTTATTGACGGAGAATTCATCGATCTCTTCGCCGAATTCATCAAACCACTGCTGCCCTTCCTGCCGCACCCCGTCATTGATCGTCACTACACGGTTATATCCCAGTCCGCGGATGAAGGGTTTGGAGATATTGGGCCCCAGGGTCATTTGTGAAACGCCTGGTGTGCGGGCAATGGCATCAATGATATTGGTAGAGCTGTTCCGCAACATATCCCTGCCTGTGACAATATTCACCGGGATGGGATTGGTTTGTTGCTCGGTCGCAGATGAAACTCCGGTAATGATCACCTGTTTCATATCCACAGCCGATTGTTCCAGTTCAAAATCAGCAGTTGATGTTTTGCCGATATTGATCTCCCTGCTTTGGGATGCGTACCCGATCATGCTCACTACTTCCAGGTAAGTGCCATGCGGCACATTGCTGATGGAATATTTTCCTTCCGCATCCGTTACGGCGCCGATCCGCAGGTCGGGAATATAAACCGACACACCCTGCAATGAGGCATGACTTTTATGATCAGAGACTTTCCCGCTTAGAACATTCTGAGACAGCAGCCCCGCGGCGGTCAATGATTGACATACTATTAAAAATATAAATCTTGTTTTCATGTATTATTTGTTAGGTTAAAAAAATGAAAAGCACACAACAGAATGGCTCTTCAGCCATTCCATGCAGAAAAGAAAAGTTTAACCTATTTCGGGAGGAGGAGAAGTGATATCTGTGCTGCGGGATAAGCAGGAAATGCAGCAGGTTTGATAAGTTATTTTATGGATCACAGATAAGGTAAACAGGTTATCATGCCCGGGAAAATCATACAAAAGGCCCATGAATTGAATGGCATTATCAGGCATTTCCTTCCGGGAATTCCGCTGATGGTTGATCGTGTGGCTGATCTGGTCCAGGATCCCTTTTTCTTTGAGATCATTCACGGCCAGTAATTCTACCCTGTTCCCGGTATAGGTGACGGCCTTGATATCATACATTTTACCGCAGAACATTAATTCCTGCCCGTTGAATCCCGAATGATTGAAATCTTGTAAGGAAAGACTGATATGTTCAAATGATGTTTCCCTGTCTTCCAGGACTTTTTTCATTTCCCGGTGAACCTGGCCGAGCTGAACACGGTAAATCACCAGCAGTTCTTCTTCCTGCATCAGGAATACGAGTAATAATATGAAGCTTACAAATTTTCTCACGCATCAATTACATCCCTGCAAATATAATTCATTCTTAGCTGATTGCCTGTCAAAAAACCTGGGAATCATTTGGGATCCTCAACATTATTTTCATCCATTTATACATAAATTAAAACAGACCTTCCATGCAAAAAAGCATGAATGGCAAACAAAATTTCCTCTGCACAGCATTTTAAAGCATTTTTGTAAAAAATCCCATGACAAATTCTTTGTGTAAAAAAATCAGCCCGATCCTGCTGGCAGGACTTTTTTCCCTTCTCCCCCTGCTCGCCTTTTGCTGGGGTGTGACCGGGCACCGCGTGGTAGCGGAGATCGCCCAGAGACACCTGGACAAAAAAGCTGCGAAAGAATTAAGAGAACTGATCGGCCGGGAAACACTGGCGGAATGGGCCAACTGGCCCGACTTCATTAAGTCCGATACCACGCATACCTGGGATATGGCATCCAAATGGCATTACGTGAATATACCCGGCAACCTCACCCATGATGAATTTATAAAAGCGCTTAAAGAACTGAAAGGTGAAAACCTCTATTCCCAGATACAGGCCATGACAGGACAATTGAAGGACCATTCCCTGAGCAAAGAAAAAAGGCAGGTTGCACTCCGCTTTCTTATCCACCTGGTGGGCGACCTGCACCAGCCCCTGCATGTGGGCCGCGAAGAGGATCAGGGCGGGAATAAGATCAATGTTACCTGGTTTGATAAACCCACCAACCTGCATGCTGTATGGGATAACTGGTTAGTGGAGGAGCAGCAATACAGCTATACTGAATATGCAAAGATCCTTGATATTGTGAGTAATGAAGAAGTAAATTCCTGCCAGGGGTCAACGCTTGAGGACTGGTTTTATGAATCCTATGAACTGGCCAATAAGGTATATGCCAATGTGCCCGCCAATGGAAAACTCAGTTACCGGTATAACTATATTTTCAAAGAGGATCTTGACAAACAGTTACTGAAAGGCGGATTGCGTCTCGCAAAGCTGCTGAATGAAGCATTGGACTAATTACACGGGAAGAATATCAACCTAATCTCAAACCTCAAACATCGAACTTCCAACATCAAACCGTAAGCTGAACCTGGTCCAGGCCACTTCCATCAATATGATTGATATGGTGGGAATCGGCCCTTTTATCGTTATGCCTTTCGTGGTGGCACAGTTCAACAACGGTTTATTCATCTGGGCCTGGATCTTCGGCGCCTTAACAGCTTTTGTGGATGCTATGATCTGGAGTGAACTGGGGGCCGCCTACCCGCTTGCCGGTGGTACCTATAACTTCCACCGGATCGCTTATGGTAAAAAGTATGGGAAGATGATGAGCTTTTTATTCGTCTGGCAGACCAGCATACAGGCTCCGCTGGTGGTGGCTTCGGCGGCCATCGGATTTGCACAGAACCTCACTTACCTGGTGCCCTTGGATGACTGGCAACAAAAGATCGTTTCAGGCTCCCTGGTCATTCTCGTGTTTATTTTACTCTATAGGAAAATCGAATCCATCGGTAAAATTTCCGTGGTGATGGGGGTCATTGTCCTGGCAACCATCGCATGGATCATTTTCAGCGGGTTGACACATCAGCATTACCCGGTAAAAATACTGCCTGCACATGGAGACTCATTCTTTACCAATATATTCTGGATAGCTATCGGCAATGCATCCGTAAAAACAGTGTATGCCTATCTTGGGTATTATAATGTGTGTCATCTGGGTGGTGAGATAAAAAACCCCGGGAAGAATATTCCCCGCAGTATTTTTATTTCCATTGCTTTGATCGCCGCGCTATACCTGCTGATGAATATCAGCGTGATGAGCGTGATCAACTGGCATGGCGTTACAGGCAAGGAAGAACATATGGTAAGTTCTTTCATGGAAAATATTTACGGGCACGGGGCAGCAACCGTCGTTACCATTCTCATCCTGGTGATTGCTTTTTCATCCTTGTTCGCAGTCGTACTCGGTTATTCGAGGGTGCCTTATGCAGCGGCGGCAGACGATAATTTTTTCAAGCCCTTTGCCAAACTGCATCCCACCAAAAATTTTCCGCATATTTCCCTGGCCGTATTATGTGTGTTGGGATTTGCGTTCAGTTTATTGTTCAGGCTGTCTGAAGTGATCAGTTCCATCCTCGCAATGCGAATCATCATTCAGTTTATCGGACAGGCGGTGGGCGTTGTGCTGCTGAGAAAAAGGAATGGCACAGCAAAATTGCCATTTAAAATGTGGATCTTCCCCCTGCCGGTCATTCTTTCCGTTGCGGCATGGATCTTTTTACTGAGCCGGACCGGTTGGTTTGCATTATTCGGGCTATTCTTTGCGATTGCCGGTGTGATCATTTACCTGGTGAAAGAAGGATCTTTGAAACCTGGATATTGAAACCCATCGTCAGCAAGATATTTCCATTAGTGGATATATTTATATCAATATGTAATAATCAATAATCAGATTTTGAACCCGATGGTTAGTAAGACATTCCCATTTGTGGATTTTATCATCGCTGCAGAAAAATTACTGTATTGCAGGCGATACGGAAAATGAATATCCTTTCCCATCGTATGCACATAGGTCAGATCAATGAAGATCCCTTTATTGCGATAACCCAGTCCCCCGCTTAACTGAAAGCGGTTCCCTTTTTCATTGTGCCCCAGGTCCTGGTAAGGATTGCTATAATAAGCAAGGCCCAGCCGGGCCATCAGGGTGGTGAATTTCAGTTCTCCGCCGGCCCGGAAATTGAAGGTTCCCTTGTAAGCATTATCAATAGCATTGTTCAGCGATTTGAAATAATTCTTTGTAGCCTGGTCTGTACTGCCTGAATTATCGGCTGAAAAGGAAGAAGCCTTATAATTCACATACTCAATCTCGGCGGTAAGGAATCCCTTTTGCTTATGAACGTCCTCGATCTCCCTTAACACATAAGAGATCCCGCCGGTCACCCGCCAGGGCGTTATGAGGGTGTACTTGAAATTACCGTTACCGCCGCTGGTGAGATCAGCGGATGACTGCGTGAGCAGCCCCTTATAATTCTCGGTATTGGTGGTCACAGAGGAATTATATTTATCCGTAAGCGAGTAAAATGAAGGTGAATGCACGACGAGTCCCAGCCTCACGTATTCGGAAGGTTTATAGATCAGTCCTGCCTTGATATTAATACCTGCACCAGTTGTATTCAGGTTTTCAGTGATGGTAGCAAAGTCGAATTTATTGTCTGGATTGCTGGTGGCATCCGCTTCAGTGAAACTTGCCGCTCTTTTATAACTTAAAATAGGAATACCCAGGGTGGCTCCGTAATAAAGTTTGTCTTTATTACTGAGCGCCATGCCGAATGCCAATTCCGTGATGCCGCCGTTGGCGGTGATGGCATTTTCCTGTATCAGGTTCCCGATAGGCGCCCTTGTTTGGAACTGATAGTTACCGCTGGTGCCGCCCGCGATGGTATCGATCCAGTAAGTATTGAAGGCAAGGCTCGTACCGAAGGGATAGGCAGTTGCCACATGGTTGGCGTCCTTATCATTGTTGTTTTTGATCTCCTCAAGGAATTTCTGTGAATAGGAAGTTGATGTGTTGATACCCCGGTACAGCAAATTACTGCCGAAAGCGGCAGCCCTGTTGATTCCCACGCTGAATGCTGCGCTATGCCTGTCCTTGTTCCTTCCTGTCCATCCGTTGCCCCAGACCAGTCCCGAAGCTCCATAGGAAAAATTATTCTTTTTATCGGAAGTAGTAGTATTGAAATAAGTGGATTGATTGTTTAAGAAATTATAACCGGGTGTGAAAACCACTTCACTTGTTTTATAAAACCCAAGGCCGGCCGGGTTAGTGAAAAGGGACGAAAAATCCCCGCCCAGGGCTACCATTGCTCCCCCCGTAGCTTGCTGCCTTGCCGTTCCGCCCGGGGTGATCCATGAATAACGCAGGGCGTCGGACGGTTCCTGCGCTCCTGCAAATAATGTGATGAAAGCTATATTAAAGAGTAAAAGTATTTTTTTCATAGATGATCCATTTGGGTAATAGAATTCCATTCCGCGGTTACGAATGTTGGACAGGAACGACAGACTCTTTAAAACTTCCTGACCGGGGCAGAAGAACTGCTGTGAGAACCTCCCGAAGATGAGCTGGTATGACTCCCGCTTCCTGAGCCGGAACTGCTGTTGTGACCGCTGAAAATATTCCTTAAGAAACTCCCGGTATTGCTTCCGTTATTAGCGCTGCTGTTTCCTGAAGGAGAGTACGTACTATTAGAATAAGAATTTGAAGAGGAGCCAAATCCTTTCATTTTTGAATTGTTGGTGGATGAAGGCCGGTACGAATAGGTTTGCAGGTCGAACATCCGCGGTTGATTCACCGCCATGGATTTAATGATCGTGTAATTATTCGTATGGCAGCAACAGTAGGGATTATAATAATAATTCCATGACACATAAGGGTTGTAATAGAAATCATTCCAGTTATAATAACCAAAACTGTAACGGTCAAAATTGTACCAGTCGTCAAGTGATGACCAAAGCATACGGTCATGGACCTTCATATGCAGGTAGCGGTCGGAGTAATAATCATCGGTGTAATACTGATCCTCCTGGTTTCTTACCTGTTTATCATCCTGCAGGGGGCGGGTGGGAGAATAATATACATCGTCAGGCGTCTGGGTGGATTTGTAAGCCGTGGTGCAGGAAGAAAAAACAACAATGGTCAGTGACAGAAGTAGAATTGATGTTTTCATAAACTTACATTTTAATAAGTTAGGAATGAAGTTACTAATTTTGTGAGATTTCGGGGATGAGCGGCATCTAATTTTATATGTATCAAAGATTTAGCCAGTGACGGAAATATTGCGTACGGAGCTGTTAAATTAAGCTTAAAGATAAAGTTGAAAATTTAAGAGTCATACCGAGTTGGTGGTTAACCCGAAACAGGCAACAGTGAAAAGACAATTCTATGACAGAAGATCCGGACGATATTTGACAACCTGTAAATAATAATGAGTTCATGAATAAAGCGATCACACCCAGGGGCAAAGATTATTCACAATGGTATAATGACCTTGTACTGAAAGGTGAGCTGGCGGATTATTCCGCCGTGAGGGGTTGCATGGTCATCCGTCCCTATGGCTATGCCCTCTGGGAAAATATGCAGGCTGCCCTGGATAAAATGTTCAAGGATACGGGACACGTGAATGCCTATTTTCCCCTTTTCATCCCGAAAAGTTTTATGAGCCGTGAAGCGGCCCACGTGGAAGGATTTGCAAAAGAATGTGCCGTGATCACGCATTACCGGCTGAAGAATGACCCTGGCGGTGGTGGCGTGATCGTGGATCCAGATGCAAAACTGGAGGAAGAACTGATCATACGCCCAACCAGTGAGACCATCATCTGGAACACTTATAAGGACTGGATCAAATCTTATCGCGACCTTCCGCTGCTGATCAACCAGTGGGCCAATGTGGTACGCTGGGAAATGCGCACCCGGTTATTCCTGCGCACGGCTGAATTCCTCTGGCAGGAAGGGCATACCGCCCATGCCACCCGTGAAGAGGCGGTGGCAGAAACATTGCAGATCCTGGAGATCTATGCAAGGTTTGCAGAGGAGTTCATGGCCCTGCCGGTGATCCGCGGCATCAAAACGATCAGTGAAAGATTTGCCGGCGCAGAAGATACTTATTGCATCGAGGCATTGATGCAGGATGGAAAGGCCCTGCAATCGGGTACTTCCCATTTCCTGGGGCAAAATTTTGCCAAAGCCTTTGATGTAAAATTCCTGAATAAGGAAAATCAACTGGAATACGTCTGGGCAACCAGTTGGGGAGTCAGTACCAGGCTTGTTGGTGCCGTGGTGATGGCTCACAGCGATGACGACGGCCTGGTACTCCCCCCGAAGATCGCATCCTTGCAGGTGGTGATTGTGCCGATCTATAAAGGTGATGAGATGAAAGCAGAAATCAATGCAAGAGCCAATGAAATAACCGGGCAATTGAAAGAACTGGGTATCCGCGTCAGGTTTGACGATAATGACAATGCCCGTCCGGGGTGGAAATTCGCTGAATATGAAATGAAAGGTGTACCTGTACGGCTCACGATCGGGGCCAAGGATCTTCAGAACAATGAAGTGGAAGTGGTGCGTCGCGATACACGGGAAAAAAAGATGGTGAACATGAACGGCATCGCACAATATGTGGACGGGCTCCTCCTGGATATACAACATTCCCTTTTTCATAAGGCAAAGACTTACCGGGATGAGCACATCACTCCCGCCAATGACTGGAATGAATTTGAAAAATTGCTGGATGAAAAAGGGGGATTCATTGCTTCGCACTGGGACGGTACGGCTGAAACGGAAGCGTCCATCAAGGAAAAAACAAAGGCTACCATCCGTTGCATACCGCTCAATAATCCTCCGGAAAAAGGGAAGTGTATACTGACAGGAAACCCTTCTTCACAGAGGGTATTATTTGCAAGGGCTTATTGATTTTTTGACTATTTTCATACTGTCAATCATTATTTTACCAAAACAATTTTTATGGACCAAAATCAAAACACATCCTTGTTCTCCATGAACCTGGACGCCCAAAACAGTTATACATTGCGTAGTATGGCAACATGGGGTAAAGTACTGGGCGTAGTGGGCCTGATCCTGGGGATCTTATTTGTGATCTTCGGAGTGATCGCTCAGCAGGCAATCCGGCGCAGTAGCCTGGGTTATTCCTATTCTGAAAGAAGTGGCATCAGCGGCGGCACCCTGGCTAACATGGGACTGGCCGTTTACCTGATCATGGGCCTGGTATTGGTCATCAGCTCCATATTTGCCTTGAATGCAGGTAATAAGCTCAGCCTGGCCCTGCGGGCCAATAATCAGGCAGCCTTGAATGCCGGTTTTGCCGGGGCCCGGAATTTTTTTGCTTTTTGGGCGGTTATACTGATCATTTGCCTTCTTTTCATGTTTATCGGATTACTGCAGACATTATAATAAGTTCTTGTCACTTTTAGCCCCCGTTACCTGTCGGGGGCTTTCTCTTTTCCGCTGATTACCTTCAAGACGTTTCATCTTATCCACAACCGGAAAAATGAATTTTTAACGCCCGGAAAAATCCAGTAACTTTGTATGACCTCCCGGAAAAAAATTTTGCATTCCTGACGAATCACTTCCGCTGGTCACAAGTTCACTGTCTGATTTATTGCTGGTCCAAACATATAAGTTCATTATATGGCCAAATATATTTTTGTAACCGGGGGGGTTACTTCATCATTGGGTAAGGGTATTATTGCTGCTTCACTGGCCAAATTATTGCAGGCCCGGGGCCTGAAAGTGACCATCCAGAAATTCGACCCCTATATCAATGTGGATCCGGGTACCATGAATCCTTATGAACACGGTGAATGTTATGTAACGGAGGATGGGGCCGAAACGGACCTGGACCTCGGCCATTATGAAAGATTCCTGAATATCTACACCTCACAGGCCAATAATGTGACCACCGGCCGCATCTACCAGACCGTGATCAATAAGGAAAGAGAAGGCGCTTACCTGGGAAAGACCGTACAGGTGGTGCCCCATATCACCGATGAAATAAAGAGAAGGATGCTGCAACTGGGACAGGGCGGTGACTATGATATTGTGATCACGGAATTAGGCGGCACGGTGGGTGATATCGAAAGCCATCCCTTCGTGGAAGCCGTGAGGCAACTGCAATGGGAATTGCCGGAGGAAGATACCGTCGTCGTGCATCTTACATTGATCCCTTACCTGAAAGCTGCAAAGGAGCTGAAGACCAAACCCACGCAGCACAGCGTCAAAATGCTGAGCCAGGAAGGCGTGAACCCGGATGTGATCGTTTGCCGTACGGAAAAACCACTTACTGCCGAACTGCGGAGGAAAATCGCCCTGTTCTGCAATGTTAAGATGGAAGCTGTGGTGGAAGCAGCAGATGCTTCCACGATCTATGAAGTACCCCTGATCATGATGCGGGAAAAGCTGGACCTGATCTGCCTGAAGAAGCTGAACATCACACACTATCATGAACCTGAACTTCTCAGGTGGAAAGAATTCCTTGACAAACTGAAATATCCCAAAAGCCAGGTATCCATTGGCCTGATCGGGAAATATATTGAATTGCAGGATGCCTATAAATCCATACTGGAATCTTTTATCCATGCCGGGGCCATGAATGAATGCCAGGTGGAGGTGATCAATGTGCACAGTGAGTTCATCACGGAAGATAATGTGGCTGAGAAATTGGCCGGCATTGATGGTTTATTGGTGGCGCCGGGTTTCGGTCACCGTGGGGTGGAAGGAAAGATCGTGGCAGTGAAATATGCCCGCGAAAAAGGATTACCCTTCTTTGGTATCTGCCTGGGTATGCAAATGGCTGTGATCGAATTTGCCCGCCATGTGCTTGGACTTAAACAGGCACATTCCACAGAAATGAATCCCGAGACCCCTGACCCGGTGATCGACCTGATGGAAGAACAGAAGCAGGTCTTTACAAAGGGTCATACCATGCGCCTGGGCACCTATCCCTGTGAAATAAAAGAAGGAAGCCTGGCCCGTCGTGTCTACGGTGCAAAATCGATCAGTGAACGGCACCGTCACCGCTGGGAATTCAATAATAAATACTTAGAACAATTTGAAAAAGCGGGCATGACCGCCAGTGGGCGGAATCCTGCTTCCGGGCTGGTGGAGATCATCGAGCTTCCGCGCCATCCTTTCTTCATCGGCGTGCAATACCATCCCGAATTAAAAAGTACGGTAGAAAACCCCCATCCTCTTTTCGTCCAGTTCATCAAAGCTGCCAAAGCCTATGCGGAAAAGAGATCTGAAATAAAGAGCCCCCTTTTGCAGAGTGAAATGATTTGATGAAGCTTTCAGGTCTGAAGCTTCAAGGCCAGGCGTTATACCTAAACATTGAACCTTGAACTTGGAGCCTTGAACCTTAACGACAATCAGCTATCTTTGCCTCCCAAAATTCAGAAATGAAATTTGACCGTAACACTGTGTTGGGATTCCTGATCCTGGGTGCCATGTTCGTGGCATATTTTATCGTCATCGGGAAAGACAGGAGCAAATACCAGCAGCAGCAGGCTGCATTGCAACAAAAAGAAAAGACCCGGCAGGATTCTATCGCCAAACTGAACAAGCCGAAAGAAGATTCGCTCAATAAAATCAATGACTCCCTCCACCGGGCAGGCCTGAAAAATATATTTAAAACAGCAGGTGATACTTCAGAAAAGACGTTTACCGTAGAGACCGGCCTGGAAAAGATCACTTTCACCAATAAGGGCGGCCAAATAAAAAAAGTGGAGCTGAAGAATTTCATCGGCCCGGGAAATGGCTGGGTCAAAATGGCCGCCACCGATTTTGACGGGATCAATTACCGTATCAATGCCGGGGCCAATGCCTCGGCCGAGATCAGGGACCTTTTCTTTTCACAGGTAGATACGGTAAAAAATGCTGACGGCAGCCATACTGTTTCAATGACCCTTCCCGGTGCCGACAGCACAGGACAGTCTGTGACGCATGAATTCACAGTAAGGCCCGATAATTATCTTGTCGATTTTACTATCAAAATGAAGGGCGCTGAAAAACTGGTGACCGGTTCCACCCTGGACCTTACCTGGGACTATGCTGCTGCCCAGCAGGAAAAGGATATCAGTTTTGAAAAACAAAATACACAAGTGGGGTATATCAAGGATGGTGACTTCGACTATCACTCCATATTCAAGCGCAGCAGCAAAGCATTGGATGCATCCGTCAAGTGGACGGGTGTCCGCCAGCGCTTTTTCTTCGGGGCCCTGATGGCAAAAGACAAATTCTCTTCTGCACACCTGGACTGGTCCACTCCTCCCGATACGGCCAGGACCGTGGTTCGAATGAATGCGCAGATGAAGATCGGTATCCCTTCCGGTTCACCGGCTATCATTCCCATGAGTTTTTATTACGGACCTTCCGATTACCATGAACTGAAAAAATACGGGGAACACTTTGAAAAGGTCATCAACCTGGGGCAAGGGATGTATTCATTCGTACGCCCCGTCAATAAGTTCCTCATCATGCCCATCTTCGATCTCTTCAAAGGCATTGCAGGCAGTATGGGGCTGGCCATTGCATTGCTGACCCTGGTGATCCGTTTGCTGATCTCCCCCCTCACCTATAAAAGTTATCTCAGCGGGGCTAAAATGAAGGTTTTGCGGCCAGAGATCGCAGCATTGCGGCAAAAGACAGGCGGCGACCAGCAAAAAATGAGCATGGAACAAATGAAATTGTTTCGTGAGGCGGGCGTGAATCCTCTTGGTGGCTGCATCCCTGCACTTTTGCAGATCCCCATCTTCTTTGCCCTTTACAGTTTCTTCAATTCGGAGATCGCCCTGAGGAGTCAAAGTTTTTTATGGGCCAATGATTTGTCAGCTTACGATACGGTCATTCATTTCGGCAGCAAGATCCCCTTGTTAGGCGATCATATCAGTCTTTTTAACCTGACCGCCGTCATCACCAGTTTCCTGATATCCTTTTACGGAATGGCCATGTCGCCCGACCAGAGCAACCCTACGCTGAAATACATGCCCTATATTTTTCCGTTCTTCCTTCTCTTCATCTTCAACCGGCTGCCTTCAGCCCTGACATGGTACTATACGGTCTCCAATGTGCTGACCCTGGCGATCCAGTTCGTGATCCAGCGCTATATCATCGATCATGATAAGATCCTGGCGCAGATCGAAGAAAACCGGAGAAAACCCAAGACTAAATCCAAATGGCAGGAAAGATTTGAGCAAATGCAGGATCAGCAGCGGAAAATAAAAGAAATGCAGCAGCGTAACAAAAGGTGACGATCCGCTGATGCAATTCTTTAATTTTTGTTAAACCTACCCGCAATTTTTTACTGAGGCCCCGAATTCCTAAGTTTGGTACACCTTTTTATTTGAATAAAGCAGTTGAAAAACAGTCTGACCATAGCGATCCTGGTTCCGCTGGCATTTGCCCAGTTACAAGCCATTGCACAGCGCAAACTCACCGAAGCCACGATCACCTATGATATTTCCATTAACTCCGATAATGGGGGCAGCAAACCTGCCGACATGCTGGACGGGTCAAGGAATGTGATCTATATCAAATCCTCCATCAGTCGTGCAGAAATGATCAGTGCCCTGGGAACGCAATCCACCATCATCGATGAAAAAGGAAAGAAAGTGACGGTACTGAAAGAATACGGGGATAAGAAATATATGATCACTTCCACTTTGCAGGAATGGAATGACAACAATAAAAAATATGACAGTATAAATTTTACTTTCCTGAATGAATTCAAGACCATTTCAGGTTATAACTGCCAGAAAGCCATCGGCAAAATAAATGACAGCACGGCTTTTACGGTCTATTTTACCCGTGAACTGATCCCTGTCAACAAGGAATTCGAAACCATCAATAAGAACCTGCCGGGCCTGGCGATGCAATATGAAGCCATCCAGAACAAGCGCCTGGTCACCTACACAGTCTCTTCTATTAATTTCAACCCTGTGCCCCAGTCAAAATTTGACCTGCCAAAAAGCGGTTTCAGGGTGATGACCTGGGAGGAAAGTAAAAAAGGAGGAACTTAAATGAAAGAAAAGATCAGAAATTGAATTTGACCTTATTGAAGAGAACCGATTTCTTCAGGGGAACAGTATAGGTGATATTGCCCTTTCTCAGCGTAACAGTAGTATTAATATTGATATACTGTTTATCGTTGATGATCACTTTATCGCCACGGAAATGATAACCTGACTTCAGGGAGAATACGCCCTGGTTATAACTGCGACCGCTCAATAATGACCTGTTCGTGGCGGAGGATTTCGTTTTGCCATCACCCAGGGTGGCAAATGCTGCAACTGCAGAAACCATCAGCAATACGATGACTGATAATTTTCTGGCCAAAAACCTTCTGATATCAGCAGTTTTAGGGTTCACAGAGCAAATGTATAGATAATAAAGTGTAAAAAAATTACCGTTTATCCACAACTTTAATAATTCTTTAACGGGAAAAGATGCCATTTTGTTACGTTTGGTTGGCAGAAAAACAAAAAAAATCAGGCAAATAGCGAAAATTCATGAAGTTTGTATCGGAAACTACGGTCAGCCAGAACCGATTATCCGGACCAGGCGGGTTTGACTGAACCGCACTAAAATACAGGCCATGAGTGAAAATCCATACCGGGAGGATCTGCAGGAGATTTTCAAACAATACGAGGACATCCGAACCGGCCGTCGTCATGTCTATCTTGAGGAGGAATCCTACGAACTTCTGATCGATCATTTTTTTGAGAAGGATGACCTGCATAAGGCCATGGAAGCCATCCATTTCGGAACAGAACAATACCCCTATTCTGCTGCCCTGCTGGTTAAAAAAGCCGATATACTCCTGGTCTGGCGCCACTACCAGGAAGCCCTGGATGTCCTTGAGAAAGCGGAGATGCTGGATGCCCGGAATATCTCGGTGTACATCATCAAAACCGATGTATACCTGGCCATGGATGAACAGAAAAAAGCGGTTGAACTGCTGGAGAAGGCACTGGAACTGTTTTCCGGGGAGGAGAAGATCGACCTGCTTTTTGAAATGTCGGATGTATACGATGACTATGAAAATTTCGACAAGGTATTTGAGTGCCTGAAAATGATCCTTGAAGAAGAGCCCAATAACGAGGAAGCCCTGTATAAGATCTGCTTTTGGACCGACTTCACCGGGCGCAATGAAGAGAGCATTGAACTGCACAAGCGGATCATCGATGATTTTCCCTACAATGAACTGGCATGGTTCAACCTGGGTTCAGCCTACCAGGGACTCAAGCTCTATGAAAAATCCATCGATGCTTACCAGTATGCCATTGCCATTGATGAAAAATTTGACTATGCCTGGCGCAATATCGGCGATGCCTATATCAGCCTGCGCCGGTATAAGGAAGCCATCGAAGCCCTGGAAAGAGTGAATGAGATCTCCAAACCGGATGAGGTCATCCTGGATGCGATCGGGCACTGTTACGACAAACTGAAGAACTATCCCCAGGCAAGATTCTATTATAAAAAAGCATTTCACCTGAAACAGGAAGACGGAAGGCTGGTCTACAAGATCGCCTGCACCTATTTTAAAGAGGGGCAGGTGGAGAACTGTGCACGGCAACTTGAAACGGCGATGAAGATCCAGCCCTATAAAGCGGAATATTACCTGCTGATGAGCAAATGCAAGATGATGACCGGCCTGCAAAAGGATGCCCTCCGTTACATCACCAGCGCCGTGCGGCTCAAGCCCATGCAGTCGGCGAACTGGGAACAACTGATCCAGTGCCTTCATAAAGCGGGGGAAACGGAGGAAGCTTTTGAAAAAGCAAAATCAGCGTACCTGATAACTGCCAAATCCGTCTTTGTTTATTACCAGGCTGCCATGCTTTTTGCAATGAAAAAAAACAAACAGGCGATCGTTAAGCTGAGATCTGCTATTTCCCTGGCGCCCCGGTTGCTGAAGAAATTCATGCAACTCAATCCTCATTTACTGCAGCGCCATGATGTGATCGATCTGCTGGTAAAACATAAAAGGAAAAAATAACGGGCCTGTTATTTCCTCACCCTTTCTCTGCCATTTCTTCCTTATTTTTGCCGCCCGCCGATTAAAGTATATGGGTGGAATATTGTGAATGAAATAAATGTACCATGAATTTCAGTTTAACACAGATACCGCAGCGGAACCAGAAACCCAGGACAGCCGGGCTCACCATGGTGATGGACAAGGGATTAAGTGTAGAAGAGGCCAAAAACTTCATGAGCGCCGCCCATCCCCATGTGGACCTTGTAAAACTGGGATTCGGTACTTCCTTCGTTACCCCCAACCTGAAAGAAAAAATTACCGTTTACCAATCCTATGATACCCCGGTATATTTTGGCGGAACATTATTTGAAGCTTTCCTGATCCGGAACCAGTTCGAAGATTATCTCAATGTCTGTAAAGAATACGGGATAAAATTCATGGAAGTGAGCGACGGTTCCATTAATATCCCGCATGCGGAAAAATGCGGCTTTATTGAAAAGATGACGAAGTTCGGGACAGTATTGAGTGAAGTGGGCAGTAAGGATGCAGCCCATATCATTCCTCCCTATAAATGGATCGAACTGATGAAGGCGGAACTGGAAGCCGGTTCAGCCTATGTGATCGCCGAAGCAAGAGAGGCCGGCAATGTGGGCATTTACCGCGGCAGCGGCGAAGTGCGGGAGGGGCTGGTGCAGGAGATACTCACGCAGATCCCCGGCGAGAAGATCATCTGGGAAGCCCCGCAGAAAGCGCAACAGCTTTATTTCATCGAATTGCTGGGATGCAATGTCAACCTCGGTAATATCGCTCCTTCCGAAGTGATCCCGCTGGAAGCCATGCGGGTGGGGTTGCGGGGTGATACCTTCCGCTTATTCCTTGATAACAAGGAGACCGCCTGATGCCTGTCTATGGTTTGATAGGATATCCCCTCACCCACTCTTTTTCAAAAAAATATTTTGATCAGAAATTCAGGGAACAAGACCTGGAGGATTGCCGCTATGAGCTATTTGAGATGCCTTCATTGGATGGATTGAAGAAGCTGCTGAAAGAACAGCCCCTACTGGCCGGACTCAACGTCACGATACCTTATAAAAAAGAAGTGCTGCACTATCTCGATTCTGCCGAACAGATCCCGGCTCAACTCAAAGCCTGCAATTGTATTAAAATTACCGGGGGCAGGCTTTACGGTTATAATACCGATTGCATTGGATTTGAAAGATCACTGCTTCCCCTGCTCAAGCCTCACCATAAAAAAGCCCTGGTGATGGGAAGCGGAGGTTCCGCCGATGCCGTGGTATATGTATTACATAAACTGGGAATAGAGTATTCAGTTGTGAGTCGTCAGAAAAATAAAACGGGTTTAAGTTATCCTGACCTTGGCAGGGAAATGATCAATGAATATTCGATCATTATCAATACCACCCCATTGGGTATGTACCCCGATATAAATAATTGCCCGGACATCCCTTACCAGTTCATTGGCTCAAAACATCTCCTTTACGACCTGGTCTATAACCCGGCAAAAACTCTTTTTCTTCAAAAAGGGGAGGCGCAGGGTGCCAATATTAAAAACGGCGAAGAAATGCTCACTATCCAGGCAGAGGAAAGCTGGAAGATCTGGAACCGGTCGGAACCCGCTTCAGCGGGGTCTGAACGGTAATTAGACCCGGTCGGAACCCACCCTAGCGGGGTCTGAACGGTAATTAGACCCGGTAGAAGCCCACCCTAGCGGGGTCTGAACGGTAATTAGACCCGGTCGGAACCCACCCTGGTGGGGTCTGAACGATCTCCTCTAACGATAAGAAAAATTACAGGTTAGCCAAAACATCCTTTACCCAGGGCCTCTTCTTATAATCAGGTTCAAAGAATCGGTATACGATGTTTTGTTCCCTGTCAATGATATAAACGGCCGGAACCGGCAGGTGAGCGCCGTTGGATCCGTTATTGGCTTCCACATCCAGCCCGGCATTCTTGTAGTTCTGGAGGGTCGTTGCAGGCACCTGGAAATCCACATGGTAGGCTTGCATGATTTTGAGGTCCTCGTCATGCAGGATCGGGAAGGTGGCGCCGCTTTTTTTAATAGTGGAATCGATCCGTTCAGGTTTTTCGGGGCTGACAGCCAGTACACTTGCTTTTTTATCTGTGAATAATTGCAAAGAATCCTGGAACCGCTTCAGTTCACGGATGCAGAACGGGCTCCATTGTCCGCGGTAAAAAATTATTACCACTTTACCGTTCTTCAGCAGTTCTTTCAGGTGCACTGCATGGCCACCCTGGTCGGTAGCCCTGAAATCCGGGGCTTTGGAGTCGAGGAAAAGCCCCTCGGGAACGGACTGGGCCCGCAAAACGGAAGCGGATAATAAAACCTGGAGGGCGAAAATGATTTTTATCATAGCCGGAACCCAAAGCTAATTTTAAAATAGCTATCGAAATGTGAAAAGATTTTCCTAATTTAATCCGCTTATCTTTCTACACACACAATTTACACGTATGCCAAAACCAGATCTCTCACGGATGCCCGATTATGCGGCTGCCTATATCAACACTGTTAAAGGCAATGATCTATTAAAGGTTCTCAGCGCCCAGCGGAAAAAGATCGAAAGCCTTCTTGAAAAAATGCCTAAGGATAAACGTAACCATGCCTATGCAGAAGGAAAATGGACGGTCAAGGAAGTGATCCAGCACATTATTGATGCAGAAAGGGTATTTGCCTACCGGGCGCTTTGCTTTGCCAGGAATGACAAAAATTCCCTTCCCGGATTTGATGAGAATGACTATGCTGCGGGTTCAAAAGCAAATGAAAAAAAATGGAAGGACCTGGTGGAAGAATTTTCCGCTACCCGCCGGGCCACGGAAGCCTTATTCAACTCCTTTGACAAGGACCAGCTTGAAAACAGCGGCACGGCCAACGAGAAACCGGCCTATGTGCTGGGCCTCGGGTTCATGATTGCCGGCCATGCCCAGCATCACTTAAATATCATTAAGGAAAGATATATGGAGGAGATGGAGCCGGATGAGGAGAAGGCTGAATGAAGTGAACTGTTACATGAAGCACCGAATAAAGATTAAATAAATTCACCCCGGGACTAATTTTCCCCCTAAATAAAAGATCCGCTCCTTAAAAGAAGCGGATCTTATTTATAATAAAGTTTCGGTTAGATCCTGAAATGCGCAAAGGCTTTGTTGGCTTCAGCCATGCGGTGCGTATCTTCCTTCTTTTTAAACGCCGAACCCTCACCCTTGCTGGCGGCTACGATCTCTGCTGCCAATTTATCCGACATATTGCGCCCATTGCGCTCGCGGCTGTAACGGATCAGCCATTTCATGCTGAGGGAGATCTTCCTGTCCTGCCGCACTTCGGTAGGAATCTGGAAGGTCGCGCCCCCGATACGGCGGCTGCGGACCTCCACGGCCGGGGTGATATTGACAAGGGCTTTTTTCCAAACCTCATATCCATTCTCACTGGTCTGCTTGGCGACTTTGCCGATGGCATCATAAAAGATCGTGTAGGCGATGCTTTTCTTGCCCTGCCACATCATATTGTTCACGAAGCGGGTGACCATGCGGTCATTGTACTTCGGATCTGGTTCGAGGGGTAATTTTTTTGCCTGGGTTTTACGCATAATAGATGTTACTTAATTATTTTTTAGTTTTTTCTCTCTTGGTGCCGTATTTGGAGCGGCTTTTCTTGCGGTCTTTTACTCCGGCTGTATCCAGCGAACCGCGAACAATATGGTAACGCACACCCGGAAGATCCTTCACCCTGCCCCCGCGGATCAGTACGATGGAGTGCTCCTGCAGGTTATGCCCTTCCCCGGGTATATAGGCGATCACCTCCACTTTATTGGTGAGGCGGACCTTGGCCACTTTACGGAGGGCCGAGTTCGGTTTCTTTGGGGTAGTCGTATACACACGAGTGCATACGCCACGGCGCTGCGGGCATTGATCCAGGGCACGTGATTTACTCTTGGCCCGGATGATCGTTCTTCCTTTGCGGACTAATTGCTGGATTGTAGGCATTTACAGTTTTTTATCCCCTTTTTAGGGAGGGCAAAGGTAAGGCCGGGAGGGGGAAAATCCAAAAAAAGAGAAAGTGGAAAAAAACCATTGGGAGAGTGGATCAAGCGGTTTCATCAGTCAGGAAGACTTTAATTTTCATATCATGGATGAAGTGATTCTCAGGCCTTTATTTGGCAAGGCCAGCTTATTTCAATCTTTCACTTATTATGGGTCATGCCTGGGGAATATGGAAGAAATATAAGCTATCCGGAACGGGTTAGTTAATTCACGCAAAGATGACGCGGTAACCTTAAGTAAGCAGGGCCCGGTTGGTATTGACACAGGCCGGGAAAAAACCGGGTGCTGAAACCCGTCAGTATTCATGTGAGCAAGAAGCAACTGATTTATATCAGCAGTCCGTTTGATGATCTTTTCCGTAAAAGGGGGATTGAGTGGTAGACCCGACTGTCCTGATAACAATTCAAAAAGTCTGAGAGAAATGATTTGATTTTCATAGGCCTTATTTTTTAAACAACAACACATAATAACATAAATTTACGTGTTAGCAGTCATGCTATTTCAGGACATGACAGGAACAGCCTGAGTTCAATAACTTGACAATGCATGAACTCGAATTCACACTATAATGTGATTCAGTCAATTTTTCCTTTCTAATAGGAGTGACTAAACATAAAAATCACACTATAATGTGATTTTGTTTGCATAATTAAAGGATTAAACCTATTTTTGACACAAAAATCACAGTATAATGTTAGTCAAGAATCTCGGAGAAACCATAAAAAACAGGCGAAAGGAGTTGAACATTACTCAACCACACTTAGCCGAACTGGCAAAAGTAAGTACCAACACCTTATATAAATTAGAACGGGGACAAGGCAATCCTTCTTTAGATGTGTTAAACAAATTATCCGAAGTGTTGGGCATGGAACTAACTCTTGAAGTGAAAAAGAAAAATTGAGTAAATGAGAGCAATGGAAACATACCGCAATGGAATTTTCGCAGGAACGCTGACAGAAGAAAATCGTCAGCATTATGTTTTCAGGTATGACGACAATTATTTTAACGATGCGGGCAAACCGGCAATCAGTTTAACACTACCAAAAACACAAAAAGAATACAGTAGCGAATTTTTGTTTCCGTTTTTCTTCAATATGCTGAGTGAAGGAGTAAACAGAAAATTGCAAAGCACACAATTGCGAATTGACGAAGAAGATAATTTCGGGTTGCTTGCAGCCACAGCACAATATGATACGATAGGAGCAGTAACCGTAAAACCAATAATGTCAAAATGAATTTAGATGAATTGAAATATTGTCCGGGAACTTTGGCTGAAGGTTTTTCTACTTACAGTCCAAGCTGTTTACGGAATTTATTTAATGGTAAAAAGGTAAATCATGTTTTGCCTTATGAGCAGCCACAGCAAAGTGAAGAAGTTGCGGAGCAATTCATGGAAAACCGTAAACGCATATCCATATCAGGTGTGCAGGAGAAACTGAGTTTGCTTTTGGAGAAAAATGTATTGCGATTAACGAAGGAAGGAGAACAGGGAACATACATACTCAAACCGATACCGAGAGATTTGAAAAAGGTTGACCAGGTTCCTGCCAACGAACATTTGACTATGCAAATAGCCAGACAAGTGTATGGGCTTAATACGGCAGAAAATGCTATGATATTTTTTAAGAACGGCTCGCCAGCTTATATCACCAAGCGATTTGATGTAAAAGAAGACGGAAGCAAATGGGGTAAAGAAGATTTTGCAACATTGGCAGGAAAAACAAAAGACAATGCAGGAGCAAATTTTAAGTATGAATACAGCTATGAGGAAGCCGGACAGTTGATACAGAAATATGTTCCGGCATGGAGGATAGAAATAGAAAAATATTTTTCGCTTGTGGTATTTAATTTTTTGTTTTCAAATGGTGATGCTCACTTGAAAAACTTCTCCTTGCTTGAATCATCCAAAGGTGATTACTTACTAAGTCCGGCTTATGACTTAGTAAATACAAAACTGCATGTGGTCGATACAGATTTTGCATTAGACAAAGGATTGTTTGCAGATAATTTCAAAAGTGACCACTATAAAAAAAGCGAACACCCAGCTAAAAGTGACTTTTCGGAATTTGCAAAGCGAATAGGAGTTACCGAAAGCAGATTTGAAAAATTGCTCAATCCATTTTTAGATAAGAAACCTTTAATGGAAACCTTGGTAAGCCGTTCATTCTTAACTGATGCTAACATGAGAGGGTATTTGCTGATGTATAATACAAAAAGAAATTATTTAATAGCTTAATGAGATTGAAACACGAAGATATTACAGAAGCACGAACCGCTAACAAGGTATTGTCAAAAGTGGGGGTGACGGGCTTCTATGACAGTTTAGTGCTTAACCGAACTTTAGTTTTTCAAATCAACAGTAGTGCTAAAAATCCCCACCATCGGCAATACCTGGCCGTTAGCTGCCATTATATTGAACTTTCATTGTCAAAGAAACCAGGAAATATTGCATCAATTTTTGTCCTGCTCGAAATCGGAGTCGGTATTATGGTGGGTATTATTTATATTAATAGTCTAGGCGAACCTGAGTCCTCCTTATTGGACTCAATCCTCAATTTTTATATTGTATTAAACTCAATATTTTTTGGAATAACTGTTTTGTTGGGAGCGATAACCAGCTTTCTGATAAAAAGAACTGCTAGAATACTAATTGCGATCCTCTTATCGTTGGCAGGGGGAATTGGACTCTTAATCGTTCATGCCTTAATAATACCAGTACCAATATTTAGTTTTTTTCCCCTTTTTGGTTTTATTATTGGGTTCAATTACTATCTCCTTAAAGGAACAAACAGTAAAAAGGAAAATGCTACCATTTGATTGATTGATAATAACGGCAGCTAACATCGGTTTGGCGCTATGCCTGACCTGGTCGTCGCAGCTTTCCGGAAAATTTAAGCTGCTCCTCCCGGAAAATATCCTTAACTTGACAGGACGGCACAGCGCCAAGCCCTAAACGTTATGCGCAATTTGAGCCAGATAGAGTAAATAAATTTAAAGATTAAACAACCTCTTGAACGAGTGAAAGAATTCTCATCATTCCTATCGGCGGTTAAAAAAAGCGATAGATCAGATCAGTATCTAATATTAGCAGCACTGTATTGCCTGGAGTCACCACCTAAAGCTGTAACAGCCAAAGAAATATCAGATATTTTACGAAATCATTTAGGGTCGAAATTGCCTTCTAACATTAATGCAAGTTTACGTAGTTACACCGGGCTTGTCTCCCCAATCCAAAAAAGTACTCCAATAAAGTGGTTGCTCACATTTGATGGGTTAAATAAACTTCGAACCTTAAGCGGTTTGGAGTTGAAGTCAGAAACGGATCAGAGTGAATTTAATTGCGATATTGGGATTGTATGTGCATTAGAATTCCCCGAGTTCGCTGCTGTAATGAATGCATTTCGTGATCATCCGTGGACGGAAATTCCAAACCCGGGATATACTCACGTTTATCGAGAATCTATACTTAAAACTAAAGAAGGCGAACCGTTACGGGTAATTGGAACAATTTCAACATCAATGGGACTTACAGCTGCAGCAATTGCCACTACACAATTAATAATGCAATTTAAACCTAAAATTGTTGTTATGACTGGTATCGCAGCTGGAACACGATCTGGAGGTAAAGAATTCGGAGATATTCTAACGGCTGATCCAAGTGTCGATTATAACTCAGGGAAAGTCGTTGAAGAAAATGGGATTAGAGGATTTCAACCTGATCCTTATCCAATCGGTCTAAACGCAAGGCTTCGAAGCGTTCTTCATCGATATCGTGGTAATCACGCAGTATTTGAAAAGGTTCGTGGTCGTTGGAGAGGCACGCTTCCCCCAAAATCTAACCATTTCCATGTTGGTCCTCTAGGCGCGGCCGATCAAGTTATTGATGATCCAACGCGTATACTAGAAATTCAAAAATATTGGCGTAAGTTAATCGGTGTTGAAATGGAAACATATGGTGTGTATCGTTCAGCTGATGAGGCTCCCGAACCAAAGCCACGCTTTGTATCATTTAAATCGGTGTGTGATTTTGCAGCCGAAAAAACTGATTCTTGGCAGGAATATGCGGCATTCACATCAGCAGAGTTTGCTTTTGAATTTTTAAAAAATGAATGGAATGCGCTATGGCCAAAAAAATAATTAAAAACAGAAACTATGGCAAAACAATCAAAATTTACTGAAGACCCCGAGATCAAAGCTATCGCACAAGTATTTTCTGCGTTAAAGGATCTGGAAGCAGATGCTCGTAATAGAGTATTAAGATATGTTTCTGGAAAATTTAATATTCCAACGTCTCCAAATGTAGAAAGAGAATCGACTTCTTACGTACCGTCAATATCTACCTCTAGCGATCTATCTGCAACTACTGATGATGAATTGGATGGTATAAGTCCTGCTGGAAGAAAATGGATTACTCGAAATGGAATATCTCCTTCTGCGTTAATGAAAATTTTTAGTCTTGGCATTGATGAAATTGATCTGATAGCAAAGTCAGTTCCTGGAAAAGGTAAGGCTACACGACAAAAGAATATCTTTTTGTTGAAAGGTATGGCTTCCTATTTGGGTACAGGCACAGCAAGATTCACACATGAACAAATTAAGGAAGCCTGTTTGCACTATGATGCCTATGACTCTCCAAATTTTGCAAAAAACCTTAATGCAATGTCTGCAGAAGTTTCCGGCACGAAAGACACTGGATACACTTTAACGGCTAAAGGTATTTCAGAAGCGACAACTCTAATAAAAAGTATGTCTGGTACGGAGTGATAACTTGAAAGAAGGCGGTTCCAATTAGCTGCGCATAACATGCGGCTTGGCGCTATGGCTGACCGGCCGCCAGCTTGCAAGGAAACTTAAGCTGCCGGCCTGCATTTTTAAATATCGTAAATTCATCCTGGCCACAGTGCCAAGCCGTGGACGTTAGCGGCAATATAGCTTCGTAAATCTTAAATATATTTTAATGAAACTTCTATTCTTTTTGATCGTTCCTGTTACTTTAATGGCACAAAGTAATGTAAAGAATTCTTCCGTTGCCGCAGCATTTATAAATTCACTGGATACCTCACAGAGAAAGAAATGCGTTTTTGAATTTGACCAAATGTCCCGCTATGAATGGCATTTCCTGCCTGCCACAATGGTCTCGAGGCAAGGCATTCCCATAAGAGAATTAGACAGCCTTCAGAAACAATCTTTTTATCTCCTTCTCAAATCTTATTTAAGCGATAAAGGCTATACAAGGACAAAAGAAATAATGAGCTATGAATATTTACTTAAAGAATTAGAACCTCAAAATCCAAATCGAATTCCTGAAAATTATTTTGTCGCCATTTATGGTAATCCTGAAACTGATACCATTTGGGGATGGAAATTCAGCGGGCATCATGTTGCTCTTAATTTCACGATCGTAAATAACCAATTAGCTTTTGCCCCTTTTTTCTTTGGAGTTTATCCAGCTGAAGTAAAAGATGGAAAATACAAGGGCAGGCGAGTGATCAAAGATGAAGAAGATCTCGGATTCCAATTAGTAAATTCTCTCAGCCGAGATCAAAAATCAAAAGCAATTTTTCAGCTAAAAGCATTTAACGAAATCGTGACTACCAACTCCGAACAAGTTGGTATCCTTGATCGTGTTGGTATACACGCCAAAAACTTAACAACGGAGCAAAAAATAATTTTGAATAAACTTATTGTTGCTTACCTGGCCTCAATGCCGACGGAAATTGCAAATACAAGAATGAAAAGAATTGCTTCTGAAAACATAGATGAAATAAGTTTTGGTTGGGCTGGCGGCCTGGCCCCGGGACAACCGCATTATTATAGGATCCAGGGAAAATCTTTTCTAATAGAGTTCGACAATACGCAAGACCACGCTAACCATATTCATTCTGTTTGGCGTGATTTTAATGGTGATTTTGGAGCTGATCTAATAAAAGAACATTATCAAAATAGCCATCATCATAAATAGGTTTTCTTTACACCAGAAAATCTTGATAATACTGCCGCTAACATTGCATTGCCAAC
>CAZZDQ010000004.1:93053-95104 GCA_964652845.1 uncultured Chitinophaga sp.
GTAATTCTATTTAACTTTATCAAGGCTTCGTAAGAAAAAAAGTTACACCGGGCCGAGCCACAGGAATTCTATTCCGGCACTTCGGCAAAGCGTCACCGTTGTGTGCCATTCTAAAACCGACAGTACGCATTCAAACTGAAGAATATGGAAATAAATCGTTCAGATCTTTCTCAAAAATTTATTGACCTTTTTGCGAGGACATTGAAATTCACCGAGGAGGAATTTGAATTGTTGCTTTCTCATTTCAGACTTGAATTAATTCCACGGAACTTTTTCTATCTCAAAGCTGGAAATACAAGTAAGCAAAAAGCATATATTAATAAAGGCAGCACACGGACTTTTACAGTTGATGCAAAAGCCCGCGAGCATATTTTATTTTTTTCGTTTGAAGACTGGTGGATCGCCGATTTTGAAAGTTACTATACACAGCAGCCTGCCAAACAATACATTCAGGCAATGGAGGATTGCGAGTTACTCTGTATCTCGAAAAGTGACCTTGATAAACTAGAGGACCAAATTCCTAAATTGAAAGCGCTGTTTGAGGAGAAGAGACAAAAAATGATTTTTGCGACAATGACTAATTTAAACGAAGTCAAATCGCTGACCCCTGAAGAAAGGTATTTGAACCTCGTTAAAAAACATCCGCATATTTTTCAAAGAATCCCTTTACAATATATCGCTTCCTATCTTGACATTGAGCCGCCATCTTTAAGCCGGTTGAGAAGTCGCCTGTCAAAAAAGTAATTTCTTAACCAAAGTTAAGCGCCTTCTTAACCCCGGTTATTGGACAAACACATCCACCCATTCATCTTTACATCATTAATTTGTTGTCCAACTAGAAACAATTAATTGATGTATCAAACAGGAGCAGTACTATATATACTCTGGGGGCTATTACACCTTTTCGCAGCATGCGAGGTATTCAAATTAGGAGCAAGGCTGGAAAAGGGCATGGTTAAAGGCAGGATTTACCTGAATGCGCTGAATCTGGCGTGCCTGGCAATGATTGTTATTGTTATTGCAGTTGTTTACAATTGGGAAAACAGCCCCCTGGGGTATTGGCTCAATCTTGTCCTGGCCAGCATTACTGATATTGGATTTATTATTTGTGTTCTTGCACCGGGTTACCTTCCACTCAGACCTGGTATCCTTGGGCCGGCACTTTGGATTTTAGCCACCCTTTTCAGTACAGCCGGAATTATATCTATCAATTCATAATAAACTCAAAAAAATGGAAACAAATCAATTACTGGAAAAAACTCAAACGGTACTGGCAGAGGGCGAAGGCCTAAGGCTCCAATCAGGCCCTGGCCGTGATCTCATTTTCAAGGTCACCGGTGATGATACTGGGGGCGCGTTCGATTATTTTATTGTAGAGGTAGCGCCAAGAAGCGGTCCACCGCTGCATGTGCATCACTTGCAGGAAGAAACGATCCATGTTTTGAAAGGCCATTTCAAAATCAGGATTGGCGACGAAATTTTTTACTTAAAGGAAGGTGGCTTTGCCTACCTGCCATCGAAAATTCCTCACGCCTTTCTTAACATGACTGATGAACCGGGTGAAGTTATTGTGGTTTATACTCCCGGTGGCGGACACCATTTTTATGAAGAGCTTGGCCCGCTTACCCGGAATGGCCGCCCTGACCCAAAGGTTGTAGCTCCGGTTTTCGAAAAATATGGCATGACGCTGCTTGGGCCACCGTTAAGCCAGGATTGAGCTTAACCTTATTAAACAGTTCAATCAGTTCAGTGCATCGTCATTCCCTGAACTGATTTTCTATCTTATAATAACCTTTCTATACTGTTAATTGCGGAGGCGACTTCGCAAATAACAACGCACTTCGGCATCACGTTCGCTATTCAGATTTTGTTTCGGCTGACATAGCGATGTTGTACTTTTTATCATAACTTCATCTTTTGTTTTTCAAATCAGCAACAGTCCGGGCTTACATTACGCTGAATGCCCTGCCTGCATAAATACCTATCCGTTATGCGGAATGCGCCCTTCACCAACTTTTTCTGTCCGCGAATGGTCAAACCTTCAGATGAAT
>CAZZDQ010000005.1:0-16327 GCA_964652845.1 uncultured Chitinophaga sp.
GGCTTAAAGTTGAATCTGTAAGTTTGACGAACGTCCTTTCATTTCTGCATTCATCCGAACTTAAAATTAGTTGTGATTCATTGGGAGAATTGGTATTTGATGTTGCGTATGGCGGGAATTTTTATGCGATCATTGATGTTCAGAAAAATTTCAGGGGGCTGGAACATTATTCCGCTGATCAACTGATCGCCTGGGCGAGGGAGATCAGGAAAAAGATCAATGAAGAATATGAATTTGTGCATCCCGAGGACCCTACGATCCATTCCTGCACCCATATTTTATGGACAGGTACTGTCATAAATAAAAATTCCACTGCAAGAAACGCCGTATTTTATGGGGACAAAGCCATTGACCGCAGTCCTTGTGGTACGGGTACTTCGGCACGCATGGCGCAATGGTACGCAAAGGGCAAACTGAAAAAAGGAGACCTGTTCATTCATGAAAGTATTATCGGCACCACCTTCACCGGGAGGATCGAAGAGGAAAATACACTTGCCGGCAAGCCCGCGATCAAACCCAGCATCGAAGGCTGGGCTAAAATTTACGGATATAATATTATATCAATTAATAAGGACGATGATCCTTATGCGTTCGGATTTCAAGTAATATGATAATTAATTCATTAACTGCGTTCCCCCCTTTGGGGACAACCGGAGGTTGCGAGCGAAGCTCAGAAGGGGGCCGTAAGGCCAAGTGAGTTCCTTATCTTTCACATACTAAACTTTTCAATATGAAAAAACTTATTTTCCTGCTTTTGGTTTCTTTGATGATAATGCAAGCATTCTCACAATCACCATGGCAGAAATTTGAATTCGTCAATTTCTCCAAAGTGAATATCACCGATAATTTCTGGAAGCCCAAGATCGATAAAGTAGCTACTGTGACCCTGAAAGCCTGTATTTACCAAACGGAAGTGAAAACACCCCGTATCCGAAACTTTGAAAAAGTGGCGAGGAACAAGGGAGAAAAATTTGAAGGATTATATTATGATGACAGTGACGTATACAAAGCACTTGAAGCAATGTCCTATGCGTTGAAAACACATCCGGACGCTGCCCTCGAAGCAAAAGCCGATGAATGGATCGATAAAGTGGCAGCTGCCCAATTGCCGGACGGATACCTTGACACTTATTTTACTTTAAGGGATATCAGTCAGCGGTGGACCACGATCGAGGCACATGAAGATTATAATGCCGGGCATTTGATGGAAGCGGCAGTTGCTTATTATAATGTCACCGGCAAAAGAAAATTACTGGATGTGGCCATCCGCCTGGCCAACCATATCGATTCAACTTTCCGTTTAGGCGGGAAAAAATGGTTCAGCGGGCATGAGGAAGTTGAATTGGGATTGGTGAAGCTCTATAAGGCAACGCATGATGAACGCTACCTGAAACTTGCCGACTGGTACCTGCAGCAAAGGGGAAAGGGTTATTACACTTATGGGAAAACCTGGGTCACACCCGCTTACTGGCAGGACCTGAAACCCGTGAAGGAACAGCCTGATATCACCGGTCATGCAGTAAGGGCCATGTACCTCTATACCGGTGCTGCCGATGTGGCTGCCCTGACCGGCGATCAGGATTATACTACCATCATGAAAAAAGTTTGGGAAGATGTGGTGTACCGGAATATGTATATCACTGGCGGTATCGGATCTGCCGGGAGCAACGAAGGGTTCACCAAGGATTATGACCTGCCCAATGAAGACGCGTATTGTGAAACCTGCGCGTCGGTGGGCATGGTATTGTGGAACCAGCGCATGTGCCAGCTCACCGGGGACAGTAAGTATGTGGATGTGCTGGAAAGAAGTTTATACAATGGGGCGCTGGATGGCCTGAGTTTAAGCGGAGATCATTTCTTTTATGATAATGTACTTGCATCTAATGGCCAGCATCAGCGAAGAGAATGGTTTGGAACGGCCTGCTGCCCTGCCAATATTGCCCGGCTGGTCACATCAGTCGGGAATTATATCTATGGAAGGAGCAATGATGGTATTTGGGTCAATTTATTTGTGGGAAGCGATACAAAGGTCAATGTGGCGAATACGGATGTCAATGTTAAAATGGAAACAAATTATCCCTGGAACGGGAAAGTGAAAATAAATATTGACCCGGCAAAAAAAAGCAGGTTCAAATTATACATCCGGGTACCTGGATGGGTTAACCCGCCTGCCCTGAATGACCAGGGTTTATACCAGGCCCTGAACAAATACAATACAGAAATGATCAGCCACTATAACTGGAAGGAATCAGAGGTCACCAAAGAAAACGGGTACCTGATCATTGACAGGGAATGGCAGAAAGGCGATTTCATTGAATTTGAATTGAAAATGGAACCACGCATCATCGTACCGGCGAAAAATATTCAACAGGATGCTGACAGGATTGCCATTCAGCGGGGCCCGTTAGTCTATTGCGTGGAAGGGGCTGATAATAAACAAGGAGTCTGGAATCTTTTGCTTCCGCAAAATTCAACCTTCAGTGAAATGAAATACAAGATCCTGGATGAACCCGTGATCGCTTTGCAAACAGAAGTCCCTTCAGCTTATCCTGAAGCGAACGGGCAGGGTGTTATGATCAAGTCAAGAAAGATCACCGCTATTCCCTATTATTGCTGGGCCAACCGCGGCGCCAACACTATGCAGGTCTGGCTGCCGACAAAGATCAAAGAAGTGAAGATCAATTATGCTTCCAAATATGAAGACGGAGGGAACTATTAATGAAAAAAATATTATTGATGATCGCCGCCGCAGGAATACTGGCATCCTGCTCTAATAAAAACAATAAAGCAATGAACAAAACTCCTGGAAAAGAATTGTATGGAATGATCGGGAATGATTCTGTTTTTCAGTATACCCTGAAGAACAGATCCGGATTGACAGTGAAGATCCTGAATTACGGGGGTACGGTCACCAATATTTTCACCCCGGATAAAAACGGCAATATGGGCGATGTGGTGCTTGGGTTTGATTCACTCAGCGGCTATTTGCAAAAAGGGAACCCTTATTTCGGTTGTCTTGTAGGGCGCTATGCAAACCGGATCGCAAATGCGAAATTCAGTCTGGACGGAAAAGAATACCAGCTGGCAGCCAATGATCATGGCAACAGCCTGCATGGGGGATTACAGGGATTTGACAAGAGGATCTGGGAAGTAAGATCATTCAATGATTCAACGCTTGTCTTGCATTACCTGAGCAAAGATGGTGAAGAAGGATACCCCGGCAACCTGGATGTGGAAGTGATTTATTCTGTTACAAAAAACGATTCACTTAAAATTGAATATACAGCTACAACTGATAAGCCCACACCGGTTAACCTGACCAATCATTGTTATTTTAATTTATCTGCGGGCGCTGATTCAACTATACTGGACCATGAACTGACATTGGGCGGAGATCTCTATACACCGGTCAACGACCAATTGATACCCATAGGAAGTTTTTTAGCAGTGAGTGGGACGCCCATGGATTTTATTAAAGGCAAAAGGATCGGAAAAGAAATTGACAGCGTGAAAGGAGGTTATGACCATAATTGGGTCATGAATGAAAACGTGAACCCAGGACCCCTTCAAAATCCAGCAGCGGTTTATGAGCTGAAATCGGGAAGGCATATGGAAGTATGGACAACTCAACCAGGCATCCAATTCTACAGCGGAAATTTTTTGGATGGGACATTAACAGGCAAGGGAGGAATAAAGTATATTAAACATGCGGGACTATGTTTGGAAACCCAGCATTTTCCTGATTCACCAAACCAACCATCTTTTCCCAATACCATATTAAACCCGGGGGAAGTTTATAAACAGACGACTATCTATAGTTTTTCAGCCCGCCAGTAGATGATCGGGCTAACTCATCATGACATGAGAAAATATTTGATCGGTATTTCAATACTCATTTCGGTAAAATCGTTCGGCCAGCTTGATAAAATGCCTGCCTATCCCCTGGTAGTGCATGACCCTTATTTCAGTATCTGGAGTTTTACGGATAAACTGAATGAATCCGTGACCCGCCATTGGACAGGAGCGGATCACTCTTTGATCGGGATATTGGAAGTAGATGGCAAACTCTATAAATTTCTTGGCAGTGCCGGAAATAAAATGAATGCCATCCTGCCCGATGCCGACAATGCAGCCTATACCTGCCGGTTTACTGAAACAAAACCTGCAGAAGACTGGATAAACTCAAACTATGATGATTCAAAATGGAATTCAGGCCCGGGAATGTTTTCCACCACGGATGCCGGCGGAAGAACAGAATGGAATACAAGAGAAATATGGCTCAGGCGGGAATTCAGTTTATCATCTTTCCAAATTCATGAACCGGTAATGCGGTTGAAATACGATGATAATGTGGAGGTCTGGCTCAATGGCGAAAAAATATTTTCAGATGGCTGCTGTGCCGCCAGCAAAGAAGTGATTTTGACAAAACTTCAACAGCAAAAACTAAAATTGGGTAAAAATATATTGGCTGTTTACTGCGAGAATACAGGCGGCCCGGGCATTATCGATGTTGGGCTCTATGACCGCCTTCCGCCCGAACCCATTCCGCAAGCCGTGCAGACAAAACTTGAGGTAACGGCTACCCAAACAAAATATGAATTCACTTGCGGACCCGTGACGCTTGGGGTTGATTTTCTCTCTCCCTTGATCGCCGCTGACCTTGAACTTTTATCAAGGCCGGTCAGCTATATTTCATTTGAGGTCCATACTACCTATGGCGGACAGCATTCTGCTAAACTTTATTTTTTAACCGCCGATGCCCTTACAAAAAATAGCGTCGGGGAAGAAGTAAAAAAAGAGATCGGTACAACAGGAGATCTTAGCTTTATTAAAACGGGGACAATTGCACAACCTGTTTTGAAAAAAAAGGGGGATAATGTCAGGATCAACTGGGGCTATTCTTATATCGCAGTTCAAATATTACCAGGGGTTCAGCAAAAGCTACAGGCCCGCATTGAAGACATGGATTTCCCCAATATGAGTCAAACGGAAATAGATTTTGAAAGAATCAGGAGTGTACCTGTCACGGCGACGATCCTGATGGGATATGATGACCTTTTTTCGATCCAGTATTTCGGGCAAAACCTGCATGCCTGGTGGAAGAAGAATTACTCATCCATGGAAAACCTGCTGAATAAAGCCTGGAATGATGCGGGGCGGATCTTCGAACAATGTGATCAATTCGACAAACAATTGCAGGAAGATGCGGTAAAGGCAGGCGGAAAGACATATGCTAAACTTTGCATCGCTTCCTATCGCCAGTCATTGGGGGCACAAAAATTGGTGAGCGGACCGAAAGATGAATTGCTTTTTCCTCAAAAAGAGAATTTCAGTAATGGCTCCATCTGGACCGTTGATGTGACCTATCCATCAGCTCCCCTGAGTTTAATTTATAATCCCGACCTGCTGAAAGGAATGGTGGAGCCTATCATGGAATATTCGGAAAGCGGTAAATGGATCAAGCCTTTTCCTGCGCACGACCTGGGAACTTACCCGCAGGCAAACGGGCAAACCTATGGTGAGGATATGCCTGTGGAGGAAGCCGGCAATATGATCATTCTCTCCGCAGCCATTTGTAAAGCCGAAAGCAAATATGATTTTGCTGCCAAACACTGGGACGTATTAAGTAAGTGGGTTGAATTTTTGGTGAAAGATGGATTTGATCCCGCCAACCAGTTATGTACGGATGATTTTGCCGGGCACCTGGCACGTAATGCAAACCTTTCCGTTAAAGCCATTGTTGGAATTGCCGCCTATGCGCAAATGGCCGGGGGATTGAATAAAATAAATGATGCGGCTAAGTATATAAATCTTGCTGCAGATCTTTCGGCAAAATGGCAGCAAATGGCGGCAGACAACGACCATTATTCGCTCACTTTTGATAAAAAGGGAACCTGGAGCCAGAAATATAATATGGTATGGGACAAATTGCTTGGACTGAAACTCTTTCCGCCATCTGTATATCATACCGAAGTGAAATATTATTTATCAAAGCAAAATGCATTCGGTTTGCCGCTCGACAGCCGGAAAACCTATTCCAAGTCCGACTGGATCATGTGGACGGCCACGCTGGCCAACAATGAAAAGTATTTTAAAGCATTGATCAACCCGGTCTATAAATATGTGACCGGCACACCGACCCGGGTGCCGCTGAGCGATTGGCATGAAACGACCGATGGGAAGCAAGTGGGCTTCCAGGCCCGCAGCGTAGTGGGAGGATATTTTATGAAAATGCTGGAATGGAAATGGAAGAAATGAGAAGTTTAAAAGGGTTGACAACCCTAAATAAATAAATTTGCCGGGATTAAATACTAATGTCAAAAGTTATCATTATCGGCGGCGGTATCATCGGTTTGAGCTGCGCTTATTATCTGCAGAAAAGCGGGCACCGGGTCACCGTCATTGATAAAACAGATATCTCTGACAACTGTTCTTACGGGAATGCAGGTTATGTCTGTCCCAGCCATTTCATCCCCCTGGCCACACCAGGCATTGTGAAACAAGGACTGAAATGGATGCTCAATTCAAAAAGCCCTTTCTACGTGCAGCCAAGGTTCAGCCGCAGCCTGATCAGCTGGGGAATGAAATTCATGAAAAGCGCGAAGCCGGAAAAAGTGGAAGCAGCTGCCATTCCGCTCCGGGATATTTCTTTGCTGAGCAAAGCCTGTTACGAGGAATGGCTAAGGAATAACAATTTTGATTTTGCCTATGAAAAAAAAGGGTTGCTGGAGATTTTTCAGACAAAGGAAAAAGAAGAACACGCCCACCATACGCTGGAGAAAGCACATCAGTTGGGTTTAACGGATACCGTATTGCTGAGCGCTTCAGAAGTATTCGCCATGGAGCCGCAAACAAAGATCAATGCCATCGGCGCAATCTGGTTCAAATGTGATGCACACCTCTACCCGAATAAACTCATGCACCAACTCATTCAGCATTTAAAGGATGCCGGGGTTCTGTTTCAAACAGGGGAGGAAGTGAAAGGATTTTCCCGGTCAAATGGCGAAATCAAACAGGTCATTACAGCCAAAGATCAATACGACAGTGATACCGTGGTCCTTGCTGCAGGTGCCTGGAGCCGCGACCTGGCCAGGATGATGAATATTAGCATTCCGCTGGTGGGCGGCCGTGGATATTCCATCACGTTCGAGAATTCCCCTTATAAGATCAATTATCCTGCCGTACTGATGGAAAGCCGGGTAGCGCTGACGCCAATGGATGGAAATAAGATCCGCTTTGGCGGAACCATGGAGATCACGTCCACTCAAACGGCCCCCCGCATGAACCGTGTGATCGGGTTATTGAATGGGGTAAAAAAGTTCTTTCCGGAATTTGACCCGCCTGTTCCTCCCGTTGAAAAGGTCTGGTATGGCTATCGCCCCTGCTCAGCAGACGGATTGCCTTATATTGGCAAAGTGAAACAATATAAAAACCTTGTTCTGGCCACGGGTCATTCCATGCTGGGACTCAGCCTGGGCGCCGGCACGGGGAAACTGGTGAATGAGATCATTAATGAACAGCCGGCCAGTATGGATATTGCTCCTTTTGACCCAGGCCGGTTCGGGTAGTTTTTTCCGGGATTTATTCAACGCCGGGAAACCGGGTGAAGGATTAACTTTAGGTTCAAAATAATTTATATGGGATTTATTGTTTTTGGAATACTGCTGCTATTTGCAGCCCTGGTGATCAGAAGAATAGAGCAGGCTCATCGTTATGTAAAACCCCTGCGTCTGCTTGCACTTACCCTGATTCTCCTGGGAGCCTTATCAAAAAGTTTTGTGCAGATCGATCCCGGCCAGGTAGGGGTAAAAACGCTTTTCGGAAAAGTGCAGGATAATGTGCTGGCAAGCGGGCTTCACCTGGTGAATCCGCTCGTGGAGATTATCCGGCTGGACATTAAAACACAAAACTATACGATGAGCGGGATCCATGATGAAGGTCAAAAGCAGGGTGACGATGCGATCAGGGTATTGACTGCCGACGGCCTCGAAGTAACCATTGACCTGACCGTTCTCTATAAACTGATATCTTCAGAAGGTCCCCGTTTGTTGCGGGAAACCGGACAGGATTACACCGATAAGATCGTGCGGCCCATCACCCGCACCAAGATCAGGGACAATGCCGTGTATTATGATGCCGTATCCCTGTATTCCACCAAACGGGATGAGTTTCAGCAACGCATCTATAACAGTATCGAAGATGATTTTAAAAAACGCGGCCTGGTGCTGGAGCAATTATTGGTAAGAAATATTACGCTTCCAGAATCAGTCAAATCATCCATAGAACAAAAGATCAATGCCGAGCAGGATGCTCAGAAAATGCAGTTTGTGTTGCAGAAAGAAAGACAGGAGGCCGAAAGAAAAAGAGTGGAAGCCCAGGGCATTGCCGATTATCAGCACATCATCAATACAGGGCTTACCGATCAGCAGATACAATATGAGCAGATAAAGGCTTATTTAGAACTGGCAAAATCACCTAATGCAAAGGTTATTGTAATGGGAAAAGGTAATTCGCCTGTGATCCTGGACACAAAGAACTAGCATTGTCAGGGAAGGCCGCCCGCTCATAATTCTTCATCCTTCCAGGTATAATATAAATACCGGATCAGCAGTACAAGTGTGATGGCCATCACGGCATAAAACAGGATCAGTACCGGTGTCGAATGGTCTCCGGGGATACCGAACTTATAGTTGATACCCGCCATAATCCCCGCGCCCACCCATAATAAGCTGAAGAAAACCGAACGCAGGATCTTTTTAAATAGTCTTTTTACTTCAGGGTCGATGCCGCGCGGATTATCATCCATGACAGTAAGGTACAATAATATTTTCTTGTTCTATTATTCATCCCATGAACCGGATCAGAACGATTCGTGCATTCGTGGCTTTATTAAATAGTAAAATATTTTTTTGCCACGAATGCACGGATACGCCCAACAACAAAAGACCCAGTGTGTCCTTATGTCCCCGCGCCCTGGCGGTTAGGCAAAAGTTAGTAAATTAATGGATAAGTATATTGGATAACTGCGTTGAATCTCCATTGAAAACATCAAAATCCACATTGGAGTTAATGCCGTTCACATGACCCGTTTCATTGTGCTGCCAGAAGAGAAAAGCCCGCCCGATACGGGGCTCCTGCGCGCTTCCATATTGTGCAATCCATAAGGGGTAATCCGAAAAATCCTCAGCGAGGTAATGATTATAAAAATCAGTATAGGAATAGATGACCGGCTTGACATGATAATTATTTTCAATTGCCTTCAGGAATTTCATCAATTCTGCTTTCATGGCTGTCGGTGTTGACGTTCCCAGGTCTTCGATATCCAGTACAGGCGGCAGATCACCGGGATCCAGTTTTACGGTTTGGATAAAATGCCTGGCCTGTTGATCGCCATCCTCGCTGGCAATGAAATAATGATAGGCTCCGCGTATGATGTTGTTCGCTTTGCAATTCTTCCAGTTAGTCCCAAACCATTCATCTTCCAGGTCCGTGCCTTCTGTGGCTTTGATAAAGGCGAACTGCAGGGTGATATCGTTCACCCGCATGGCTTTTATCATCGGCCAGTTGATCTCATCATTATAATGTGAAACATCAATGCCATTGATCGAATAATTTTCAGGGAGGCCGATACCGAATTCTGTATAGTGAATGTATTTTACCCGGTGTCTTCCGCGGGCTTGCACCAGGAGCCAGAGAGCAGTGATAAGAACAAGCGTTCCCGAAATAAAAAAAGCTAAGCGGAAGATCCTCTTCTGGCGGCGGGAGAACATGTGGGGTGGAGAATTTAAAACAAAAATATAAAGAGGGAATAATGCGAGATGTTAAATTATTATTCTACGATCCTTAGTTTCGCATAATTCAACATGATCTTCTTCTCCCCGTTCTTTTCAAATTCGATCGTGGCAATGGGATTATGAGCTGCGCCTTCCATTTTAATGACTTTCCCGAATCCGAATCGCTGGTGTTCCACTTTATCGCCTGCTTTCAAATCCGAGGTATCACTTGGAACGAAATCAGAAGAGGGAGAATGTTCGACTGTTTGTGATTTAAGCGTTGAAGTTAAGTAGGCTGGCTTTTTTGTTTCCTTAGCTCCGAATCCCGCATCGCGAAACCTGTATCCCGCATCTTCATCCCATCCCTGCATCCGGCTAAAGGCCGAATTTTTATTCCAGGCACTGGATTGGGGTTTTACAGAACCGGCAAAGCTATGGTCCAGGTATTCTTTCGGGATCTCTTCAAGGAAACGGCTGGGCTCATTCTGCACCAGGCTGCCAAAACGGTACCGCGACTGGGCATGACTGAGCCAGAGTCTTTGTTTGGCCCGGGTGATGGCCACATAGAATAATCGCCGCTCTTCTTCCAGTTCTTCACGGGTATTAATTGATAATGCGTTGGGGAAAAGCATTTCTTCCAGGCCAGCCACGAACACGCAACTAAACTCCAGCCCTTTCGCTGCATGGATGGTCATCACTTTTACCGTGTCGGCCTGGTGGTCCTTTTCATCCGCATCGGTGAGCAAAGTGATCTGCTGGAGGTAACCCGCAAGACTCTTGTCTACCAGCTCTCCTTCTGCATTGTCGGGGCTTTCGACCCATTCCTTGATGGAATTCAGTAATTCCTGGATATTCTCATATCTTGCCACACCTTCCGCGCTTTTATCATTGAAAAGTTCTTTCACCAGCCCTGTTTGCCGGCCCACATGAAAAGCCACTTCATAGGCGTTATACTTTTGCAGCATGCTGGCAAAACTTCTGATCATCAGCACAAAAGCATCGAGGGATTCTTTGGCGGAGCTTTTGAATCCGAACCCGCTGTTACGTTCCATCACTTCCCAGGCCGTAATATTATTTTGATTGGCTGAGAGGATCAGTTTATCAATGGTGGTTTTGCCAATGCCCCTGGCAGGGTAATTGATAATGCGCTTCAGGGATTCCTCATCTTTGGGATTGACAATGATACGCAGGTAAGCCAACAGGTCCTTGATCTCCTTGCGTTGGTAAAAACTAATACCTCCGTAAATGGTATAGGGGATATTCATCCTTCGCAGGGCTTCTTCAAACGCACGGCTCTGCGCATTGGTACGGTACAGGATGGCAAAATCCCTGTTATTATAATGATTGCGCAGTTTTTGTTCCTGGATGCAATCGGCCACGAATTTTCCTTCTTCATTATCCGTGAGGGTGCGTACCAGTTTTATTTTTTCACCCTCAGTATTTTGTGTAAATAAAACCTTTTCTATCTGCCCCTTATTATTCCTGATCACTTCGTTGGCGATATGCAGGATACTCTTGGTACTGCGGTAGTTCTGTTCAAGCTTCACCAGTTTCACTTCTTCATAATCTTTTTTGAACTGGAGAATATTCTGGATGGTAGCGCCGCGGAAACTGTAGATACTTTGCGCATCGTCCCCCACCACGCAAACATTCTCGTGCATGGCGCCGAGCAATTTGATGACCTCATACTGGGCAGGGTTGGTGTCCTGGTACTCGTCGATCAGAATGTATTTAAACTTACGCTGGTACTTGGCAAGCGCCTCAGGCACATTTTTCAACAGTTCATAGAATTTCAGCAGCAGGTCGTCAAAATCCATGGCGCCATTTTTAAAACAGCGTTTGGCATACGCTTCATAGATCTGCGCAATGGCAGGCCGGTTGGCCCGCATGTCTTCCTGCTGGAGATAATAATCATTGCGGTATTCTTCCGGGTTTACCAGGGCATTCTTGGCAGCTGAGATCCTGTTATAGACCTGGTTGGGCTTATAATGTTTGTCGTCCAAATTAAGTTCATTGATCACCGTTTTGAGTACGGCCTTGGCATCATCAGTATCATAAATGGTAAAATTGCGGGGATAACCGATCTTATCCGCTTCAAAACGAAGGATCCTTGCAAATACGGAGTGAAAAGTACCGATATAAAGATTGCGGGCTTCATTACCCGCCTGTCCGGTAGCCAGGTTTCCGAGGATCTTTTCAACCCTTTCCCGCATTTCCTTGGCAGCCTTGTTGGTGAAGGTCAGTGCCAGTATATTAAATGCATCTACGCCGTTGGCCATCAGGTGGGCCACACGGGTGGTCAATACCTTTGTTTTACCGCTCCCGGCCCCGGCCACGATCATCAGCGGTCCGTCGATATGGAGTACGGCTTCCTGTTGTCGCTCATTCAATCCCTGCAGGTATTCATTCATGTATGCAAGTTAGGGCAAAGTTTTGCTTGCCTGACAGCGATTGATACGAAATGAATTGAATTTTTAGCCACAAAGATACAAAGGCACGAAGTGACACAAAGAGATCGTAAAATACTTTATTCCGGGTGATAAACTCTTTCTGCATTTTTCAGTACTTCCTGCTTGTCAAGAGTCATGTGCTTGGTCTGCTGGCTTTGGAAAAGGGCCATCTGGTCTTTATAATGCGGCGAACCGGGATGCATGGAAGCGCCGAATGTATTCACAGATTCGATCTTCGGCAGGCTGCCGTCCCTGGGATAACGAACAAAACAGATATAGGCATCGCCTGAATTCACTTTGAACATACCGTTTTTATAAGACTCAGTATAAGCTGCGGTCAGCACATCGGGCAGGCCCCAGGCCGGACGGGCATCATCGCCACGGACGAGTTTTTGAATATCGCCCAGTGTAAGATCAGTTTTTCCCCAATGCTGCACCATGTAATCATGGATGTATTGGTAGGTTTCAACGCTTTCTGCTTTTGTGAGCTGGCGGGATGGTTCTCCGCTCAGTTTATGGCTCACAAATTCATATGCAAGCTTAAAACAGGCAGCACCCCTGCTGTTGGCGACAGCCTTCCTGTCCCAGGACTGAAAAGCGATGATCACGTCTTTGAGCTGGGGATAATCATTTGCGTGTAAGCTGAGCATGCTGTCAATGCCATAGCGATATTGCAATTCATGCGGCAATTGCTGGTCAAATTTGATGCGCTTGAAACTGTTGAAGTCGATCTTTCCGCCGCCGATCAGCTCTGTGACCCGCTTGCTGCGATTATTGTGATAGGTCTCATAACCATCATTCGGATCAAATTTTTTCGGATCAAGGTCATCGGCCGGATCAGTGGCAAGGAAAGGAGAATGATTGGTGTTGAATAAATACCCGGAGGGCGGATTTACATACTGTGGTAACTCACTGACAGTTTTAAATTCTGTCCACAGTGTTTTGGATGTATTGCCCGGGACCGTACTCTTCCAATGATAGACTGTATCAGGATTCCTTCTCGGCATCCGGCCATTGCTGATATAAAAAATGGTATCGAACCGGTCGGCATACATAATATTGAACATAGGAAGATCAACGCGGCTCACGGCTTTATAGAATTCGGAGAAATTCCTCGCCCTGTCCATCCGGTACCATTCCTCCAGTGCCCGGATGTCCATGGCACCCGGCAGCCGCACTGAAAATACACCCTTGTCTGTTTTCAACGTTGCGCCGTACTTACTCCAGTAAACTGATTTGCCAATAGCAATGGGAACCCCTTTTACATGCAATTTCACCTTCTCTTCTTCAAGGTCTACCCATTGGCCGTCGAATTTATACTGGTTCTTATTATTTGGATTCATTTCCAGTTGATAGATATCCAGTTTATCCTGGTAATTGATGGTATGGGCCCAGCCCAGGTTCTCATTTGTGCCATGAAAGATCAGGCATCCTCCGGGGAAAAGCCCGCCCAACATGTTCCATCCCTGGTCACTGCACACATGGGCTTCATAAAATGCAACCGGCCCTTCCTGCGGCTGGTGGGCATTGATGGCCAGAAAACACTCTCCCGTGGTGGTCTTATGTGAATTCATGGCAAAAGCATTACTGCCCTGGGGGTTAAAACCGGGAAGGGTTGCAATTTTTCCGCCGATGATGGCCGGCAGGGCTTCTTCCACACCGCAAAAAAGACTGATCGAAAAAACCACAGCCGTCATATAATCCTTTTCATCAAATGGGAATGCGTGTTTGTATTTCACTTCATCCGGATGCGATTTGGCATAGGCATTCAATCCTGCCACATAACCTTTTATCAATGCCAGGAAATCGGGACTGAGTGTATTCCATTGTTCGTCCACTGTTTGCCGGATCCGGAACAAATGGTTGACATAATCAGCCTCCGCTCCTTTTTTTCCGAGCGCAGTTCCCACCAATGCTTTCCCGGAAAGTACCACCAGTTGCAGGGTTTCAAAATCATCTTCGGCATGTGCCCAGGCCAGGCCATAAGCCACTTCCGGATCGGTGGGTGCAAAAATATGCGGCACTCCAAAACTGTCGCGGGCAATCGTAATACGGGAGGGATTGATCTGTGCAACTGTACTGCAGGTTATGAACAGGAATATCCAGGATATTTTTTTCATGCTGAAAAAGTAAGCAAATTTTACCGGGATAAAATTCATTTTCTTTTATGCAGGAGATACTTTTCCAGCACGATTTCCCTCATCGGTTTGTTCTGCACCTTGCTTTCCAGCCAGGAAGTAATATCCAAATAAGAGAAGGAACGGGTTTGGTAACGGTCTTTTTCTAGCAATTTGATCCCGGTCAGTAATTTTTCAAATTCAGGCCTGAGCTGGCGGGTCGTAAGCGGCAGGGGAATGGTTCTTTTTAGAAAACGGAACATCAGCTCTTCAACTTTCGTGAAATTTTTCATTTTGGCCATGAAACGGTAAACGGATTTACTCAAAGATTCCATCAACAGGTCATTGCCCAGTTCATAATGCGCCAGCAGGTGCAGTACACGGGCATAGCATTGCAGGTCGTAGCGAAGATCAGTCCTGTCCTGGATGATCTTTTGCAGGTAATCGATGCAGGCAGGATAGTCGCCGTTTCCGAAATACAGCAAGGCTGTTTTATAATTCAGTTCGAGGATGCGGTGATGATCGATAAAAAGACCGTATTGCTCCATTTGTTTTTCTATCACCGGAACCAGGGCCAGCCCTTCTGCAAAACCACCCCGCATCAAATGCCGGTTCATGCGGGCCTGGTTCAGGTAAATGAATGCCTGGATGCGGAAACTATCATGCTGCCGGATCCTTTCCGTTTGCGCAGCCGCTTCGAATGCTTTCAATACGGTATCAAAACTACGGTGATTACGCAGGGTAAAATGGGCATTGAGCAGGTAATGAAAGGATTTGATATAGAGTCCCGTTTCCACCCTCCGCATGAGCTCATTCTCATTGAAAAGCGCATGAAACTTTTGTGCGTAGCGGTAATATTGCAGGAAATCCTGGCGGATATAAGCATACCAGGTATAGGACTGGTATAAATGCAGGCGCTCATAAAAACTCAGCTCATGATCCATTGCGGGAAGGTTCTCCTGCATGAACCCCCGGATACCTTCTTCATCTTCCCGGTTCCGCGCATGGCCGAATTGCAGGAACCAGGCGAAGAGTTTCATGGAAAGGTTTGAAAGGCGGGCCACGCCATCGATATGCCGGCTCACGCGGAGGGCCTGTTCGGAAAGTTCATTGATACGGGTTTCAGGGCTGCGGGTGACATGCAGGGTCTCGATCCTTTTTTCCAGGTCAATGAATTTAGGCAGGAAATTGAATTTATGATTTTCATTGGCCATTTCCTTGGCCCGTTCCAGCAAGCGGAGACTCTGCATATACAACCCTTTTTTGTAAAGGATATGTGCATAATCAAATTGTTCATTGAGCTGCAGGTCAATGCTGTTGGAACTTTTCAATAACCGAAGGCTGGCCAGGACCTGCTTATATAAATGTGATTTCAGGTTGGTGAGCTGTGTTTTGGGGATCCCGCCCATTTTTTTTTGCAGGATCGCCTCATCGTATTCATTTGTTTTGTCGAGCACATCAAATAGCCGGACTATTTTCAGGTCCTTGGAGGATGAATTCCTGCGGATATATAATTTGAAATACCGCTTCTCCGCTTTCTCAAGCGAGTTGATGAGCTGGAATAAAAGGTCATTACTGCGGGTGGACATCAGGGGAATCTTGAATGGAAACAATTACCTGTCAATCATTTCAGCATCATATCCGGGGTTTTGCCATCATGAAAGGGAAAGGCATTTGGTTTCCCGGGAGAATAACTGCTGCTTAATTTACAGGGTGATCAGTTGCAGGCAAGCGAATAATGAAGAAGCAATACTTATACAAATTTAATGCCTGCCTGCGAGGGAACAAAGAATAAAGGCGGATTCAATTCGAAAATTATCCGAACGTACGGTCATTCATATGTGCATTGCGGTTAAAATAAATCAAGTATTGTTATTGGAATAATCCATGAAATTTTTCATATGGCAAGCCCGCCCGAACGTACCGGGTTGAAAATTTATTTGGAATTATTATTATAATAATTCAGGAAGTTTTTCATATGGCAAGC
>CAZZDQ010000005.1:16427-93146 GCA_964652845.1 uncultured Chitinophaga sp.
CGGCGGCCTATTTCTATAGGCTGCCTTTTTATTTGTAAACTTATTTTAAAGTTGTTCGGTACGGGCAAGCAATCGTTATCGGCGGCCTATTTCTATAGGCTGCCTTTTTTATAAAAGAGAATTGATTCTTTCGGCATGAACCGCTAATTGTCGCCACGACCTATAATTTTTTGAAAAGTTTCAGGAACTCATTTTTCCGGTTCCGACTCAGGGCAATATGTTTCCCGTCGGCCAGGATGATCTCTCCGCCGTCGCCTCGCAGGTATTGCTGGATGAATTGCAGGTTGACGATGTAGGATTTGTGCGCCCTGAAAAAATCGGGCCGGCCTTCCAGCAGTTCTTCAAAATGCACCAGGGTCTTGCTGATGACATATTTTTTGTTCCCTTTTACATGGACATAGGAATAACAGTCTTCTGCTTCCAGCAGCACGATATCAGGGATCTTTATGAAATGCAGGCCCTCCATGGTGGAAAGCGCCAATGTATCCTGTAATTTATTTTCCGTATAGGCATGCAGGTGTGCCAGTTGCTCCCGGGAAGTAGGCAGGGACTGTACGGCATATTTCTGTAATGTTTCCTCAAGCTCATTCCTGTCCACCGGCTTCAGCAGGTAATCCAGTGCATTCATTTTGATGGCGCGGATCGCATATTGGTTATAAGCGGTCACAAATACCACCCTGAAATGGATATCCTCCAGTTGGCTGAGCATTTCGAATCCGTTGAGCCCCGGCATTTCAATATCCAGGAAAAGGATATCAATGGGTTTGCCCCGCAGTTGTGCCAATCCTTCAGCAGCGGTATCAGCCGCGAAAACGATATCTGCCTTTCCTGATCTCTCCAGGTAATGCTTCAGCGTTTTGATGCCATGCGGCTCATCGTCAATAATGCCAGTTCTAATCATCTTCATGCGGTTTTATTTTTTTGAAAAGGATCGTGATACGGGTGCCGGCCGGCTGCTGCCGGTTATCCCTGATATCATCCACCCTGATCTGTGAACGGGCATCAAATAACTGCAGCCGCCTGATCGTGGAAGCCATCCCGAAAGAATCCTTGTTCCTGTTATTATTTGATCTTGCTGCTGCCCGGCCGATACCATTGTCTTCGATCATTATTTTCATGATCCCGTTCAGCTCCTCAATTTCAATTAATATATGCTTATCGCCAGGCTTGTTACGCAAGCCGTGCCAGATGGCATTCTCCACGAAAGGTTGAATGATCATGGAAGGCACGGGCGTATTCACGATTCGATCATCCGGCCGGAGCAGGATCGTATAATCCAGGTCCTGCCCGAGACGCTTGCATTCCAGTTCAAGATACAGCTTTACGGCATTCAGCTCATCCTGTAACAGGATGGTCTCCTGCTGCGAATGCTGCAACGTCAGGCGGATCAGCTTGCTGAACTCAGTCAGGTAATCCGATGCTTCTTCATTCTTTTTATCAATGATATAACTGTTGATGCTGTTGAGGGTGTTGAAGATAAAATGCGGGTTCATCTGGCTACGCAAAGCCATTATTTCCGATTTTGTTTTTTCCTCCTGAAGAGCCGCCTGTTTCCTGATCGATGAAAACCGCCTTCTCATCATATAGAAGATCAAAATGGCCAGTAAAATGCAAATTGAAATAATGAACCAGGCACGCTTCCACACAGGAGCATGTATGGTAAAGGGAAGGGCAAGCTGTCGCGAAGGGTTGTTTTTTTGCCTGATCAAAAGGGTATAGGAACCCGGGGAGAGACGGGCCAGGACGATGGCTGAATTCTTTTGCAGGGTGATCCAGCTGTTTTGGTTCAGGTTGTATTCCATCAGGGATGGACCGGGATTGTCAAGGTTTAAAACACCCGGCAGGAATTGCAGGCTGTTTTCTCCCGGCCCGAACTGGTAGACCGAATCCAGGGGCCATGATTTATTATTCACGGTGACCGTACGCAAATAAACAGAGGAGGAAACGGTTGAAGCCGGAATTCCCACGGCATCATAGATATAATACCCGCTGTCAGACGACAGGTATATATTGTTTTTCTTATCGGCGGTAATAAAATTATAATTTGACTGGGGATATCCTTCCGAAGATGGGTAATTGGTAATGCTTTTATCCCCGCTGTGGATGCAGGATAACCCCATATCTGTACTGATCCAGACAGATCCTTCAGGATCAACTGTAAGCCAGCTGGTATTGTCTGACAACAAACCATCACTGATATTGAAATGCCTGAACACCTTTTCATTCCTGTCGTAAAGGATCATACCTGAATTCACTATGCTCATCCAGATATTTCCCTTTTGGTCAGCCACAATGTTGTAGGCGGTAGCGCCCCGCTGTGAAGGCGGGGTATTTAGTAAGAAATGCGTGGTAACACCGGCAGAAAGGTCATAACAATATACGCCATTGCTCTCTTCCGATAACCAGAGACAATTACCGGCACTGTCATAATATAGATTCAGTTGCAGGTTATTCTTCCCATCGGGCAGATGATCTTCATACACGGCATTTTTCGAAGAAGGATCATAACGGATAATACCCTGCCCGATCGTCCGGATCCACAAACGGTGCGATTTATCCACCACAATATTCCTTATCGCAAAATCATTTTGCCGGTTACGCGGAGGGGGAAGCGGGATATTTTTTACAATGCCGGAAAGCAGATCATAACTGTACACATCTTTTTCATCGGTCAGGTAAGCCACCCTGCCGCTGTCCTTCGCAAAATATCGAATGGGAGAAAAAATAGTGAATGGAGTGGTAATCCTTTTGAAAATACTGTCACCGATATACATGCCCGAATAATCCGAAAAAATCATTTTCTCATCCACTGCTTCCGGAAATACGGCGAACAGGGCGCCACCGATTTTGGTATGATGAAACCGGGCAGTGTTCCCCGTGGGTGTGAGCTTGATGAGTCCTTTTCCCGTAGCCAGCCAGAGGGACCTTTTCTGTACCTGGATATCCAGGCAGCGGGCTGCGGGATCGTTTTTGTTAAGCGATTCGTCAAATGCCACTTTCGCCAGGATCTTATGTGAAGAACGGCTTATAAAAACAAGGTAACCTGAGCTGGCAAAGACCAGGGTATCCCCGCTGAAGGATTTCAGACTGTAGGTGTTGTCGGCATTGGAGATATCCTGGGGTATATCGATCTCAGTCCAGTTATTTTGGCGGGAATCATATACCAGCAATCCTGCTCCATAGAGAGAGATCCAGGCAATCCCGGCTTCGTCTGCATATTTCATCTGGGATCCGAAATAATCGTAAGGCTTGTTGAAAGGATAATATGCAAATTGTAGTGTGTGTGTATTGACACTGTACAGGCCATAGGTGGTGAACACCCAGAGTTCATCTGCTGATTTTTCAATGATCTGCTGCACCACCACACGCAGGTGATTCCCTTCAGGGAGGGAATGCTGCTGAGCGAAGGCCGCCCATCCGCTGGATGAAAATCTTTTTGTTTGAGGATCAAAGATCAGCAGGTCATTGTTGGTGCCCACCCAGATCCGGCCCTGGTCGTCCTGCCGCAAAGCCATAAAAAGGGTGCCGATATTTTTAAGCACAAAAGTATCAGGGGCATAGTTCAGGAAATCCTGTGTACGGGACCGGTACAGGCTGATCCCTTCACTGGTTCCAAGCCACAGCCTTTGTTTTTTATCTTCATAAAGTGCGAATATCTTATTGCCGGCCAGGGAATTGGTATCGGCGGGGTTATGCTGAAAAACATCAAAGCTGCTCCCGTCAAAACGGCTAAGCCCGTTATCCGTACCGGCCCATAAAAATCCTTTTGCATCGGCCAACAAAACATTTACGTTATGATTGCTTAAGCCGTCCTTTTCCGAAAATAATTTAATACTGTAGTGCTGGGCAAATACAGCAGACTGCACCGTACAAAACAGGATGGCCAGTAATTTATTCATACAACAATAAAACCCGTAAAATTTTAAAATAAATGGCTTTTATAAAATTACAGAAACTAAATACGTCAAAGGGGCTGTTCAATCAGTGAAAGGCATATAATAAAATTTTATTTTTGCCTTTAAACTGTCTTGATGGCTATCCGCATTTTTATTACCGGGGGGACATTCGACAAGGAATACAATGAACTGAACGGCGAGTTGTATTTCAAGGACACCCACCTGAACGACCTGCTGAAACTGGGCCGCAGCCGTCTCGAAGTGGCAATAAGAACACTGATGATGATCGATAGCCTGGTCATGACGGATGAGGACCGGCGCCTGATCGCCCACCAGTGCAACCAGTGCGAAGAGAAACAGATCATCATCACCCATGGCACCGATACCATGGGCCTTACAGCAGCCTACCTGGCACAGAGAATAAAAGACAAAACGGTAGTGCTTACCGGGGCTATGATCCCCATCAAATTCGGAAGCAGTGATGGCTTGTTCAACTTAGGCAGCGCTCTGGCTTTTGTGCAAACCCTTCCGCGGGGGATCTATGTGGCCATGAATGGCAGGTACTTCAACTGGGATAATGTGCGCAAGAACAGGGAAACGGGTGTATTTGAAGAGATCAACCCGAATTAATACCAACCACAAAACCCGATCTTATTCCTCTTTCAGCAGGGTATTGATATCATCGATCAACCTGAACATTTCCACCTGCAGGGTGCCGTTGTACACTCCGCGGATCCGCCGTTTGCGCTATCAGTTCCTGTTCTGTCAAGTGGAATTGTCGTTTTGACGCTCCAAACTAATAATTCCTTTGGCGCATATTAAAATTTTTATAAGGGTTTCTGGGATGGGAGAATAATTTCCTTTTTGAATATCTTAGTCATTCTTAATAGCAAATGGATAAATCCCTGGACATATATTTCGAAAGACTGGAATACATAGCATTTTTTTCGGGATTCCCATTATTATACGCTGTTGTATTTGTCCTTGCCGGGTCCTCTCAGAACAGGGCCGGTATCAGGGCCCGGTTGGTTTCATCCCTATCCTATGCGTATGCAACAGTGGGACTTTTATATTGGGGTTATTTCATTAAAAGCCTGTATCCGGATTACTCTTTCAGGCATATACTCGACTCGGTTCATCAGCCATTTTTAAAAATATGGGCCTTACTTTCCTTGTTGATATGGATACCCGCCATCAACAAACGATTCGTTATCAGTCTTTTGCACAGTCTGGTGTTCATGTATATTTTATGCAGAGACCTCATACAGCAAGCCTTTTCACCAAATGGAGACCGGTATGTGATCAGGAATGATATGAAATTATATAGTGACAGTCTCTTATTGAATACCGGGGTGCTGCTGATCGTTCTGCTCCTCGCTTATCTTATATCTGGCATAAAAAAACCCAGGAAATCCCGCAATTAAATCGTTGGTATTCAGAAAAAGCATGGATCCCGATCATAAATATCTGCGAAGATGTTTTACTCCTTTCATGTTGATTATTCTCATTTAATTGTTTGATGGGAATCATAAAACCGGCTTGTTCGCCGGATTAGTTTTACGGCGCTGATTAAAATATTTATCATTTAAAAATTTATTTTATGAAATTGCTAAGTAATAAAACGTTGTTGGTCTTGCTGGTGCTTATCAGCGGTTATGGATATATAGCCAGCTGTACCCATGATAATGAACTTCCTCCTCCTGCGGCTTCCACTTCGATAACATATACAGCAGGTACGGGTGTCTTTCTTCCTGGGAATATGACGGCAGGCACCCCAACCGAATGGAAACTAGATAAGGTACACTCAAGCGTTCTGTGGTCCGGGGCCTATATTGGTGCTGCGGGATTGCTGACAGGCCGGTTTAACCAGTTTGGCATGCACGATGTTCTCCCTGCTGAAATGATCAATTATACTACAGCTGGTCAGCCTTTAAAAGATACTTCCTGGGCTTTTTACGAAGGAGACGACAGCAAAAGTTATTTTAACGGGTATGTGCAAACCAATACATCCAATACAGGCGAACCCGGCAGGGATGCGGGCTGCAATATCGGAAACCTCGGAACAACTGCGATCGTATCGGGCACACAAAATCTGACAGTCACCAATCTTGCACAACTCAAAACCACGAAGATCACATTCGATCCTACCACGGGCGATTACCTGGTCAACCTGAATCTTACCTGGCAGGGGAAGCTGGCAGCACCCGTCACCAAAGCATTGAGCGGAAGATTGAAATATATAAAAAGGGCAACCATCACATCAGCTTCCCCCACTTATGATGTTTTCGGGCTGCAAATAACCTTCCAGTTCAATAAAGCAGATTTCGGGATTACCAGCACGAGTATTGGAGACAATATCACCATGCAATGCAACATGAACTTTAATAATAAGTAATAACCATAAAACGAAAATGTATGAAACGACTCTTAATATATACAGGGTTGGTCGTGGGTGCCTGGATCGGTTTGAGCGGCTGCTATAAAGATGTTATTCTTCCGACAGCCGGATTTAATCCCGACGGCCCCCCGCAGGCAGTGAGTTATAATAACGACCTGAAACCTTTGTTTGCTGCAAATTGTGCTTTAGCAGGCTGTCATGTTTCCGGTGCTCAAAAACCATACTTGACAGCAGATATATCCTATATCCAGCTTGTAAATGGCGGGTTTGTTAATACCGTTATCCCGAAACAGAGTATCCTCTACCAGGAAATAAACGGAGATATGGAGACCCATATACCCGCTGCTTCTGACAGGCAGAAAGTTTATGACTGGATAAGGACGGGAGCTCAAAATAATTAATGACCCCAAAACCTAAATAATATGAAACGAATTATAAATAAAATGAACCGCCTGCTGGTCTTACCTCTTTTCCTTGGAGCAGGCCTCATGGTAACATGCGTCTGCGGGTATGCCCAGGACAGCACACAGGTGCGGGAGACTTCTAAGTCGGTCAAACCCAAACCGGTTAAGAATACTTTCCAGAGTATCTGGATCATCGACAACCAGACAGTGATGGTACCATTTAAAAAGACACTTGAAATGGATATCATGCACCGCTTTGGTGTAATTGATAAAGGGTACAGGGATTTCTGGGGATTTTTTGCCCCTTCCGATATCCGTCTCGGGATCAATTATTCCCCGATCAATAATTTGAATGTGGGGATAGGGATTACGAAAAACAACATGTTACTGGATGGCAGTGCGAAATATGCCATCATCAAACAGACAAAAGGAAAGTACCCGGTAAGTGCTACCTATTACGGGGATATGGCCATTACGACAAAAGAATGGGGCAATGCCGTTATTTATGACGGGAGTGAAATCAAACATAATACGGACAGGTTTTACTTCTTTCATCAGTTGATCATCGCCCGTAAGGTCACTAATAAATTGTCTGTTCAGGTCGGGCCAAGTCTCTCCCATCAGAACGCGGTGTCCGGATATTATACCAAAAATGACAGTACAGGCACAGAAATATACCAATCCATGAAGCATGATCATTTTGCCATCGCTTTTTCCGCCCGGTATAAGATCACGGATGTGACGTCGGTGATGATCAACTACGATCAGCCGATCACAAAACACCCCAGCAACAATCCCAACCCCAACCTTTCCTTTGGCGTGGAGTTTAACACCAGCAGCCACTCATTCCAGATATTTATGGGGAATTATTATAATCTGAATCCATCACAGAATAACCTGTTCAACCATAATAATCCCTTTACATATTCTGACAATGTGACCAAGAATAAGGTGAAGGGTGGACAATTCCTGATCGGATTCAACATCACCAGGCTTTGGAACTATTAAAATCGTCCATTCACTTTCTATAAGTGATGTTAATCAGCAGAACCAAGAAGAACCCTGTAGTGAATCCCCATGCAGGGTTTCTTAATTTTACACGCCATCGGCTGTCTTGTTGCTGCGGATGAAAGGACATACATGAAAAAATACATTTCCCCTGCTTTGATATTTCTTTTGCCCATCCTTATCCTGGGAGGTTGTAAGGGGCATGCACCGTTACCCCGAAAAAATAATATAAGCGGTCCCGGCGGGGATACCACGCTAACGCAATACATAAAACCACCGTCAGGATTTTCTGACACGCTTGTTATCGCAACAACGGCAGCCGTTTTTTTTAAACCGGATTCATTGCAGCTTGAAAAGATCCGTGCCATCAGGAAAAAAAATGAATATGAGACAGAAGTCCATAATTGTTATTTCCTGATGCGAAATGCCCGGATGGTGCTCAGGCAGTACTGGCCCCGGGTTAATATGATTGATGCCACCAGGGTAAGGTACCTGTTATTCGTCAAACAGGACAACTCACAGGTTTGTATCGACCTCGACCAGAAAGGGGATTCCTGCGGGATCTTTCTATTTGATAAGAAAAAGCAACCCGTATTTACCGACATGATGAATATTGATACGGATCTTGGTTTCTATTTCGGAAAGAAAGAATAAAGACCGGCTCCTTTATTGATAGTGAATGGGAATTTATGCTATATGATCAAAATCATAGAATCGGCTTACAACCATCAAGGTGAAAAAAACATCTCTATATTACTTTGCCAGTGACTGATTCTTAAGAGCGTTCTTTTAATCAATAAAAAATCAATATGAAAAAAAATCTGATCACTTCGATTCTGATCCTGGCCGCCGGCATTTTCCTGGCAGGCATCACCAGCGGGTTCACTCCCTATCAGAAGAAACCCTGGCTCGTACCCGATGCAGCCAAAAACAAGAAAAATTCCATAGCATCCAATGCTGAATCTATCAATGCAGGCAAGACCCTCTGGAGCACACATTGTAAATCATGCCATGGTGCCAAGGGCATGGGCGATGGACCCAAGGCTTCCCAGTTAAAAACTGAGCCCGGTGATTTTTCCAAGGCCGATGTGCAGGCGGAAACCGACGGTTCCTGGTTCTATAAGATATCTGAAGGCAGGGATGATATGCCAAAGTTCAAACAAAAGATACCGGATGATGATGACCGCTGGAACCTGGTCAATTTTATGAGAACATTGAAACATTAAAATGATATTCTTATAATATACCCGGAGAACCAGCCTATAATTTGCCGGTTACTTTATTAAGGTTGCCAATCTTTAAAAGGTTGGCAACCTTTTTTCATTCTATGGATCAGCAACCCTTTTTCACGAATGATTAAAATCATATTGCCGGGTGACCGAAATAACAAAACCACGGTATGTTCCCGACTACTTTTAGTTTTCAAATCAAGCTATGCAACAGAACAATCCAACCACTCCCCGTAAAAAATTTCTCTGGTGGGGAGCTGCAGCATTAGGATCATTCGCCATTCTGAAATTCAGTTTCAGACGGAAGAAAGAAAAAAAGGAAATGGTGAAAATGCTGACACAGGACGGCCGGCTGGTGGAAATCGACAGATCCCTCCTGGCAGCAGGAAGCAAAAAGATCACGAATGAAGAACTGCAGCAATGGGTCAATAAAAAATCTTCACAATCCAAAAACCAATTCTGATGAGCTGTCATTGCAACGGAGAATGTCCGAAAAATTCAAGAAGGGAGTTCCTGCTGACCGGCTTGCTGGCCACAGCGACAGCCGCCGTAGGTTGCGGTGATCATGATAACCCTTTCGAGCCGCAGGATAAAGTGGCACTGACGGGTGAAAAGGTAAAACTTCTGTCGGTAAATGGGGAAGTGATCGAGGTGGACAAAGCTTTTCTTAAACCTGTGCCGGATGCAGTCAAGCTTTCCAACAGCCAGGAAAGAAAAGGAATGCCCGGTAAAAAATTTGTCATGGTCATCGACCTGAGCCGCTGCAAGAATCTGAAAAAATGCCAGGCTGCCTGCAATCATATGCACCATATTCACCCGGGGCAAAACTGGATAAAAGTTTATGGTATGCACGATGCTGATCACACTGCTCCTTACTGGCAGCCCACCACCTGTATGCATTGTGATGAGCCGCCCTGTGTGAAAGTATGCCCTGTTGATGCCACGTTCAAACGCCAGGACGGGATCGTGCTGATCGACAGCAACCGCTGTATCGGTTGCCGTTTCTGTATGGCCGCCTGCCCCTATTCAACCCGTGTATTCAATTGGGAAAAACCTGACCTGCCAAAGGAAATTGCTGATCAGCCTTATTCCTGCGAAACAAGTACACCCCAGAAAAAAGGAACCGTTGGCAAATGCGATTTCTGCCCGGATATGGTCAGAAAAGGAGAACTGCCGCACTGCGTCTCTGCCTGCCCCAACGGCGTGTTCCTGTTCGGGGATATGAATGAGGATTCTGTGACGAATGGAGCTGAGACCTATCGTTTCAGCGACCTGATCAGGGATAAATCGGGATACCGGCTGATGGAAGACCTGGGCACAAAGCCCAGTGTGTATTACCTGCCGCCGGTAAGCAGGAATTTCCCTTACGAATCCGGGCTGGAGAACCAGCAGGAATCAGATAAAAAGGAAAATCAATATAAATAAGTAACCGTGGAAAATGTAACCATCCCCCTGACCGGCAATGAACAGATCACCCGTGATCTGCTGCCTCAAAAATTCGGCATGCGCGGCAAGATATGGACAGCTACCCTGGTACTGATCTGCCTGGTGGGTGTCTTTGCATATTATAAACAATTAAGAAGGGGACTGGCGGTCACCCATATGCGGGATTATGTATCGTGGGGCATTTATATTTCCAACTTTGTGTTCTTTGTAGCCATCAGCCTCGTGGGCTCGCTGATCACCGCCATTTTCAGGCTGGGCAATGTGCAATGGCGTACACCACTGACCCGTATTGCCGAGATCATCGCAGTATCCGCAATTATTTTTGCTTCCATTATCATTATCGTGGATATGGGACGCCCGGAAAGACTGGTAAACCTGGTTTCACATGGCCGCCTGCAATCACCCATTACCTGGGATGTCATCGTGATCGGCACTTATTTCTTTATCAGCCTCCTGTTGTTATATATCCCCCTGCTTCCTGACCTGAAAATTCTGAATGACAATAGGGACAAATACCCAAAATGGCAATATAAAATTTACCGTTTCCTGGGTTCTTTCTGGAAAAACAAAAAGGAACAGGCCAGGATCAGTCACCGGTCCATCATTGTACTCAGCATCATGATCATTCCCGTGGCTTTTTCCATTCACACGGTCACTTCCTGGTTGTTTGCCACTACCTACCGGCCGGGGTGGGACAGCACCAATTTCGGCGCCTATTTTGTTTCGGGTGCTTTCCTGGTGGGTGCCGGCGGGGTTGTGGTGGCCATGTATGTTTTCAGGAAATATTATCATCTTGAAAAGTACATTACCCAAAAACATTTTGACCACATGGGTAAGGCCGTGGTATTGCTGGCTTTTCTTTATCTCTATTTTAATATCAATGAATACCTGGTCCCGGCCTTTAAAATGAAAAAACCCGAGCAGGCACACCTCCATAATCTGTTTGCAGGTGAATTTGCTCCCCTTTTCTGGTTTGCCATCCTGGTGGGAATGATCATTCCCATCATCATCATGATCAACAAAAAAGGCAGAAAGCCGTTTCCTATGTTCATTGCCGGTATCATGGTGGTTGTCGGGGCCTGGTTCAAAAGATACCTGATCGTAACGCCAACCCTGCTGCACCCGTTTCTCCCCATGCAGGATGTACCGGACAGCTTCAAACACTATTTCCCGAGCTGGGAAGAATGGGCCATTGCCATGGGCTCCCTGGCAGGCGCCCTGCTGATCATCACCATATTTGTGAGATTGTTTCCCATTATTCCAATTGAAGAAACCATAACTGAACAACATGAAAAAACTGTATTACAATAAAACTTTTTTTCTGCTGGGTGTCTTGCTATTGTTTGCACCCCCGGCCATTTTTGCCCAGAAAGACTCTGTTCCGGCTACGCCGGTATTGAAATTGCATTATTTCAATTATAATAATAACCAGCAGTATGTATTGCTGGAAAGCAAACTGAAGAGAGGAAAAATATTCACACCGAATGGAAATATAGCGTATGAGATCTATCTGGACACAGGCAGGACAGAGAACCTGGTAAGTAAAGTAAAAACGGATGAGGCAGGGATGGCCAAAGCATTTCTTCCGCCCGTTTTAAAATCCATATGGGATGCCAAAGCGCAGCATACGTTCATACTGAAACAGGGGGATGAAGAACTGATCACGGATTATATGATCAGCAAATCGAAGATTGATATAGATACTTCATCCTCCGAGGGGGTAAGGAATATCACTGTTACGGTGAAAAAAATGGATAACAACAACTGGGTCCCCGCAAAAGATGTGGAAATGAAGGTCGGTTACAAACGGCTGGGCAGTATTCTTTCTGCGGGGGAAAATGATACTTATACCACCGATTCGACAGGTAGTGTGACCGTAGAAGTGAAAAAGGATAGTCTGCCCGGGGATGAAAAGGGAAATATCATCCTTGCTGCCCGTGCCGATGACAATGAACTGCTGGGGAATCTTGTGGCTGAAAGAATCGTTCCCTGGGGAAGGATCACAAAAATGGATAAGGCCTTCTTTGATAAAAGAACACTCTGGACCACCCGCAACAGGACACCTGCCTGGCTATTATTACTGGCTTATTCTATAGTGTTAGCTGTTTGGGGCACACTGATCTATCTTATCATTCAACTGGTACGGATCAAAAAAATGGGCTCATCATAACAAACCATTTCATTTAATCAACAGCCGTTGTTTTTCTTTTTCTCCTGAAAATGAATAAAGGAGAATGTCCTGTTCGATCATTGGCAATTGAACCCGTATTTATTCCTATTTTTATCGAATGGCTAATGACAGGAAACCCGCGGTGGGATTTATTTTTGTTACGGTATTGATTGATGTAATGGGCTTTGGGCTGATCATACCGGTGATGCCGAAACTGATCTCGCAGCTCAATCATATTGATGTCAACCTGGCCAGCCCGAAAGGGGGGTTACTGACCTCGGTGTATGCCGTGATGCAATTTTTATTTGCCCCTGTAATGGGTAACCTGAGCGACCGGTACGGCAGGCGTCCGGTCTTATTGCTTTCCCTTTTGGCTTTTGGCCTGGATTATCTCATTCTGAGCTGGGCGCCCAGCTATGACTGGTTATTTGTCGGAAGGGTGATCGCCGGCATTACGGGTGCTACATTCACAACCGCATCTGCTTATATAGCCGATATCAGCACACCGGAGACCAGGGCAAAGAATTTCGGGGTGGTAGGCGCCGCATTCGGATTGGGTTTCGTCATTGGCCCGGTATTGGGGGGACTCATCGCCCGCTTTGGCCTGCGGGCACCTTTCATTTCTGCCGCCATACTTTGTTTTCTTAATTTTTTATACGGGTATTTTATATTACCTGAATCGTTGCCCCTGACCAGGAGAAGGAAATTCGAACTGATGAAGGCAAATCCTTTCGGTTCCTTTAAATTATTACAACGTTTTCCCGTGGTAGGCCGCCTGGCCATCAGTTATTTCCTGATCTACCTGGCTTTCCAGGCGGTTCAGGGCAACTGGAATTTCTTCACAGCCTACCGGTTCAAATGGGATGAAAGCATGATCGGCATTTCGCTTGGCCTGGTAGGCGTACTGGTGGCGTTGGTTCAAACCGTGGTACTAAAAAAAGCGCATGCCACTTATGGCAACGAAAAAAGTTTATACGCGGGCTTCACTTTTTATACCCTGGGATTATTCTTATTTGCTTTTGCATGGCAAAGCTGGATGATGTTCGCTTTCCTGGTTCCCTATTGCCTCGGAGGACTGGCCGGCCCATCCCTCCAGGGTGTATTGGCCAAACATGTGCCGCCCAATGAACAGGGAGCACTTCAGGGGGCCCTCACAGCGCTGATGAGTTTATCCACCATCATTGGGCCGTTGCTCATGACCAATGCATTCAAGTATTTTACAACCAGCAAGGCACCCTTTCAGTTTCCAGGGGTATCCTTTTTCATTGGTGGGCTAATGATGCTGGGGGCTGGCATTAATGCTTACCTGCTGTTGACAAAAGAAAAAAAAATATCCGTTGCAGCCTGAGACATTTATTTTATGCCTGTCAAAAAAACAGATATTGAAAATTTTTTATTATTGGCGAAGACCTGCCCAGTGATCGATGTGCGCAGTCCCGCTGAATACAAACATGCGCATATTCCAGGGGCGATGAATATTCCTCTCTTTGACGACGAGGAAAGAAAGATCGTAGGTACCCTTTACAAACAACGCAGCCGGGAAGAAGCTATTAAAAAAGGATTGGAATTCTTCGGACCGAAAATGAGGAAGATCGTGGAGGAGGCTGAAGTAATTTGCAATAGGCAATATGCAATCAGCATGGAGCGAAAAGACCAAGAGGGAAAAAATTTGCCAATTGCCAATTGCCTGTTGATCTACTGCTGGAGAGGAGGCATGCGGAGCGCCGCGATTGCCTGGTTGCTGGGTCTCTATGGATTTACCGTATTGACCCTGACCGGCGGGTACAAATCGTTTCGCCGGTTCGCGCTGCAAATTTTCAGCCAGCCCGTCCATTTGCAAATCCTGGGAGGATACACCGGCTCTGGTAAAACCGAATTGCTGAAAGCATTGCAGCAAAGAGGGGAACATATCATTGACCTGGAAGATTTGGCTAAACACAAAGGTTCTGCATTCGGAAATATCGGGATGCCTGCCCAGCCTGGCCAGGAAATGTTTGAGAATTTACTGGCAGTTGAATTACACAAAATAATCACGAATTTCCGATCCCGCATCGCGGATCCCGAATCCCGAATATGGCTCGAAGACGAAAGCCAGCGTATCGGGCTGGTGAATATTCCCAATGATTGGTGGGCAACCATGCGTCGTTCTCCTGTCTGTTTCCTTGATATCCCTTTTGAAGAAAGACTGAAAAATATCGTGCATGAATACGGGTCGCTGGATAGAAAAGGCCTGGTGGATGCGATCGGAAGAATAAAAGATAAATTGGGGGGACAGCACGCCAAAGAAGCAACCAACCTGCTGGAAGAGGGAAATACGATAGAAAGTTTCCGCATCCTGCTGAAATATTACGATAAATTATACGCAAAGTCCCTGTACAATCGGGCTAATGCAAATTCGTTATTACATATTGTGCACTGTAAAGGTGTCACTGTTGAAAATGCCATTATCCTTTCTGAATTTTCCTTGCAACAGCCTTTGCCGGTATAGACTGGCCCTTCTCCTTATTGTATTTCCTTTCACCTTAACAGCGCAATCCCTGACGGGATTGTGGAGCGGCATTTCCAGCAATGACAGCACCACCATCCGAAAGAACCAGTCCTTCGAAATTGCCCTGACAGAATCCAACGGATCTGTTTGGGGATATTCACTCAGCGAGTTCATAGTGAACGACACCCTGTATTACATTGTCAAAAAAGTAAAGGGCGTGATCACCGGTGATTCCTGCGAAGTGACGGACGAAGAGATCATCACCAATAATTTCCAGGGCAAACTGGATAAGGGCGTGAAGGTCACCAGCACTTTCAGAAGGAACCGTTACGACAGCACCTGGCACCTCGATGGGAAATGGAAGACCAATTCCACTAAGAAATATTTTGCGCTCACCGGCAAAGTAGGCCTGCAGACCAATGAGGACTTAGCGGCATCCAAATTGTTCGCCCACCTGGAAGAAATGAAGCTGACTGAAACGATCGCTTTTTATCAGGAAAGAAAGAATGAGCCCTTCTTTGTAAAGATCGCCAAACCGGAAAAGATCAGGTCAGAATATAATGACGGACAAGTAGCAGCGAATGATAAAATATACCTGGGTGTAGATGCCAATCCCTCAGCGAAAACGATCGAAACAATAAACCTGGCCAGCGCCGATACACTTTATGAATTACCCGTAAGGGAAAGACCGGTCATGGCCCTTACAAATGAGAAGGAGAAAAAGATCGGGAAGTCGGATGTTTCCATTGCACCTAAAGAAGGATACAAAAACCTGTCTGAACCCGATAAAGACCTTTTCATCCCCGACGCACAAGCCGAAGGGCCAACCCCGAATAAAACGGCAACCATAAATTCATCAGGGAATAAAAATATTACAAACAATGTGACTGTGAAGCCTCAATCGGTGAATAAATCCCTGACTACACCGGATAAAAATTTGGTTACAACAACCCCGAACAAAAATTCAACAACAGTAAGCCAACCCGTTATCAACAAACCTGCTCAAAATTCAGTGGCCGCCACTACGGTGAATAAGCAACAGGTGACCACCAATAAACCACAGCAGCAGAATCAAAATAATCCAGCAGCCAACAATAAGCCCCTTACTACGGCTCCGGTCAGTGTTCAAACCAATAATGCTATAAAAACCTTTTCTTCAACCCAACCTTTCATCAACAAACCCAACCCGGAGGAAATCGCCAAAAAGTCTGCCGTGATAGAGGGGAGGAAATCTGAATTCAGGCAGATCGTTAATTACCAGTCCGACAGCCTGGTGCTGGCACTCTATGATAATGGGGAGATCGACGGCGATACGGTAAGCGTGTTCCTGAACGGGCAAGTGATCATCGACAAGCAGATGCTTACGGCTGTGGCCATCAAAAAAACGATCTATATCACACCAGAGATGGATGAATTCCGGATCGTGATGTATGCGGAAAACCTTGGGAAATATCCACCAAATACGGGATTACTGGTGGTTCATGACGGGGAAGACGTATATAACCTGCAGTTCAGCTCCGATTTCGATAAAAGCGCCGGGATTATTTTCAGAAGGAAGGGAAAAGACTGATACTTTAATTTGGTTTAACCTCCTTTGTGTTCTTAGTGAAATATTCTTTGTGGCCTTTGTGGTTAAAATTTTTACCACAGATATCACAGATTAGTTCACAGATACCACAGTAGTAATTTGAAATTTAATGTTAGCAAGACCATGATATTCGGAACAAAGGTTAACCACAAAATTCACAAAGAGGTTCTAAGAATCTATTTCGTTATTTCTGCTAAGATCATTTTTCCGCATTGCGCCTTCCGGGTTGCAGGGTTTAAAAACTTTAGGTTCAGGCGGGTGATCTCATAATCCCAGGCTTCGAACCGCTGACCCAATTTATAGCCCTTAGCTACAATTTGATTTTCATCCCTTGCATCAAAAAGCAACCAGCATGGCTTACCACCTGTTAGCGCATTGTCATTGAATTGTTTTCGAATGGAAGCAATATAAAAAAAGAAAGAAGAACTCTGCATATCTTGCCAGGCATAGACATTGGAGACATCTGTTTTTTTGCGGGCAGCAAATGCCAGTTCATTGCCTCCCTGGTATTGCAAAAGTTGCGGGTAGAAATTCGTGTTCAGCAGGAAAAATGCAAGTACCATAACGGCCACCGAAACCGCCACAGATCGCTGGAGGCGGGAATAATATTCGCTTTTGAAGAAATAAAATAAAAGAGCCAGCAGGAAAACAGCTATGATGATCCTGAGGAAATTTGAAAGTGGGAAGACCCAGGCATTGGCAAAGGCCAGCACTGCTAATGACCCTGCCACAACAATAGACTGGAGCACAAAGAAAATTTTTTCCCACTGCTTATTCATTCTTTTCTCTGCAATAAAGGAAGCGCAAAACAGGGATGAAAAGGGCAGGATCGCATCCAGGTAATGGGGCAGTTTATAACCCGAAAGGGAAAAAAGGATAAGTAAAACAATAAAAGTACCGACACTTAGCCATTCCTCCTTTCTCCTTACAACATTTTTAAGCCGGAGGAACAAAGCTGGAATGGCGATCAAACTCCATGGTGCAAAGACCCAGAGAAAGCTATGCAGGAAGAAAAAATAATTGTGACTGGAACGGGCAGATACCTGACCCATGAACCTTTCTGTATTCTGATTCAATAAGATGAAGCGAACTCCCTTCATTCCGAATTGCTGATAAAAGCAATACAGCACGGGAGCAGTAAGTATGGCAAAAACAAAGATGAGCAATAACCATTTCGGGTTCTGTATAATTTTGAAATCTTTTTTATAAAGGATGTAAAACAAAATGGCAATGACCGGGATCAGCACCCCAATCTGTCCCTTGGTGCTGAATCCAAGAGCAAGCCCGAGGGCGGCACCGGGTACAAATGTTAATTTTTTTGTTTGAACAAAGGCAACCAGTTGCCAGGTCGAAAATACCACGCAGGCTGTCAGCACCGCTTCCATGCGCACATCACTGGCAGAGAGCAGGAATCCAAAAGAAGAAGCCATCACCAGGGCGGCTGATCTCCCGGTTTCATTATTATAAAGGGTTTTTCCAAGCCGGTAAACTGAATAGACCGCTCCTGCAGAGAAAAGCAAGGATGGGAATTTATAGGCAAAAGTGGTTACTCCGAATAATTTATAGCTTATTGCACAAAGCCAGAAAAAGAAATGAGGTTTGTCCAGGTAAGGGCCATTGGTATCGATGAGCGAAACATAATCCCCCGTGAGATACATATGCAGGGCGATATTGGCATGGTGTGCCGCATCATTATCCATCAGGGGCACAAATAGACCCGTGCATGCAACTGCGGCAAGAAGGGTGAAGAGGAACTTGTAAGTGTTGGTTGAAAGCAAGCTGGTTCGGGTTGATAACAACAAAGCTAATCATTCGCCGACGAGTCCCGGTAGGAGACGCTGCGGACAAACGTTACTTACATCCCGTACTCACTCAAAAATTTTATCCGCATGAGCTTTAACTGCTCCCAGTTGAAGTTATATTCGGCCAGTTCTTCCTGGGCTACCTGCAGGGAAGATGTTTGGCAGCCCTTGAAATAATCAATGATCTCGTCCTGGTCTTCCTCATCCAGCAACTCATCAATGGCGTAATTGAGGTTGAGCCTTGTACCGCTGGCGGCAATGGTCTCCATTTCCTCCAGCATCTCATCCATGGTCCAACCTTTATTTTTTGCTATGGTTTCTAAAGAAACTTTTTTATCTGTATTCTGGATGATATATACCTTATTACCGCTCTTGTTCACCACGCTCTTCATCACAAAATCATCAGGACGCTCAATATTATTATCCTCCACATATTGTTTGATCAGGTCCACAAAAGGCTTGCCGTATTTCATTGCCTTGCCCTTGCTGATACCCTGGCACTTTTCCAACCCCTCGAGCGTAATGGGATAGAAGGTAGCCATATCCTGCAATGAATTTTCCAGGAAGATCACGAAAGGCGGCAACCCTCTTTTCTTAGCTTCCTTATGCCGCAATTCTTTCAGCATCTCAAATAATTTTTCATCAGCGGCTCCCGATGTTGCTTCTGCGCCCTCATCATCATCCGCATTGGCATCGTCATAGGTATGATTCAATACGATCTTAAAGGATTTGGGTTTCTTCGCAAATGCTTCGCCCTGCTTGGTGATCTTGAGCACACCATATTCTTCGATGTCTTTTGACAACAAACCATTCAGCAGCATCTGGCGGATCAGGGAATTCCAGAAATGCGGCTCCTGGTCATTGCCGGCTGCAAATGAATCCAGCCCCTCATGGCGGAACATCTGGATCTGCGGGGTTACCTTTCCGGTGATGATCTGTACCACGTATTCAGCAGCAAATCGCTCGTCCAGTTCCCGGATGGTCTTCAAAACGATCATCACCTGCTCTTTCGCTTCCGTTTTTTCTTTGGGATGGCGACAGTTATCACATTCCCCGCAATTATCCTTGCTGTACTCCTCCCCGAAATAACTCAATAACACTTTTCTCCGGCAGACACCACTCTCGGAAAAAGCCACCATCTCGTTGATGAGCTGCGTAGTGATCTCCCTTTCAGTAAGCGGCTTATCCCGCATCAGGTGCTCCAGTTTGCTGACATCCTTGTGCGAATAATACAGGATACATTTTCCTTCCAGTCCGTCCCTGCCGGCACGTCCCGTCTCCTGGTAAAAATTCTCAATGGATTTGGGCATATTGAAATGGATCACAAACCGGATATCCGGCTTATCAATGCCCATACCGAATGCAATGGTGGCACAGATCACCTGCACGTCCTCATTCAGGAAAGCGTCCTGCCTTTCATGGCGCAACTTGCTGTCGAGCCCCGCATGATAGGCCACGGCCTTGATACCGTTGGCCATTAAAATATCAGCCAGTTCTTCCGTGGTTTTCCGGTTCAGGGTATAAATGATGCCGCTTTTATACCCCATGGATTTGATGAAACGAACCATGTTCTCATGGGTCTGTGCTTTTTTGATCTTGGGCAGCACTTCATAATAGAGATTCGGGCGGTTGAAGGAAGAAATGAAGATATTGGGGTTCTTCAGGTCCAGGTTCTTGATGATATCGCTTTGCACTTTTGGAGTGGCGGTAGCGGTAAGGGCAATAACAGGAATATGGGGATCGATCTGCGTCATCATTTCACGCAGCCGCCTGTATTCGGGCCTGAAATCATGTCCCCATTCTGAAATGCAATGCGCTTCATCCACGGCGAAGAAGGAGATCTTCAGGTCAGAGAAGAAATCCAGGTTATCCTGCTTGGTGAGGGTTTCCGGTGCCACGTAGAGCATTTTTGTGTGGCCGGAGAGCAGGTCGTCATGCACTTCCCTAATCTCTTTTTTATTTAAAGTTGAATTGAGGAAATGCGCCACTTCGTCCTTGCTGCTGTAACTTCTTATCAGGTCCACCTGGTTTTTCATCAGCGCGATGAGGGGTGATACAATGATGGCCACTCCTTCACTGACAAGGGCAGGTAACTGGTAGCAAAGGCTTTTGCCTCCGCCCGTAGGCATGATCACGAAAGTGTCATGACCGGCCAGTAAGGATTCAATTGCTTTTTCCTGTGTGCCCTTGAATTTCTGAAACCCGAAATTTTCAAATAAAGCTTTATGCAGGTCGGTTTTCAGGTGCCCGTTACCGGTCTTGCCTGTCACCGGTTTTGCCGGTTTCTCCTTAACTCCCTTGCCGTTTGCAGAAACTGTTCTCTTAGCAGAAGTTTTTTTTACAGATGTTCCCATATCACATGACGCGTCCGCTGCGCTTAAAATGACTAATTGCGATCATTTAAGATAACCTTTTTTCAGATAAAAAACCCAAATACCACAATTTTTTTTAGCGGCAATGGGAAAAGATAACCGGAAACTAAAGGATCTCAGTGGCTGTTTCGGATCTCAGCCATCGGGGCAGGCGATCATGAGAAAAAAACAGGCAAAATTAGCAAGGGGCACATTTTTTTCAATACATGATTTGTTAATATTTGCAGTGCTGATACGGATCAGGCGGGAATGATTTGTTCATGATAAAAACTCTACATTTGCCTCCGCTCCAAGGATTAAAAGAATACATGACCCCTTCCATTAAACAGGTCGCATTAAGAACACTGCAACTGGAAGCCAGTTCCGTTTCAGGGCTATCGGAATTCATCGACGAAGATTTTGAAAAAGTCGTGCAGGTACTTGCCCGTTGTAAGGGCAGGATCATCATCAGCGGTATCGGGAAAAGCGCCATCGTTGCGCAGAAAATTGTGGCCACATTCAATTCCACCGGCACACCATCTGTATTCATGCATGCGGCCGATGCCATTCATGGCGACCTGGGCATGGTTCAACAGGAGGATATCATCCTCATTATCAGCAAAAGCGGGAGCAGCCCGGAAATAAAAGCCTTAGTGCCCCTGGTGAAAAATTCCGGCAATACGATCATCGGCATGATCGGGGAAAAAGATTCTTTTCTCGGCAGGCAATCGGATCTCATCATTCATACCATTGTTAAAAAAGAAGCCTGCCCGTATAACCTTGCCCCCACCAGCAGTACCACTGCGCAAATGGTAATGGGTGATGCATTGGCTATTTGCCTGATGGAATTGAAAGGATTTGACAGCAATGATTTCGCAAAATTCCACCCGGGCGGAATGCTGGGAAAAAAACTTTACTTGCGGGTGAGTGATCTCTACACCCATAATGAGAAACCTTCCGTTCGGCCTTCGCAATCATTGAAAGAAGTGATCATGGAAATGACCGCGAAAAGACTGGGTGCCACGGCCGTCACCGACGCAGAGAATAATTTACTGGGCATCATTACCGATGGTGACCTGCGCCGGATGCTGGAGAAAAATATTTCTATTGACCGGATCAGCGCCGCCGAGATTATGACCAAAAAACCGAAGACCATTGCTTCCGATGAAATGGCCGTAACGGCGCTGGAAGTATTAAAACAAAATGAGATCACGCAACTGGTGGTAGCCGACAAGAATACATACCTGGGCATGCTGCATTTGCATGACCTGGTCAGGGAGGGATTATTATAGCCGGCACCTATGGCTGAAACAAAGCCTGCCGGCATATCAATTGGACAGTATGAACAAACATCATTATGTGGCGATCATGGCAGGCGGCATCGGCAGCCGGTTCTGGCCGATGAGCCGGAATAATTTCCCCAAACAATTCCTGGACATACTGGGCACAGGGAAAACCCTGATCCAGGAAACCTTTTCCCGGTATCAAAAATTCATCCAGAAAGAGAACATCTATGTGATCACGGCGGAAGAATATGTGCCGATCCTGCAACAACAATTGCCGCACCTCCTCCCGGAGAATATCCTCGCAGAGCCCTCCCGGAAAAATACGGCCCCTTGTATCACGTATGCCGCTTTTAAGATCCATCAAAAAGATCCCAAGGCAGTGATGATCGCCACCCCGGCGGACAATCTTATTTTACAGACGAGTGAATTCATCACCACCCTCAAAAAAGCGCTTTCATTTGTGGAACATATCAATGCCCTCGTCACCATTGGCGTTAAACCCGCTTATCCCAATACAGGGTATGGGTACATACAATATGAAAGCGCTGAAGCCGCGCCGGAGATCTATAAAGTGAAGACCTTCACTGAAAAACCCAATACAGAACTCGCCAAAGCGTTTATCGCCAGCGGGGATTTTTTATGGAATGCCGGCATTTTTACCTGGAAGGTCAAAAATCTTTTGACCGCTTTGGAAAAACATATGCCCGAGCTCTACGAACTCTTTGCTGCAGAACAGGCCCAGTTCAATACAGAGAATGAATACCGTGCCATTGAGAGTATCTACCCTCAGTGCACAAATATTTCGATCGATATCGGTATCATGGAAAAAGCGGAGAATGTCTATGTGATCCCCGCATCCTTTGGCTGGAGCGATCTCGGGACCTGGAACAGCGCCTGGGAAAATATGGATAAGGATTATTTCGGAAATGCTGTTTCCGGCAAGCAGGTGATCGTGGTGGATGACCATAATTGCATGGTGCATGTACCGGACAACAAATTGGTACTGCTGCAGGGTCTGCAGGATTATATCATTGTGGACACAAAGGATGTATTACTTGTTTGCAAAAAGGAAAACGAGCAAAAAATAAAAGATTACGTGGCTGAAATAAAAAGAAGCAAGGGAGATAAATTTCTTTGAACCCGCCTATGTACCCGCTTCAACATATCATGTTTCTGGATATTGAAACGGTTCCCCAATACCCCGATCATAAAGACCTGCCCGAAGCCTGGCGAAAACTCTGGGAGGTAAAAGCCGGGTCTTTGATGCGCTATCATGAAGGGGAAACGATTGAAAGTTTATACCCACGGGCGGGCATCTATGCCGAGTTTGGAAAGATCATTTGCATCAGTTGCGGCAAGTTCCAGGGGAATGCCAAACCATTGAAACTATCGGTCAAAAGTTTTTACAACGATGATGAGAAGATCTTATTGAAAGAGTTTGCGGAAATGCTCGTCAAATGGTCCGCAGCTTCCCACGACCAGAAATTCCTCTGCGCCCATAACGGCAAGGAATTTGACTTTCCCTATCTGTGCCGCCGGCTGATCATCAATGGTATTCCCATTCCGCCGATATTGAACACTTCAGGCAAAAAACCCTGGGAAGTGAATCACCTGGACACGATGGAGCTCTGGAAATTTGGCGATTTCAAGAATTATACTTCCCTGAACCTGCTGGCGCAGACCCTGGGCATACAAACACCCAAGGATGATATTGACGGAAGCATGGTATGGCAGGTATACTGGCAGGAAAAGAATATGCAGCGCATCGTCACGTATTGCCAGAAAGACGTGGTGACGGTTGGGCAAATATTTTTAAAGATGAATGGCTTGCCCCCGGTCGCTGAAAACGATATTGAAATTAAATGATATGAGCAGGAAAAATTTTTCGTCAGGAGCCAAGTGGGAAAATATTGTTGGCTACAGCAGGGCAGTGAGGATCGGCGATACGGTGGAAGTCACCGGCACGGTGGCAGTGGATGAGAACAATGCAGTGGTGGGTGCCGGGGATGCCTATGCACAGACAAAATATATCATTCAGAAGATCGAAAAGGTATTGCAGCAGGCGGGCGCTTCCCTGGCTGACGTGGTGAGGACAAGAATATTTGTGACAGATATTTCCCGGTGGGAAGAATATGGCAGGGCGCATGGCGAATTCTTTGAAAAGATCAGGCCCTGCACAACGATGGTGGAAGTAAGCAAATTGATCGCACCGGAGTATCTGGTAGAGATAGAAGCAACGGCGATCATTATTGCTCATTCATGAGTCTTTGCGATACTTCACGTCATCGCGCCCTTGCGGTTAAATTAATTAATATGAGATCTCGTTCAATTTTAATATTTGCTTTGGCGCTTCTCTGCCGCAACGCGCAAGCCCAAAAATCCAATTCCAAGCTTATCACCGAAACCTCCTGGAGCGGTATAACCAAATCTACGAACTATAGCGGGCTGATAAAGATATTCGGAACAAGCAATATAAAAGATGAAAGGATCTGCGGCGCTGAATGTGTGGATTCAGTGGATGTCACTATGGTTTTTCCCGGTTCGGCAAAAGAGATCATTGTTTACTGGGCCGATAGTTTGTATCATAAAAGGATCGGTTTTTTGGTGAGCGATAATGAAAAATCCCCTTACCAGACAGTGAAAGGAGTAAGGATCGGCAGCACATTGAGCCAGTTGCTGAAACTCAACGGTAAAAAGATCTCTTTCGGCGGCTTTGGCTGGGATTATGGGGGCGGGATCATGTCATTCAACAGGGGCAGCCTGGACAAATCAAAATTTGTTTATTTGCTTGATTATACCGGCCAGGAACCGGAGGATGCCCTTGAAGGGGAAAGATCCCTGGATACCAATATGCCGGTGGTCAAAAAACATCTTTCTCAGATCAAAGTGGTGCAGATCACACTTGTATTTTAAATGATGGTAATGGAAGAACAGTCGGTCAGACTCACTCAATTCTCGCATGGCGCCGGATGCGGCTGCAAGATCGCACCTGCTGTGCTGGATGAGATCCTGAAAAGCAGTATTGCTATTCCCGATAAGAAACTGCTCGTGGGAAACAGCAGCAGGGATGATGCAGCTGTGTACGAACTGGAAAATGACATGGCGCTTATCTCCACCACCGATTTTTTTATGCCTGTCGTGGATGATGCTTATGATTTCGGCCGTATCGCTGCCGCCAATGCGATCAGCGATGTATATGCCATGGGCGGGAAACCAATAATGGCTGTGGCCATACTCGGATGGCCTATTGAAAAAATCCCTGTTCAGCTCGCCAAACAGGTGATCGAAGGCGGGAGAAAAATTTGTACCGAAGCGGGTATTCCGCTGGCAGGCGGGCATAGCATCGATTCTCCGGAACCGATCTTCGGGCTTTCGGTAAATGGCATTGTCACGACCGGGAATTTAAAGCGAAATAATACTGCCCGGGAAGGCAACCAACTATTCCTGACCAAACCCATCGGGGTCGGAATTCTATCTACTGCACAAAAAAGAGGGTTGCTGAAAGAAGAGCATTTACCACTCATGATCGAGCAAATGACGACCCTGAATAAGATCGGGGAAAAGCTTGGGAAAATAAAGGGAGTGACTGCAATGACGGATATCACCGGTTTCGGATTGCTGGGACATTTGATCGAAATGGCTGAAGGAAGCGGCCTGAGCGCTGAAATTTATTATGATAAAATACCTGTTGCCGCTGGCGTAAAGGATTACATTGCGCAAAAGATTTTTCCGGATGCAACTACAAGGAATTGGAATGGCTACGGGCAAAGGGTAAAATTTGAAAAAAATGTACCTGTGATGGAAGCATTTACGTTATTGCCGGATCCTCAAACCAACGGTGGATTACTGATCAGTGTAGATAAACATTCAGTTAATGAAATAAGGGAATTGTTTGTAAATAGTGGTCTTGAAAATATTTCTGAACCGATCGGCACAATGCGCAATAAAGAAGATAAAACGGTTTTTGTTTTACCTTGATACATACTTCTCCAGCAGGATCGTTCTTATATCCCCATCACAGGCACCGCTTTTTATAGTTTTTACCACATATTTATAAACATTGCCAACAGCTATACTGTCTTTCAGCAATTGTTCCTTTGAAACATTCTGATTGGTCATGCGTAAGTAACTGATCGTATCCTTTCCCTTGCCGGAAGGGTCATCAATTTCAAACCAGGGATTATAATTGCTGCTGTCAGGCGCCACTTCCAGTTTCACCAATTTAGAAGGGAAATCTTTTTCATCATAGACACAGGGCCCGCCATCGGGTTTGCTTGTACTGCTTTTGCAGGCCTGAAGGGTTGCCAAAGCAATGAAAACGGAGGAGAGAATGGCCCGGTTCATTTATTTTAATAATGCATCTATTTTATCCGTGAGTTTACGGTCCTTATCTGTAACAATATTCCCGGCTGAATGGGTATTCAGCCAGATCTCCACTGAGTTCCACACATTCGTCCAACGTGGATGATGATCCATTTTTTCCGCTTCGATCGCCACGCGGGTCATGAAGGCAAAAGCTTCGCTGAAATCTTTAAACACGAATTTTTTGTACAGTGTGTTATCCTTTTCTTCCCACATGTTAATAATAATTTTAAAATATCAGGTGCTGCTTGTTCCTGATCTTGTCATTGGTCAGTTCCGTCACCATCTGAACCTGGGAGATGCTTTTAATGATTTGTACGGTCTCATTCAGCAATTCATTGCAAACGGCCTCGCCCTTCAGCAACCATAAAAAATCCATATGTTTCAGTTCGGGCAGGAGGTATTCCCCGTCAAATTGATTATTATAGACATAATGCGATAATAAGCGGGCCGGTTCGCAATATTCATAAACGGAAAAAAAATAACGGCGCTTCTTTTTGATCAGTTGGATCTCGTAATCACTGTTCAGCCTGAAATTCAACCCAAGAATATTGTTGAAATGCCAGCAGAGCTGGTAGTCCTTCAAAGGGGCCATGATACCGAGCAGGCGGGTGTCGTCAAAAAAATAGTCCGTCATCTGTTGCGTGTCCAGGACCAGTTTTGTATTCCGCTCTGCCATACTGTGAAATTAAGAAATAGTTACCATGGCAAACCAGGCTTAAGTCTGGGGTTGGCATCTACTATATCCGTATTCCCTTCTTAAAACTCCACTGGTGCAGTCATTATTTCATCACCCCGTTTGAATTTAACAGTTGTTTTATCCCCTTTTTTGAATTTACCAAGGGTCTGCATGTATTGCTCCATGGAATTAGTGGGGTAATCGCCCAGTTGGAGAATGATATCACCTGCCTTCAGGCCTGCTTTTTGAGCCGGTCTGCCATCGCTTACTCCATCAGCCCGCACGCCGGTACCGGCAAAAGTATAATCCGGCATGATTCCCATCGTAACGCTGAAACGGGCCGAAGTGGTGGTCTGCGTTTCCCGGGTCTTGGTGAAAGCCAGTTTTGGTTTTGCATCCAGCATACTGATCACTTGTAAAATATTTTCCACCACTTCATATTCACCGGTGTAATTGATTTTATCTGCATCATCCGAGGGTTTATGATAGTCCGCATGCAGCCCGGTGAAATAAAATAAGACAGGGATATCCTTCCTGTAAAATGAAGTATGATCGCTGGGACCCGTGCCGCTGCTGTCGAACTTATAAATGAAGGGACTTCCCTTTACAACCGGTGAGCCAGGATCAGAAAAAATTCCGCTCCAGGCAGGCGAGGTACCATAACCACCGATGGTCAGTACTTTCGTACTGTCATTCAGCCTGCCCACCATATCCATATTGATCATATAATCCGCCGCAGATAAATTGATGGTGGGATGTTCCGTAAAATATTTTGAGCCGAATAAACCCAGCTCTTCCCCGGAAAAAGCAATGAACAAATAGTTATTGTTTTTTGCATTTGAATATTTCAAAAGCTTTGCCAGTTCCATCAATGCTGCTGTTCCGCTGGCATTATCATCAGCACCATTATGTATCTCAGGGATTTTTGAGGTGCTTCTTGAATTACTGTCTTCCCCATACCCCAGGTGATCATAATGCGCGCCAAGGATCACTGTTGCCGGGGCATGATTGTCAAGATAACCGATCACATTATGACCGATCCTTTTCTCATTTTTCACCGGGAAGGATTGAAAATAACCGCTGTCTCCTTTCGGTGATAAGCCCGCCGCTTTGAAATGGTCGGCTATAAATATCATAGCCAGTTTTTCTCCGTTAGTGGCCGTTCGCCGGCCCTCCAGTTTGTCATCCGCCAGGTAGTAGATCGAATTCTTGATATCATTCGTAACATTTGTTTCAGATTGAGCCATTTTTTTACCCGCCGTACAGGCTGCGAGGCATACAAAGGGCATCATTAACTTCAAAATCCTCATCATAGAAAGTTTTTAACCCGCAAAGGTTCATTTTATTTCCTAAGAAGCATTACCGTCATTCATATTTTATAAAATATTTTCTTATTTCGCAGGCCTAAAATCCGCATTTCGTAAGTCTGCCGCTGATGCGAATTTTAGTTTTGAGGGTTATCATTGAATGGGAGAAAAACAAATTCATATAGCCATTGCGGGAAATCCCAACAGCGGGAAAAGCTCCCTGTTCAACTGCCTGACCGGACTGCACCAGAAAGTGGGCAATTTCCCGGGCGTGACGGTGGACAAAAAAACCGGCTATACCCTTTTACCCGATAAACAAAAAGCCCTGGTCATTGACTTGCCGGGTTCTTACAGTTTATACCCTCGCCGTAATGATGAATGGGTCGGTTATAAGGTCTTGCTGAATCCCGGCGAAGAACTCAGTCCTGATATCATTGTCGTGGTGGCTGATGCAAGCAACCTGAAAAGAAACCTGCTTTTCTGCACCCAGATCATGGACCTGAAAAAACCGGTGATCATTGCGCTGACCATGATGGACCTGGCAAAAAGAAAGGGGATCCGGATCAATGTGCCCGAACTGGAAAGACAACTCGGCGTACCTGTAATACCTGTCAATCCCCGGCACGATAAAGGCATACCCGAATTAAAGAAGATGATCGTTTCGGTGCTGGGAAAACATCTGACAGCGGAAAATGATTTTATTGACAGCAGTTCTTTGGCCCTGGCCCCTGTTGCCGAGATCCGGGAGCAAATCCCTTCCCTCAGCAACTATTCAGCCATTCATTACCTGATCAATCATGAAAATTTCTCCCTGGATCATCACCTCCAGGAATCGATTGAGACGATTGAACGAAAAAATAATTTTAACCATACCAAAACACAGGCAGAAGAGATATTGCAACGGTACAACCGCATCAAACAAGTGATGCATTTAACGGTGACCGAACCGGATCCCGAACAAAAAAAGCTATTCACCGACCGCCTGGATGATGTTTTACTGCACCGTTTCTGGGGCTATATCATCATGTTGTGCGTTTTGTTCCTCCTTTTCCAGAGCATTTTCTGGCTGGCTCAATACCCGATGGACGCCATTGATTTCGGGTTTGCAAAATTATCTCAATCACTTGCCAATATATTACCGGATAACCGCTGGACCGATCTCCTGCTCAACGGGATCATTGCCGGGCTGAACGGGATACTTGTGTTTGTGCCCCAGATCATGATCCTTTTCGGGCTTATTACGCTGCTGGAAGACAGCGGTTATATGGCCCGGATCAGTTTTTTGACGGATAAGCTCATGCGCAAAGTGGGCCTGAACGGAAAGAGCGTTATGCCCATGATCAGCGGGTTCGCCTGCGCTGTGCCCGCCATCATGAGCGCCCGCGGCATTGAGAACAGGAAAGAAAGATTGCTGACAATTTTGATCACACCGCTCATGAGTTGCTCGGCCCGTCTGCCGGTCTATACGATCCTAATCGGCCTCGTGGTGCCGCACCGGTTTCTTTTCGGATTCCTGGGACTGCAAGGCCTGGTAATGATGTGCCTCTACCTGCTGGGTCTTATATTCGGACTGATCGTAGCCTTTGTGGCGCAGGCATTCATAAAGATCAAAGAAAAAAGTTTTTTTATCCTGGAGTTGCCGCTTTATCGCCCGCCACGCTGGAGAAACCTGCCGGCCGTCATGATCAGTAAGGCCAGGATCTTCGTTACCCAGGCGGGCAAGGTCATCATGATCATCAGTTTGATCATCTGGTCACTTTCTTCCTTCGGTCCGGGTCGTACCATGAAAAAACTGGATACAGAATATGCCCTGAGAGTAAAACAGAAAGGCGCGGATGAAAATTCTTTATCAAAGGAATTAAAAGCAAAAAAACTACAGGCTTCCTATGCCGGCTTGCTGGGCAGGAACATCGAACCAGCTATCAAACCCCTTGGTTACGACTGGAAGATCGGCATAGCACTGATCTCCTCCTTTGCTGCAAGGGAGGTCTTTGTGGGTACCATGGCCACATTGTACAGTGTGGGAGGTGACAACAAGAGCAGCCTTGAACTGAAACAAAAAATGAAAGCTGCAGTAAAAGAAGACGGCACACCTGTTTTCACGCTCGCAACGGCCCTGTCACTGATGATATTTTATGTATTTGCCATGCAATGCATGAGTACGCTGGCTGTAGTGAGAAGGGAGACCGGCAGCTGGAAATGGCCGATTATCCAGGTCATTTATATGACGGGGCTGGCTTATTTGATGAGTTGGCTAGTATATCATTTGTTTAAATGAAATTGTCTTACTTAATATTTCAGACAAAGACTGCAAAGTTGCGCAGCGTCGCAAAGACACACGATAACAGCGCTTATGGTTTTCTTTGCGGGCATTTTCTTTGTGCCATTGCGTGAAATCATTAAAACCCCGGCTCAAAATAATTCCATAACATAGAAGATATTTTCCTTGCCATCACCCAGGCTTCATTATCATGCACCCAGCGAGTATCTTTATTGTTCTTCGTAAAGATGCAAAAGATATAGGGATGATGCGGGGCATTCACCAGCATCACTTCGCTGCGGCTAGCATCCACGCAGCCATTCTTACTGAACACTTCAATGGTAGGCGGCACCCGGGAAATACCTTCATCCTCATCCCAGAAATTTCTGCCCAGGCAGCGCATCATGCGATCGCAAAGCGAATCGGAAAATAATTGATGGCGATAAATTTTCTCCATCAGCATTGCCGCTTCTGCCGGCGTGGTCTGACCCCAGCCACATCGAGCCCGGTTCATTTCCCTGCCCGGGGTCCTTGAATTCACACGGGTATCTTTCAACCCGATGCTGTCCATGATGGCATTGATCCGCGTGCCCTTGCCGGCCATGCTCTGTAACCAGAGACTGGCTGTATTATCGCTGGTGGTCAGCATCAGCATGATGAGCTTTTTCAGCGTGATCTTCTCATTGCTCTTAAAAGAACCGAGAATATCCTCTCCTTCATAGAGCAGGGAATCCTTATACGTATAGGCAGAATCATAATTCAGTTCTCCCCTTCTCATTTTATCAATGATGCCCGTGAAGATCTGGAGTTTGACGATGCTCGCCGTAGGAAAAACGGTATCTGCATTCACAGCGGCAACAGCGCCTGTATTGATGTTTTTTACGAAGAGACCGATATCGCCATTATAACCTGCTACAACTTCCCGGAGTTTTGATTGTAATTTCCTGTCCGTCTTTTGTGCACAGAGGTTTGCCGAGAGGGCCAATAAAAAAAGGAGCGGGTATATTTTTTTCATGGTTCATTTATTCATGTAGTCCAATACGAGCTGGCAAAAGGCCTTAATGCCGGTTTTCATCCCGCTTTCATCAATATAGAACCCCGCTGTGTGATGAGGCGGCGCTTTGGCGGGATCATTTCCCTTTGGCATCCCGCCGATATTGAAGAAAAAAGCGGGTGCCTTTCTACCGTAATAGGAAAAATCCTCCGCCCCCGTCTGCCATTCCGTTTCGGAGACATTATCCGTTCCGGCAGCTAACTGCAGGGAGGGAATTGTTTTTGCGACAAGCCCGGGATCATTATAGGTCACCAGTGTCTTGGTGTCGATAGTCACTTCTGCCATGGCGCCCGAAGCTTCGGCAATTTTGATGGCTGTATTCCTGATCCTTTCGTGCACATCTTTTTGGATCGTATTATCCAGTGTCCGGATCGTACCGTCCATCACACATTCTTCGGGGATGATATTGCTTCTTACGCCTGCATTGATTTTTCCTACGGTGATGACCACGGGTGATTTGGTAAGGTCAGACTGCCGGCTGACAATATTCTGTAACCCTTCAATGATCTGTGCCGAAATCTGGATAGGATCGATTCCCCGCCAGGGTTGTGAACCATGGCTACCCTTTCCTTTTACCACAATATGAAACCAATCGGATGAGGCCATGAAAGCACCCGGTTTATAATGGATCTTACCCACTTCCAGGTTCGATTCGATATGCAGGCCGAAAATCACATCCACTTTGGGGTCCTCCATTGCACCCTCCTTGATCATCAGCGGCGCACCGCCTTCTTCCCCTTCGGGAGGGCCCTCCTCTGAGGGCTGGAAGATGAATTTGACCGAGCCTTTCAGTTTATCTTTCATACCTGATAATATCTGTGCCACACTCATCAGGATGGCAACATGTGTATCGTGACCGCAGGCATGCATCACGCCTACTTCCTGGCCGTTATAAGTTGACTTTTGTTTGGAGGCAAAGGGCAGATCAACTGTTTCTGTGAGAGGAAGCGCATCCATATCGGCCCTTAGAGCGATGCATGGCCCCGGATTTTTTCCCCGAAGCAGGCCCACCACTCCGGTCTTCCCCACTTTTTCCTTCACTTCTATACCCAGGCTCCTCAAATGATCCGCGATAAGCTTTGCTGTTTTGACTTCACGGTTGCCCAGTTCAGGATTCTGGTGAATGGTGCGGCGCCACTGGATGCATTGCGGCTCGATCTTATCAGCGGCGGCCGAAATGATTTCTTTCCATTGAAGGGAACTGTTTTGCGAAACAGAGACAAACGGGATCAACAAACAGAACAGATAAATTCGGGCGCGCATAAAGATTTTTGTTTCAATATACGTCAAATAGATAATTTGAGGGGATCGTTTACGCCATAGGGGAATTTAATTATATTTATCCCGATGTTATTGCGCCATATACCCTTCCTGCGGAATGTATTTTTATTCAGCCTGACCGCTTTCGGCGGGCCGCAGGCACACCTGGCACTGATGATGCGGCGTTTTGTGAAGAAAACGCCCTATATATCCGAGCAGGAGCTGATGGAATACAATGCATTTTGCCAACTGCTTCCCGGAGCTTCATCCACGCAAACCATTACGCTGATCGGTTATAAGAGAGGTGGAGTTCCCCTGGCCGTCCTCACCCTGATCATCTGGATCCTGCCTGCCTCTATTTTAATGGGCGCATTTTCCTTTCTCCTTCATTATTTCGATAAAAATGCCCTGGATACCGATATTTTTATTTTCATTGCCCCGATGGCCGCCGGTTTTCTGGTGAATGCCACGGCCGTGATATTCAATCATGCCATCAATAACACCATCACCTGGATCATTATGCTGGGCAGCGCGGGGGCTACTTATTTTTTATTCAATGATCCCTGGATATTCCCGGTGCTGATCATATTAGGCGGGGTCGCCACCAATTTCAGCAAGAAAAGGATCCCCCAGACGGAAGAAAAGCCCAGGAAGATCAAGTGGTGGAATTTCTGGCTCTTTGGGATCATTTTCATTGTGGCAGCCTTTGTTAGCGAGGAAGCAAAGAATCACAACTGGCCCAATCGTCGCTCCATCAACCTGTTTGAAAATACTTACCGCATGGGCAGCCTCGTTTTCGGAGGCGGCCACGTACTCATGCCCATGATGTATGAGCAGTTCAGTATCCGCCCGGATGTGGCCAAGGATACCAATGTGGTTCAGATCGACAAGGAGGATATGTATACGGGGATGGGTATGGTGCGAGCCGTGCCCGGGCCACTGTTTTCTATCGCTTCATTTGCCGGGGGCATGGCCATGGAAGATATGGGCAGCCAGATGCAATTGATCGGCTGTTTGATCGGCATGGTTGCCATTTTTTTGCCCAGCGCCCTCCTGGTGCTTTTCTTCTTTCCCATCTGGAACAACCTTAAGAAATATGCGGGCATCTACCGCTCTATCGAAGGTATTAATGCAGTGGTGGTGGGTATCATGATCGCCTCCACTTTCTATATCATGAAGGATATTTCCATCACAGAATTCAAATCCATCAGCATCGCCAATATCAGCGTGATCGTAGGCACCTTCCTGTTACTGCACTTCACCAGGATCCCCACACCGGTCATCGTCTTTTTGTGTTTGCTCCTGGGGTATTTTGCGCAATACATTACCTGATAAATAACCCAACCCGGGGGATCATGTTTTTGTTGAAGGATCGGGAAGAAGTAATATTCTTCTCTTTCCGGTATTCTTCAGGGAATTTACCGTTAAAATTCATGCAAACAGGGCTGTTTCCTTGTGCAAAGCTCCCGATACGGGCATCTACCCTATCAAATTTATTTTATGAATTGGAAAATCATACCCCTGGCAGCTTTGGCCCTCGCTGCCATCTCCGGTTTTTCGACGGGAGATAACAGCAACACCACCCAGGCATTTTCAAAACCATCATACTTCATTCACAAACCCCGCCCTGAGACCAAAAAGATCCAGGTGGCCATTTTGCTGGATGTAAGCAATAGTATGGACGGCCTCATCAGCCAGGCCAAATCCCAGTTATGGAATATGGTCACCACACTGGGCCGGGCCAAATGCACGGATGAAACCAGTCCCCAGGTACAGGTGGCACTTTATGAATACGGCCGCAGTACCAATGAGGTGATCAAGGGGTATGTGAAACAACTGAGTCCATTCACGCAGGACCTGGACAGCGTTTCAAAGATATTATTCGGCCTTACGACCAATGGCGGGGATGAATATTGCGGGCAGGTCATCTATACTTCCCTCAATGAACTGCAATGGGACAATTCAACCGATGAATACAAAGTGATCTTCATTGCCGGCAACGAGGATTTCCTGCAAGGAAATTTATTATATACCACGGCTTGTACCAAAGCAAAGGAAAAAGGAGTGATCGTGAACACGATCTACTGCGGCGACAGGATGCAGGGTATCAAAGAACACTGGAATCTCCTTGGCGAATGCGGGAACGGCAGTTTTACCAATATCAACCAGGATGAAAAAGAGATCGAAATACCCACTCCCTACGACAGCACCCTCATCGTGCTCAACAGCAAACTGAACAATACCTATATCAGTTATGGCTATTCCGGGAAATACAAAGCGCAATTGCAGGAAGAGATGGATAAAACTAATTTTTCAGCCAGCAGCGGGGCGGGCCTCCAGCGGGTAAACGCCAAGGCCATGAGTAATACCTATAACAATGCTTCCTGGGACCTGGTAGATGCACTTAAAGCAGATAATGGTTATTTGAATAAAGTTGACAGAAAAACATTGCCGGACAGTTTACAGCATAAAACCACCAAAGAATTGGATGAGTTCGTAAAACAGAAAACGGCAGAAAGAAATTCAATTCAGCAACAGATCTTGTCCGCCAATGCTGGTCGCAACAAATATATTGCCGAAGAGAAAGCAAAAAATGCGGCTAATAATGGTGCTCAAACCCTTGAATCGGCCGTTGAAAACACGATACGCGAGCAAGTAAAGCGATTTGCTATGCAGATACCGAAAAACTGATCCTGCTGCTTACATGCCCGGACGACTGATCGGTTTGCCGGCCAGCCATTGTTTCCAGGGATTCCAGTAATGATCATACCATCCCTTGGCAAGATGCCCGGCATGTTTTTCAGGCACATTGGCATGTGTAATATACAGGGTTGTATTCTTCCCCTTCTGTGAAAAGGACAAAACAAAAACAGAATCTCCATCCTTAGCCGTCCAGTTGGAACCCCGCCATGTCTGTACGATAAGTTTATTTTTTATGCTCTGAAGCATATTACCGGTGATATAACCGCCAAATGCCTTCATAGCGCTTCCCGGCTTTTCATTAATGGTGACCGGCATATTGCTGATCATTCCATGCAGGGTTGCATCCATATAAAGCGAATAAAGTTTTTTAGCCGTGGTGTTTTTGAAAGTGATGGTTTGGTTGAGGGTTGCCATGGTCTTTGTTTTAACTAGTACAAATATACATATACTCCAATCCGGGCTTCGGATCTATCGTTTAACCTGTATCTTCAGGATCATTCATGCCGCATATTCATCTTTCATGGCCGGGCTACCAGGCCTTCCTCTTATCATGGATAGCGCTGGCAATATGTGTTTTTTTTATATTGCTGAAGATAAAAGCCCCCTACGGAAGGTATGCTTCTTCTGAATGGGGACCACAGCTTCCCAATCATATAGGATGGCTGCTGATGGAATTAACCGCGCTGGTTGTACTCTGGATCATACTATGGCCTTTTAGAAATAAGATTAGCGCACCAGCCTGGATCATGATAGGATTATTTACGATTCATTACTTCAACCGAAGCCTTGTTTTCCCCTTTCGCATCCGGACCAGGGGAAAGAAAATGCCCTGGCTGATCACGGGATCAGCGATCCTGTTCAACTCCATCAATGGTTTTTCACTCGGTTATTATTTTACACGGTTTGCGTGTTATACCGATCGATGGTTAACGGATCCAAGGTTCATGTTGGGTGTGATCTTATTTCTTGCCGGGATGTATATCAATTGGAAAGCAGACAACATGCTGATGCGCCTGAGATATCCGGGAGAAACAGGGTATAAAATACCAGGGGGGTGGTTATTCAACAGGATCAGTTGTCCCAATCTTTTCGGAGAATTAATCGAATGGGCCGGCTTTGCTTTTCTTGGCTGGGACCTTCCCTTCCTCGCATTTTTTATCTGGACAGCTGCGAACCTGGTACCGAGAGCACTTTCACACCACCGCTGGTACCAGGAACATTTTCCTGATTATCCTGCCGGGCGTCGGGCAATCATTCCCTTTCTCCTATAAGCGGGATCAATATTTTTTTACCTGAAAATGCACTTGCAATGTGGGATGCTTTCAGCAATGTAAGACGAGATACTAATTGATCTTTGATTGTACCTTTTTATAATAACGGCCTTTTTCAATTTCATCCAACACTTTATCGGGTACCAGGTAACGGGCTGATTTACCCGTTTGAATAAGCTCCCTGATCTGGGTGGCAGAAATGGAGATCAGCGGAGCCTGCAAGGCATGTATATTCTTTGGAAGATCAGTTTCAACGGGAAATCCGGAGCGCAGGTAAATATAGAGTTCATATTCTTTTAAAATGATCTCTGCGTTTTTCCATTGATGAATATTCAGGTAACCATCACTTCCCATGATAATACAAAACCGGTGCTGGGGATATTTTTCTTTCAGAAAACTAAGGGTATGGATCGTGTAAGAAGGTTGTGGTAAATCAAATTCGATATCAGATGCTTTCATACGGGTATCTTCTTCCACGGCAAGGCGAACAAGATGCAACCGGTGATACTCATTCAGTAAATTGTCTTTTTTTTTGAAGGGATTCTGCGGAGATACAATAAACCAAATTTTCTCAATACTGGTTTCATTGAGAATGTGGTTTGCAATGATCAGGTGCCCGGTGTGAATGGGATTAAAAGATCCAAAATAAAGTCCAATATACATTTAAAACATTGATAATCAAATAGTTAATTCAACAAGTATCTGCTCAGCTTCATTCAGGCGGAGGCTTAAATTATAGCCAGCAATGATAACGGAGATCGGATCGCCAAGCGGGGCTACCTGTTCCACCACAATTTTTTCTCCCGGGACACATCCCATTTCCATTAATTTCAAAAACAGGCTGCTCTCCGTAAATTCTTTTATAACCGCCTCTTGCCCAGGCTTCAGTTCAGACAATCTTTTTTTCATTCATAAAAGATGATTTGCAAAATTATGATCAGCCAAATCTAATTCTTTGCGAATTTTGGCATTTATGCCCGGAGAATCAAAGATTAAATTCTTTTACCCATATAGAGACTTTTCATTGGTCAACCGCCGGCTTCTTAAGAATTTCCTGGCCTCCCTGATAAAAAAGGAGGGAAAGAGATTTAATTCCCTGCATTATGTTTTTTGTGATGATGCGTATTTGGTAAAACTCAACAAGCATTGGTTTAAGCATGATACCTATACGGACATAATCACATTCAATCTTGGTACACCCTCCCTGATCAAGGGAGAGATTTACATCAGCGTGGAAAGAGTAAGAGAGAATGCCCAAATTTATAAAACCAGCATATCCGGAGAGCTTAAACGCGTTATGATTCATGGCGCCCTTCATTTATGTGGCTATAAGGATAAAAAACCTTCAGAAAAACTAAAAATGAGAAATTTGGAAGATAAATACTTAAAGGAATATATTTCTTAACTATTGATTGTTCCACGTGAAAAAAAAGCATAGATAATATCTAAAAAATCAGTTTTTTAATCTAAGTATATTTGCACCCAATGTTTCCTGAATATGACATAATTGTAGTTGGCGCTGGTCATGCCGGCTGTGAAGCTGCAGCCGCGGCTGCAAATCTTGGATCCAGTACACTATTGATTACCATGAATTTACAAACAATTGCCCAAATGAGTTGTAATCCGGCCATGGGCGGAATTGCCAAGGGCCAGATTGTTCGGGAAATTGACGCAATGGGTGGGTATTCAGGAATTGTCACAGATCTTTCAATGATTCAGTTCAGGATGCTGAATAAAAGCAAGGGACCTGCCATGTGGAGTCCCAGGGCTCAGAGCGACCGCATGCTATTTCACTTGAAATGGAGGGAGAAGTTAGAAAATACAAGTAATCTCGATTTTTACCAGGACACAGTTAAGTCATTGATTGTAAAAGGTAAAACCTGTGTTGGCGTAATTACAAATATGGGGAATGAGATTCGCGCAAAAGCAGTTGTGCTTACTAACGGAACATTTTTGAATGGAATCATTCATATTGGCGAAAAAAATTTTGGAGGCGGAAGAATGGCTGAAAAATCCGCCACGGGAATTACTGAGCAGTTAGTGGAAATGGGTTTTGAGAGTGACAGGCTGAAAACAGGGACTCCGCCCCGGGTGGACGGCCGAAGCCTGGATTATAATAAAATGGAAGAACAACCCGGCGATGAAGAGATCACCGGGTTTTCATTCCTGGATATACCCAAACCTTCCAGCCAAAGATCCTGCTGGATCACCTATACAAATGAAACAACGCACGAGATCTTAAAGACCGGATTTGACAAAAGTCCAATGTTTACAGGAAGGATAGAAGGAGTGGGTCCCCGATATTGTCCGAGCATCGAAGACAAGATAAACCGGTTCGCGGAAAGAAAAAGACATCAGTTGTTCATTGAACCGGAGGGCTGGAATACAGTGGAAGTATATGTAAACGGGTTTTCAACTTCACTACCAGAGTCAGTGCAATACGAAGCTCTTCGTACAATACCGGGATTTGAAAAAGCAAGGTTCTTCCGGCCGGGTTATGCCATCGAATATGATTATTTCCCGCCCACCCAATTGCATTATACCCTCGAAACAAAGGTCATTGATCATTTATTCTTTGCCGGGCAGATCAACGGCACCACAGGTTATGAAGAAGCAGCCTGCCAGGGTCTGATGGCCGGCATCAATGCCCACCAAAAGATCAGGAGAAAAGAACCGGTAATACTGAAACGAAATGAAGCGTATATCGGGGTCCTCATTGACGACCTGATCAGCAAAGGAACACAGGAACCTTATCGCATGTTCACATCAAGGGCTGAATTCAGGACCTTGTTACGCCAGGACAATGCCGACCTCCGTCTTACTGAAAAAAGCTGGCAACTGGGACTGGCTTCTGCAGAAAGAATGCAAAAAGTAAAGGCAAAGAAAAATGATGTTGAAAAGATAAAATCCCTCTTGAATGAAATGATATTAGAGCCCGGACAGATCAATGAATGGCTGCAGTCCATTGGTTCGTCCGCCATCACTGAAAAACAAAGGGCGGAAAAAATCCTTTTGCGGCCGGGGATTGAACTGGAGGATATCATAATGGCTACTGGTAACCTGAAAAAAGAACTGGGGTCTTATCCTGCCGAATCCCTCGAACAGGCAGGTATCCAGGTCAAATATGACGTATACATTGAAAGAGAAAAAGAATTGGCAGTCCGTATGCTGCAACTGGAAGAACTTGAAATACCGGAATCATTCAATTATTCAAAGATCCTTTCACTGGGAAATGAAGCAAGGGAAAAATTAATGAGGATCAAACCACGTACCCTGGGGCAAGCCAGTCGTATCTCCGGGATCAATCCAAGTGATGTACAGATATTGATGGTGTATATGGGAAGGTGATCAGGCGACTTCTTTCTCTTCTCCCTCGGGAAAATCATCCTGCTCCCGCTCTATCCTGCGGGTAATATCATTCAAGGAAGCCAGACGTTCCACGGTATAGGGAATGGTGTCCAGCCCCGTGACGAAACGCTGAATATAACTGTAGATACCGATGATACTCCCCGCTTCCAGCATATTGCCCGCCGTGACCTTGTTGGTGACAAGCAGGGAGATCCCGATCACTGCCATGACCATGATCTCCAGCACACCGAAATTCCATGCCTGCTGGTCGCTGATACGGATCTGCCATTTGCGAAGACTGCTGTAATGATTGTGGATCTTGTGGATATTGCCCCCGGCAATGACCTCCACCTGGTTTTCCAGCTCGTCATTCTTTTGTTTATTCAGGTGTTTCATCTGTTTGCCATAGAAATAACTGGCCGCGCCAACAGGGACAAGGATGGCCAGGCAGACGAGCACCACGGCGTTATCATAAAAGAATAACAATATCAGGGATCCAAGGATATTATAGGCTGCTTCGATCACATAAATGACATCGTGTTCAAGGAAATCCACGAACTCACGGGCAAGGGTTGAATGGGCGCTGAGTTTTGAAACGTCCCGCTGACGCCGCCTGCGGCTGATGAATTGGGCAACAAGGGAAGTATAGATCGCAGTATAGGTACGGGTATCAAATCTTTGACGGATGATGCCCACCACGATATACCCGAAATGAACAGCGGTCAACAGGATCAGTCCGTCATAACTGCCCCTTATCAGGTCGTTTACCGCGATCCCGAAAAAGAAGGGCCTTAAAAGGTTGCCCAGCATTTCCAGTCCAAACAAAATATAAGTGAATACCAGCTTCCACCGGTATTCCTTCATCAGTCTGCGTAATATTCCAAAGCGGGACATGGCTATTCCTTTTCAGGGTAATAAAATTCGTCGATGATCAAGAATTTAAGGGTAAATTTTTGACCCGGTCACTATAAGTAAGTTTAAGATTCCGGGTCCGGCATTAAGCCAAAATTATCGAAAAAGAATTTTGCGTTGAGGGAATTAACAATTAAAATTTTATTATTATTTCTTCAATGATAACTCAGTGTTTGTTAGACTATTGTGTTTAATCCCCTGAATATTACCGCGGCAATTTTTACTACCGCAATTACATTGAAAAGCTTCCATATTTTCATCTAAAAACGAGGAATAATCAAGTGTTAATTCTTCTTCTTTTTTGATGTTCCTGGCTGCCATTGTGTTCAGTCCGTCAAAAACGGTATTGGGGTCGCAACTATGGTTTTGAGGCGCCCATTCCGAAGGGTCCTCATCCCATAAGGCGTACACTTCTTCGCTCAACGGATAAGCATAACGCCGGAAATGATTTTTCTCGTTCTCATCCCAATGTTTTTCAACAAAGCGCCTTGTAATGATCCGTTGGGCCTTGCCTTCCCCGGTGAATATGACCTCCCCCTTCCTGATCTCACGGGTGGCATAGATCCCAAAGCCTGCGATCGAATTGCCTTTCATCCGGAAAGGCCTGAACTTCCGCTTGTGCCGGGCGATGCCTTCGGCAATAATATGTTTCAGGAAACCTGCCTGACCCGCACCGTCGAATTTCAATACATAATCTGCGGAGCCTTCATAGCCGCCCGTATAAAAAACAGAACATGTGAAATTAACCTCCAGGAAATAGATCTCATTCCGCTCGTTTACCCTGAAATCCATGCGGGCATATCCCACCCCGCTGAAACCCTTGAAAATTTTTTCTGCGGCCGACCGCAGCGCTTTATCCAATACCGCATCCTCGCATGGGAAATTGCAATCGGGGTGCAGTTCCGAGGTTTTGAGTGAGTAGGTCTTGAAAGACTTGCCCGTGGGGAAACGGTATTCTACCGGCAAATAGACCGTGCACTCGTTTTCCATTTCGTTCGCAGCAACCAGCACTGTGAACTCACGTCCTTCGATGAATTCTTCGATCAGGAGATTTTTGAATTCAGGAAGGATCGCACGGCATTTATCGGAAAGCTGTTGTTCATTATAAACAAGGGAATGCTCATCAACGCCGAGGCTATCGCCGGCCTTGGCGGGTTTTACAAACAGGGGATATTGAAGATGCTTCACCGCTGAAGTAAGATCATGCAGATCATGAATAAGCACATATCCCGGGGTTTTCACCCCTTCGCAAAACGCCATGTATTTCATCAGCTCTTTGGGAGGATCATATAGTTTGACTGTAGGCCCGGTGTGGGGCAGGTTGAGCAGGTCAAAACTATAGATCACATCAATGGAGGGGACCTCCCATTCGAGGTAACCCTCGCAAAGGTTTACGAAAATATCAAACCCCTGTCCGCCTAACTCTTTCAGTTGTTTATAGGTAGTGAGTTTGTTCAGGAAAACATGGTGTACTTCATCCTGCGGCAAAAGCGGTGACAGGTTACGGGGCGGATCATAATTCTTGTAATCGACACCGGTGGTGGAATAATCGGGTTGTAACACACACACTTTCATAACAGGGAAGCGGGGAAATAACGCATGGTTGATTTGGATAAAAGGCCGTGTTTACACGGCAATGGCGACAGCTTTTTTGCGATACATGCTGTTTGCCCCGACAGCATATCTTTTGATGGCATCCTTTAAAATATCTTCCATTGCGGATATAAAGCTGATGTCCGAAAACTTAAGAATAGCTCCGATAGAAGTATAATCCGCGTCCTCACTCAGACCGCATTGCGCATTTACTTCCAGCACATACAGGGTGTCGGTTGCATCATCCTGCCGGATATCAATTCTTGTATAACCATACCCGCTGCAGGCCGCATAAGCTTCCAGGCTGATTTTTTTTAATTGGGCCGCCAGCTTTTTTTCTACCGGCTGATAGGAATAGAAATATTCATTGTCAGGCATGGCGCTTTCCTGGTCATAGAATTCCCATAACCTGCCAAAGGATAAAAATCTTTCTTCCTCGGGCAGGGATTTGTGAAATACCCTTTCGGCAGGTTCATACACGTAACAATTTTTCAGATCAGCGGTCCCCGTGATGAACGTGGTGAACTCACGACCTTTAATGAATTGTTCCACGAATAAGCCGTCGCCCATCAGGTTCCAGCTGCGAAATCCTTTACAGATCTCCGTTATCCGTTCTTTTAATTCGGCGGAATTGTGGATCACATTATTGACCGCAATACCCATACTGCCGCCCGAAACAGCAGGTTTGATGATCAGCGGGGGTGGGATCTGGTTGCAAATATTGCGCAGCAGGATGGGGTTATTCTTGATGACTGCCCAGCGGGGTGTACTGATCCCATATTTATCAAATACCCTTTTCATCGGGATCTTGGAAGTGGTCAGTTCAAAGAAATGCGTGTTGGAGCCCGTATAAATGAGATCATATTTTTCCAGCTCCCGGATGACGGAAATGCCCGGAGCCCCATTGATCTCGTCGCCGTCGCACAAATTCAATACAAGCGGCCGGAGACCATTGGAAGAGGCAGCGATCTGTTTGATGACCATTTTATGATTGCCCATGTTTAGGGGTTGCCATTTCCATTGTACACCCAGTGCAGCGAACACGCGTGTATATTCTGCTATACTTTGTGTAAAGTCGTAATACTCCCGCAGTTTCGGGTCATCGGTTTCCAGCTCCGGGGCCAGCACCCAGATAAAATAGTTTTTCAACTGGTATGACAGTTTACCGGCCATGGGGATCAGGCAACTTTTCTTTTGGCTGCACGGCGGGCCAGCATTCCGGCAATGAAATCAGTGAAACGGTATTTTTCCACTGCTTCACGGGACAGGTAAGCGGCTCCTCTTATTTCGCCCAGGCAACAAGGCTTGTCGCAAAAACACCGGAAGGAGCGGTCCATTTTCCATTCGGAGGAAGGATAGAAGAAAGTGAATTCATCACCGGCCTGTACAGGTTTTAATGCGATCAGTTTCATGGTGGTCGTATCAAAAAACACATTGGGATCGCAGCTGTGATTGATGTATTGCAAAAACTCAGGGTCCAGCGTGATATGTTTTTTGGGGCCGACCTGGATCGTCAGGTAAGTGGGCTCCGCTGCAATGGAAGAAGCCGAAAAATCCGAAACGATATCCCCCGCATTCCATGAACGAAGGGCAAATAGGGCCTGCTGATTGTTGTTGAGATTTTTTCGTACTTCAGCGATAATATGGTGGCTGATCGTACGATAAGGAGGAAGGGTTCCTGTATCCATAAATGGTGTAGTAAGTAATTAAATGTAAGATAGAGATAAACTTTAAATGAAACAAGTTTAATGAATTAAATATTATTATTTCTTAACGATCATCATACAGGATCGTTCTATTCAAGTGCTATGGACCATTCGTATAATGATGATATCCTATGATCACTTCAATACAGCATAAATGATCAGCGCCATAAAGAATGATAAGATCATTTCAGCGGGAATGATCCGCCGGAAAAAAACAATTCTTCATCATGGGGCAGACCCTTGGTATACGCTTAGTCCTATTGGATTATACGGACAGGGGGTTGTACAATATTTTTCCTGTCATTTGTATCCGTCATAATGGAGAAGTAACTAATTTTAATATCAGAAACAGTACAATGTACAGGATATCCGTTTTAACCTCGTTCATGATCTCATGCCTTGCAATTACCGGGTGCCGGAAAGCATCTTCATCTGGTAGTTCCGGAGGGACAGTCAAGAAAGATGTGCCGGGAGGTATGCAGGACGGGGTCAATTTCCTCAACGGGGGAAGATCGGTACTTTTTGATTTCTATGCGCCGAAAAAAAATTCCGTTTCGGTCATTGGTGAATTCACCAACTGGCAACCTGTTATGATGACGAATTCAACTGACGGGAACCGGTGGTGGGTGCAGGTGGACAGCCTTGACCCCACAAAGGAATATGCCTATCAATACCTCGTTGACGGTTCGCTGCGAATAGCCGATCCCTATACGGAAAAAATACTGGACCCCAACAATGATCAGTATATACCAGCGAGCACCTACCCCAACCTGAAAGCCTACCCCTCAGGCGGTTCAGGTATTGTCAGCACATTTTATTACAGCCAGCCCTCTTATTCCTGGCAGAATAATAATTTTCAGCGGCCCGAAGCTAAAAACCTTATTATTTATGAATTGCTGGTACGAGATTTTGTAGCCACCCATGATTATAAGACAATAAAGGATACGCTCAATTATTTTACAAGACTGGGCGTTAATGCCATTGAGCTGATGCCTTTCAGTGAATTCGAAGGCAATGATTCATGGGGTTATAACCCCGATTTCTATTTTGCACCGGATAAATATTATGGTACCAAGAATGATCTGAAGGCCCTGATCGATGCCTGTCATGGCAAAGGCATCGCCGTGATACAGGATATCGTGCTCAACCATTCCTTTGGCTCTTCCCCCATGGTGCAGTTATACTGGAACGGTTCAGCTCCTTCGGGCGATAATCCATGGTACAATACCGTTCCCACACATCCTTATAATGTGGGATACCAGTTCAATCATGAAAACGCAGCCACCAAATACTTTGTCAAGAATGTGCTGAAATGGTGGATGACTGAATATCATATTGACGGGTTCCGGTTCGACCTGGCCAAAGGCTTTACCCAATTCAATTCAGGCACGGATGTGAATCTTTGGAGCCAATACGACGCCAGCCGTGTGGCCATCTGGAAGGATTATTACAATTATATACGGTCCATTGATCCAAGCCTGTATGTTATTCTTGAGTTTTTCGGCAGCAACCAGGAAGAAGGAGAACTGACCACCCTTGGCATGTTGACCTGGAAAAACCTCGCCACGCCCGGCGAGCAGGCAACGATGGGCTATAATGACGCCGGTGGCTCTTGGGATATTTCAGGCCTGTTTTATGACCGCTATGGCTTCACCAACCCTTACGCGGCCATTGCTTATTTTGAAAGCCATGATGAGGAAAGACTGCAGTTCAAGAACGAAATGTATGGTAACAGCAGCGGAGGTTATAATATTAAATTGCTGCCCACCGGTTTAAAACGCGATGAAATGGGTGCTGCCTTCATGTTCTCCTCCCCGGGACCTAAAATGATCTGGGAGTTCGGGGAAATGGGCTATGACATCAGCATCAATGGTTTTGGGGGTCGTCTGAATCCAAAACCACCCCATTGGGAATACCTCAATGATCCAAACAGGGCCAGCCTGTTCAATATCTATTCAAAAATGATCCGGATGAAAATAAAAAACAATGTTTTCACTACTACCGGATACAGTTATGACCTCGGCCAGGCGGTCAAGATCATCCATTTGAACGGAACGGGCGGTATCTATGTCATTATAGTGGGAAATTTCGATGTGGTGCAGAATAATGCCGTGGTAAATTTTCCGCTCACCGGCAACTGGACCGATAATATCAACGGGGCGATACTCAATGTAAACACACAGAATTTCCCGATGACACTCCAGCCGGGAGAATACCATGTGTTCAGCAATCAGCCCCTGCAACAATAGCCACACTCATTCAATTTGTTGCACATTGCACAATTTCACGCCCGGTTTTATGTTTCAAAAACAGCTGTTAACCGGCGTTAAGAATTTTTTTTTACAAAGATAAAATTGCGGTAACTTTCAAAATCTTACAGTAACATTGTACGTTTAAACATTGATTCCTTCACTCTTTAAAGACTGCTTATGTTTTTCAAAAGAATAATCAGGGCCGCGGGTATGGCGGCCATGCTGCTGGCAGCTCAAGTTTCATTTGCACAGAACCGTGTTATTACCGGTAAAGTGAGCGACTCAAAGGATGGTTCACCTGTTGCAGGGGCTACTGTTTCCGGGAAAGGAACCAGGATCGCCGCGCAGACCATTTCAGACGGAACATTTCGAATATCCATTCCTTCTACGGTTGTTACGCTGACCATTTCATCTGTCGGCTATGCCCCACAGGATGTGTCCGTTACAGGTATAACTTCTCTCGAAGTTTCACTTGTTCTGACCAATACAATACTGGGTGAAGTGGTGGTAACGGGCTATGGTACCGTGAAAAGAAAAGATCTTACGGGATCCATTGCGACTGTGAGCTCCAAGGATTTTGTAAAAGGACCGCTCACTTCTCCCGAACAATTGATTAATGGAAAAGTTGCCGGCGTACAAATTACAACGGGTGGCGGCGCCCCGGGCAGCGGTAGCAGGATCCGTGTAAGGGGGACCTCTTCTTTATCAGCAAGCAATAATCCGCTCATCATCATCGATGGTGTACCGGTGGATCAGGAAAGCGGCATTTCAGGAGCTGCCAATCCGCTGGCGCTCATCAATCCGAATGATATCGAATCCATCAATATTCTAAAAGATGCATCTGCAACGGCCATTTACGGGAACAGGGCCACGAACGGTGTCATCATTATCACAACAAAAAAGGGGAAATCCGGCAAATTGAAAATAAATTTCAATACACAGAACTCCATAGCCACAGTTGGGAAAAAAGTGGATATGATGAACGCAAGTGAATTCACTTCACTGATCAAGGCCAAAGGGACGAATGCCCAGATTGCCCTGCTGGGTACCTCGAATACCAACTGGCAGGATCTCATTTATCATAGTGCTTTTACAACAGATAATAATATTGGTGTAACCGGAGGCCTGGGTAATTTCCCCTACCGGGCTTCTGTGGGTTATCATAACGAGGACGGGACGCTGAAGACCGGGAACCTGCAGCGGATCAGCACAGCAGTAAACATTAACCCAAGGCTGTTAAAGAATATGCTGAAGATCGATTTCAATTTTAAAGGCTCTTTTACAAACACCCGTTTCGCGAACGAGGGCGCAATCGGAAGCGCTGCGTTTTTCGATCCTACCCAACCGGTTTACCGGTCCGATAACCGATTTGGCGGTTACTGGGAATGGCTGGATAATAATCAGCCCAATGGACTGGCACCCAAGAACCCTCTTGGCATGCTCAACCTGAGACAAGATAAGAGCAATGTGCACCGTTATGTTTCTAACCTGCAGGTTGATTATACCCTTCCCTTCTTTAAGGATATGCATATTAATATAAATGTGGGTGGAGATTATTCCTCAAGTACGGGGACAGTTTATATCCCCGACTCTGCAGCCATGACTTATATAAGGGGCGGGGTGAACAACCAGTATGACCAGAAAAAAAAGAACAAACTGTTTGAGGCCCTGGTGAATTACGGCAAGGATATCAAGAAAATAAAAAGCAGGCTCGATCTTTTTGCCGGATACGGATACCAGGATTTCATCAGGCAAAGCACGAATTTCCCGGATAACAGGGCCAACGGAACGCAATTCGCTCCTCCAGCGCCCAATCCATTCTATACGCAAAATACACTGGTATCGTTCTTTGGAAGGCTGGATTATAATTATATGGGACGTTATATCCTCCGGGCGAATATTCGCTACGACGGTTCTTCCCGTTTCAGCAAAGAAAACCGTTGGGGAACCTTCCCTTCAGTTGCTTTTGCGTGGAGAATCACCGATGAACCCTTTTACAAACGCCGGCCCAGTAAAATTCTCTCAGATCTGAAATTCAGGATCGGGTACGGAGAAACCGGTCAACAGGAGATCGGCAGCGACTATGCCTACCTGCCCATCTATACGTTGGGTACACCAACGGCGCAATACCAGTTTGGAAGCCAGTTTTATCCCGTTTACCGGCCCAATGGCTATGACGCCAATATCAAATGGGAAACAACCAATACTTTCAATATCGGGTTTGATTACGGATTCTGGGGGAACAGGATAACGGGTAACATAGATTACTACAAGAAAAACACGAAAGATCTTTTGAACAGAATTCCTGCTCCGGCAGGCACCAACTTCACCAATATCATTCTGACCAATGTGGGGAATATGGAAAACCAGGGCGTTGAAATAGCAATGAACGCAAACCTGGTCAAGAAGAAGAACGTTACCTGGGATCTGGGCGCCAACTTTACCTATAATACGAATAAGATCACCAAACTCACCAAGGTCAACGATCCCACTTACCAGGGCGTGCTGGTGGGCGGTATCTCAGGCGGAGTAGGCAATACCATCCAGATCAATTCTGTGGGCTACCGGCCCAACTCATTTTATGTACTGCAGCAGGTATATACTGCACAAAATAAACCTATTGAAGGATTATATGTTGACAGGAACGGAGACGGGATCATCAATAACAATGATTATTACCGTTACAAATCCCCTGAGCCAGATTATATGATCGGGGGAACGACTTCTGTTGGTTATAAGAACTGGACCTTCTCAACTGTTGTGCGGGTACTGACCGGTAATTATATGTATAATAATGTGTTTGCAAGCAATGGTGTCTTCAGTACGAGTTCAGTGAAATACCTGGGCAATGTGCACCGGAATTACCTGCAAACAGGTTTCTCCACTTACCAGTATTTCTCAGATTATTACATAGAGAATGCGACATTCCTGAGAATGGATAACCTCACGCTTTCCTATGATTTCGGAAAGATTATGAGCGGGAAAGCCAACCTCAGAGGCACCCTAAACGTTCAGAATGTATTCGTGCTGACCAAATACAGGGGGTTGGATCCCGAAATTGCCGGGGGGATAGATAATAATTTCTATCCTCGTCCCCGGATCTATTCACTCGGGCTCAATCTTGATCTGTAAAAAAACCGTATTTAAAGTATTGATAAAATAAATCATCATGAAAAAACATTTTTTAAAAGCGTTCTTGTTCGGGGCAGTCATCACCTTACTGGCATCCTGTACCAAGGACCTGAACAGATCGCCGAAATATGATGTTACATCCGTAAATGTCTATAAGGATATAACAGGCTATAAGGAAGTGCTGGCAAAGATCTATGCGGGATTGTCCACTACCGGGAATTCGGGTCCTGATGGGAACGGCGATATCCAGGGTATCGATGAGGGTTTTTCCAGTTACCTGCGCCAGTACTGGCAGACCCAGGAATTACCCACAGACGAAGCCGTGATCGGCTGGAATGATGCCACGATCAAGGATTTTCATAATATGGTGTGGAGCTCCAGTGATGTATTTATCAGGGCGATTTACTATCGCATTTATTTTCAGATCACCCTCTGCAATGAGTTCATCCGGGAAAGCACACCTTCCAAGCTAAGTTCAAGAAATATAACCGGCGCTGATGCAACAGAGATCGGCTATTTCAGGGCAGAAGCCCGGTATCTGCGTGCTTTGAGTTATTACCATGCGCTCGACCTGTTCGGCAATGTGCCCTTTGTCACTGAAAACGATCCCATCGGTTCATTTTTGCCCAGCCAGATCACAAGACCTAACCTGTTCAATTATATCGAATCCGAACTGAAAGCCATTGAAACCCTGTTAAAACCGGCCAAGAGCAATGAATACGGAAGGGTGGATGCTTCTTCCGACTGGGCCTTGCTTGCAAAACTTTACCTGAATGCTGAAGTGTACACCGGAACAGCCCGTTATTCAGATGCCGTCAGTTATTGCAATAAAGTCATCGCTGTAGCCGGCTATTCACTTGTCAATCCCTATCGTTATTTATTCCTGGCTGATAATAATGCCACTTCCACCAGCGAGATCATTTTCCCGGTAACATTTGACGGAAACAAAACAAGGACCTGGGGCGGGACTACCTACCTTGTACACGCCCCGGTTGGCGGTTCCATGAGCCCTTCCGCACAGGGTGTCGATTTCGGCTGGGGAGGACTTCGCTGCACTAAACAATTTGTACAGAAATTCCCCGATCCGAGCGGCGCTACTGACACAAGGGCAAATTTCTATACCAGCGGGCAAAACCTTGATATCAACGATGTATCCTCATTTACGGATGGCTGGGCGATCATCAAATTCAGGAATGTCACTTCCACCGGGGCACCGGGTTCCAACCCTACCTGGGTGGATACCGATTACCCTATGTTCCGTTTGGCAGAAATATACCTGACCTATGCTGAATGTGCCACCCGGGGTGCAGGAGATGTGAACACGGCTGTTACGTATATCAACCTGCTTCGTCAAAGAGCTTACGGGAATGCATCCGGCAATATCACACTCGCTCAACTCACGCCCCAGTTTGTACTGGATGAAAGGGCAAGGGAACTGTATTGGGAAGCTACAAGGCGTACAGACCTGATCCGCTACGGGCAGTTCACTACCAGTTCATATTTATGGGCATGGAAGGGTGGTGTTTCGGGCGGGCAGGCAGTAGGAAGTTACCGGAATTTATACCCGATCCCATCTTCGGATGTTACGGCTAATCCAAACCTTCAACAAAATCCCGGATATTAACCCTCCAAAAAATTATTCATAAACAAGAAATAAAACTTATCAAAATGAAAGCAATAGTAAAAAGTTCCCTGATGCTATTGATTGCTTCGGCTACCCTGTTATCTTCCTGTACAAAGAATGATAACAAGGCATACCTGAATCCCGGAGCGGCACCCATGCTGAATACGACCATGACCACGCTTGTATTGGTACAAGCCAATGCAGCCAATACAGCCGGTTCATTTACATGGACCGCAGCGGATTTTGGTTACAAAGCTGCTGTAACATACAGTTTACAGTTCTGTAAGGCAGGCACCAACTTCGCCACTTCCTCCACTACCGAATTGAATGTGGGAAGTGTCCTTTCAAAAACCTTCACGGTCAGTGAATTCAATGCAAAGATGCTGGATATCATGCCTTATGGTGTGGCCACGCAGATCAATGCAAGATTAAAAGCCGATGTGGGATCAGGCGTAACGCCTATTTATTCAAATGTTATCACAAATATTACGGTGACCGCTTACCGGGATATCATCAATTACAGCTTCCCGAATGCTTTGTGGATCGCCGGCAATTACCAGGGATGGGATCCGGGATCTGCTCCCAAGATCGTGGATAAATTTGCCAGCGGCACAACCGGCTCAAATTATGAAGGGTATATTAATATCTCTGACGGTTCCCCGCATCCATTCAAAATGGTAAAAGGAAATAACTGGGGTGCCGGTGACTTTGGCGCTGGTCTTGCTGTGTGGACATTACAAAGCCCAAGCGGCACGAACCTTACCATATCCGGTACGCCGGCAGGCGTTTACCTGGTCAAGGCAAATACCGCCAACCTTACATGGTCTGCCACCCTGATCACTACCTGGGGCATTATCGGCAGCGCAACCGCCAATGGTTGGGGTTCCAGCACACCCATGACATTCGTTCCCGCTTCGGGTACCTGGACCATTACCGTGAACCTGACTGCAGGGGAAATGAAATTCAGGGCCAACGATGACTGGGGAATAAATTTTGGAGATAATGCACCAGCAGACAATAAGCCTGATTACAATGGATCAAATATTGTTATCGCTGCGGATGGAAATTATACCATTACCCTGGATATCGGTACAGCAGGGAATTACGCGTATACTATCCGGAAAAATTGATTCCCGTGTAATATTTTACAGCGGCTGTTCTGAAAAGAAAGCCGCTTTTTTTGTAATATTATTCCTTAGCGATGTTCGGGCAACTTAAAAAAATCATTCCCTGTTTATTCATGGCTGTCATCGGCTGCAGCAAGTCCGGCTCTTATAATAATTCGGGCGGTGGTGGCGGAAACCCGCTGAGCCCATCATTTGTAAAGGGCGCCGATGTAAGCTGGTTGACTGAAATGGAAAGTGCCGGGATAAAATTTTACAATAGTGCAGGTACGGAAACCGAATGCATGACCCTGATGAAATCCCTCGGGATGAACACGGTTCGTTTCCGGGTATGGGTGAATCCCACGCCCTCCTGGAATAATGCCGCAGATGTGGTGGTCAAAGCTGTGAGGGCAAAGAACCTGGGGCTGCGTGTGATGATCGATTTCCATTACAGCGATACCTGGGCTGATCCTGGACACCAGACAAAGCCGGCTGCATGGACCACACAGGATTTTGCAACTTTAAAAACTTCCTTGGCTACACATACCTCCGATATGTTGAACCAGCTTAAAACGGCCGGCGTGACACCTGAATGGGTACAGGTCGGCAATGAAACCAATGACGGTATGTTATGGCCTGACGGGAAAGCTTCGGTCAATATGGCCAATTTTGCCCAATTGGTTAATGCTGGTTATGATGCAGTGAAAAATGTTTTTCCGGCAACGAAGGTGATCGTGCATATTTCAAATGGGTTTGATAATAATTTGTTCAGATGGGTATTTGACGGCCTTACGGCAAATGCTGCCAAATTTGATGTGATCGGGATGTCATTGTATCCGCCCGTGGCCAGCTGGTCTTCCTATAACACACAATGCCTGGCCAATATGAATGATATGGTGAGTCGTTATAATAAAGAGGTGATGATGGTGGAAGTGGGTATGCCCTGGACCAATGCAGCGGAATGCAAGGCATTCTTAAGTGACCTGATCACGAAAACAAATTCGGTGGCAAATAGCAAGGGGCTGGGGGTGATATACTGGGAGCCGGAAGCTTATAATAACTGGAAAGGATATTCCCTGGGTACCTTTGATAATAGCGGGAAACCTACCATTGCCCTGGATGCTTTTCAATAAATGGCCTTGTACAACTCCTTATTTGCCCCGGTTGGGAGAATTAAACCAGCCCCGAAAATTTATATTTGTCCTAATCAATCATTGCGGTATGCGAACATATTCCCTCCTTTATATAATACTGTGTTTATTCCTGTTCTGCAATTTATCCCTCTGCGCACAAAAAAGAACAAACCTTGATGAGAACTGGAAATTTCATTTTGGCCATGCTGCCAACCCTGATAAGGATTTTAATTACAGCCTGGCAACCATTTTCGCGAAAAGCGGTGGAGCTGCCCGGACGGCTATCGACCCGCGTTTCAATGACAGTACCTGGAGAACGGTGAGCCTGCCGCACGACTGGGCTGTCGAATTACCCTTCGTTGAACATCCCGGCTTTGAAGTTGAATCGCATGGATACAAACCGGTGGGCGGATATTTTCCGGAAACAAGCATTGGATGGTACCGGAAAAAATTCAGGGTGGATCCCGCCGACAGCGGTCAGCGTTTTCAGTTGCAGTTTGACGGGATCTTCCGCAATGCGATGATATGGGTGAATGGTTTTTTTGCCGGCAATAATATGAGTGGATATATCGGAGCTTCCTATGATGTTACCGATTTTATCAGCTTCAGCAGGGATAATGTGATCGTGGTAAGGGTGGATGCCACGCAGTATGAAGGCTGGTTCTATGAAGGGGCGGGCATCTACAGGCATGTGTGGTTAAATCAATACAATAATATACATATTCCTGACGGAGGTTTGTTTGTATACGCAGAGGTTTCAGGGAATGCCGCTACGCTCAATATTGAAACGACCGTTGAGAATCAAAACAACGATATTGTCAACACTTCGGTCTATTCATACATCACTGCAAGGAACGGGCAAATCATTGCACAATCAAAAGAACAACCACTTACACTGGCACCGGATGGCAGGCTATCGGTCAACCAGAAATTGCAGGTTCTCAGCCCGCATTTCTGGAACCTGGATGATCCTTATTTATACAGGGTTGTTTCGGTTGTAAAAACAGGCAACAAGGTTGTATTTACAAAAAAGGAAAGATTCGGTATCCGAAGTTTTCGCTTTGATGCCAACGATGGTTTTTTTCTCAATGGGAAATACATGAAGATACAGGGCACCTGCAATCACCAGGACCATGCAGGCCTGGGAAGCGCCTTGCCCGATTATATTCAATACTACCGGGTCCGCCTGCTGAAGAATATGGGTGTGAACGCCTGTCGTACCAGTCACAATCCACCTGCACCGGAATTCCTCGAAGCCTGTGACAGCCTCGGGATGTTGGTATTAGACGAACAACGGCTGCTCAACAGCAGTCCGGAATACATGAATCAATTTGAAAGGATGATCCTGCGTGACAGGAACCATCCTTCCATATTTATGTGGAGTATCGGTAATGAAGAAGGCTGGATACATACAAATTCCTTCGGCAAGCGCATAGCACAGACATTTATTGCAAAACAAAAAGAACTGGACCCTTCCCGGACCTGCACCTATGCCGCTGATGTGGCCAATGTCTTTAACGGGGTGAATGAAGTGATCCCCGTGCGCAGTTTCAATTATCGCCAGTTCGGTGTGGCAGATTACCACCGGGACCATCCTGCACAACCGCTGATGGGCACAGAAATGGGCAGCACGGTAACGACCCGCGGGCAATATGCAAAGGATTCCGTTCGCGGTTACCTGCCCGATCATGATATCACCGCACCCTGGTGGGCCAGTACGGCGGAGACCTGGTGGAAACTGGCTGCAGAAAATAAATACTGGATGGGTGGATTTGTATGGACAGGCTTTGACTATCGCGGGGAGCCTACTCCCTTTCACTGGCCCAATATCAATTCTCATTTCGGGATCATGGATATGTGCGGGTTCCCCAAGAACAATTATTACTATTATCAAAGTTGGTGGACGAATGAGGATGTGCTGAATATCTCTCCGCACTGGAATTGGCCTGTCAATTGGGGAGAAGCCCCACCCATTATTGATGTTTGGGTGAACAGTAATGCAGACAGTGTTCAGTTATTATTGAACAATAAAAGTTTGGGCACGAAAATAATGCCAGGGAACGGGCATTTGCAATGGGATGTAAAATATGCACCCGGTAAATTAGAAGCAATTGGGTATAAAAGCAGGAAATCACTTCATGCACAGGTTGAGACCACCGGTGCTCCCGCTGAAATTGTTTTAACGCCCTATAAAACTACCATGCTTGCCGACGGAAAGGATGTAACGGTGATGAATATGAGCATCATTGACCGCGAAGGGAGGGAAGTGCCTGATGCAAATAATATGATCCGCTTCACCATTAGCGGGCCGGGAAGGATCATCGGGGTGGGTAATGGTGATCCGAGCAGTCATGAGCCGGATAAATGTATGGACGGCGCCTGGCAGCGCAGTGCTTTCAACGGGAAATGCCAGGTGATCGTACAGTCAGAAAATAAGCCGGGCATCATTAAATTCCAGGCTACCTCACCCGGGCTATGGAGCGGGGGCACAGATATTATCACTGTTTCACCGGGCAGCGCAGCAAGCGTGACCATAGATAAAAAATACCAGTTATCGGGCGAAGCGGCCAAACCGCATGAGGCAACAAAGATGATCGGGGCCGATATCTCATTCCTACCTCAGCTTGAGGACCGTGGTATGAAATTCAGCGATACCGGAACGGAAACGGATGCGATCAGGATCATGAAGGCACATGGTTTTAATTATGTCCGTTTGCGCATCTTTAATGATCCGGCCCGTGATAGCGGCTATGCACCGGGCAAAGGATTCTGCGACCTGGCGCATACAAAGCAAATGGCAAAACGGGTAAAGGATGCGGGGATGAAACTCCTGCTGGATTTCCATTACAGCGATTACTGGGCTGACCCGGGAAAACAATTCAAGCCTGCCGCCTGGCGCAACCTGGATTTTGAACAACTCAAACAGGCGCTCTATGATTATACAAAGAATGTCATCTCAGCACTAAAACAACAAGGTACGGCGCCGGACATGGTGCAGATCGGGAATGAGATCAATCACGGAATGGTATGGCCGGAGGGCAGCATCGCTCATATTGATAGTCTTGCACAATTGGTGAACGCGGGCATTGCCGCCGTAAAATCAGTAGAACCTTCCACCGTCATAATGCTGCATATTGCCCTGGGCGGACAAAACGATGAATCCGTTTTCTTTATTGACAATATGCTGGCCCGGAGTGTACCTTTTGATGTAATCGGCCTTTCTTACTATCCCAAATGGCACGGCACGCTGGATGACCTGCGGAATAATATGCGTGATCTGGTAAGACGTTATGACAAGGACATCATCGTGGTGGAATATTCGGCGAAGAAAGAAGAAGTGAACAAGCTGAATTTTGAATTGCCCGATGGGAAAGGAAAGGGCACCTGTATCTGGGAGCCATTAAGCACATGGGAAAAATTCTTTGATAATGACGGGAAGAGCAACCAGTACCTGAAAATGTATGACGGGATCAGCAAACAATATTTGGATAACCGGTAAAGCATACCAGTTTTTCTGCAGCGAGTAAATCCTTATCCGGGAATAAGTCATGACGGGAAAAAATGTTAAAGAGATTTTTCAGCAGAAGTTTTCTTCCGCGCCCCTTCTTGTCCGTTCTCCCGGCAGGGTGAACATTATCGGGGAGCACACCGATTATAATGAAGGGTTTGTGTTGCCTGCAGCAATTGACAAAGCGGTGTATGTGGCTGCCGGCAAAAGAGATGATGATGAGATCCGTCTTCATTCGGTAAATTTTAGGGAAGATCATCATGTTTTGCTGCAAGCGATACGGCCTACCCGGAACTGGGCAACCTACATTCTTGGCATAGTAAGCCAATTACAACGACATGGATATAATATTCACGGGTTTAACCTTGCGATTGACGGGGATATTCCCATTGGAGCCGGGCTATCATCCTCGGCTGCGGTTGAATGTGCAGTGATCCATGCCCTGGATAAATTATTTGAACTCGGCATTGATCCCATGGACAAGGTAAGGATGGGACAAAAGGCCGAGCATGAATATGCAGGGGTTTTATGCGGTATCATGGACCAATTCACCTGCATGTTCGGGAAAAAAGAGCAGGTCATTAAACTGGATTGCCGCTCCTTGCACTACGAATATCATCCGTTGCAGCTCAATCAATACAGCCTGGTATTATTCAATACGAATGTAAAACACTCCCTTGCTTCGGGCGAATACAATACACGGCGCCGGCAATGTGAACAGGGGGTTGCGCTTTTAAAGAAACATCATCCGCCGGTGAAAAGCCTGCGAGACGCAACGATTGAAATGCTGGATAAATATGTTTTACCCCGGGATAAACTGGTCTACCGGCGATGCAAATACATAATGGAGGAAAACCAGCGGCTCCTGGCTGCCTGGTATGACCTGCAGCATGGGGATATCCCTGCTCTCGGAGAAAAAATGTTTGCCACGCATGAAGGATTGCGTCATGATTATGAAGTCAGCTGCCCCGAACTGGATTACCTGGTGGATGCCCTGAAGAATGACCCTGCCGTAGCGGGTGCACGGATGATGGGCGGAGGTTTTGGCGGCTGCACGATAAATATCATTGAAAAGAACAGGGTGGGGGAAATCATTGAAAGGGTCAGCGCTGCGTATAAAAAAGAAATGCAGCTGGAACTGACACCTTATGAGGTTAATATCTCGGATGGTACATCCTTAATAAATGTATGATGTCCGATTACTGTTCTTTTGGTAATATTGTCCTGCGAAGGATACCCTAAATCAGAAATTATGCATAGCCGGTTATTGCCCGGGGATTTTATTGTCTTCATCATTTATTTTTTCGTGGTGGCCAGTTATGGCTACTGGATCTACCGCAAAAGAAAAAGTCGTGAGCACGATTCCAAGGCCTTCTTCCTTGCTGAAGGCTCGCTGACCTGGTGGGCCATCGGCGCTTCCCTGATCGCATCCAATATTTCTGCCGAACAATTTATCGGCATGAGTGGCAACGGTTATTTTGTGGGGATCGCAGTAGCGGCTTATGAATGGATCGCAGCTGTGGCCCTGATCATCATTGCCATCTGGTTCATGCCGGTTTATTTGAAGAATAAGATCTATACCATGCCGCAGTTCCTGAAAACCCGGTATAATGAAACGGTATCGGTCATCATGGCTGTATTCTGGCTCTTTCTTTATGTTTTTGTCAACCTCACTTCCATATTGTATTTGGGGTCGGTTGCCATCAGCGGCCTGGTGGGCGCGCAGTATATTCATCTTATCATGATCGCACTGGCGGCATTTGCCATTGTCATCACATTGGGAGGCATGAAAGTGATCGGCTATACAGATGTGATCCAGGTACTCGTGCTGATCATTGGCGGAATTGTCACCGTTGTCATAGCGCTGGATAAGGTTAGTGGCGGACACGGACCACTGAATGGATTGACGACGGTTATGAAAGAAGCCCCCGATCATTTCCATATGATACTTGCCAAGCCCGATTCCTCATCCCCCCAGGATTATATCAATAAATACCTGATCCTTCCCGGCATACTCATGTATGCCGCGGGACAATGGATCGCCAACCTGAATTACTGGGGATGTAACCAGTATATCACACAGCGCGCACTGGGAGCCAATTTGCCAACCGCGAGAAAAGGACTCGTATTCGCTGCTTTTCTTAAACTGTTGATGCCGGTGATCGTGATGTTACCGGGTATCGCGGCATTTGTATTACAAAAACACGGTACCATACCCGCTCTCGCAACCCAGGATGGGGCGTATTCATCTGTACTTGGATTCTTGCCGGCAGGAATAAGAGGGCTGTCTGTCGCTGCGCTCACCGCTGCGATCGTAGCATCATTAGCCGGAAAGGCCAACAGTATTTCGACCATCTTTACCCTTGATATCTATAAAAAATACATCAACAAAGGGGCGGAAGAGAAAAAGATGGTTATCACGGGCAGGGTAGCCGTGCTTTGTGCAATGATCCTTGCCATCCTCTTTACCTGGAATGACCTGCTGGGGATCGGCGGCGCTGGCGGATTTACATTCATCCAGAAATATACCGGTTTCATCAGCCCGGGGGTATTTGCCATGTTCTTGCTGGGCCTGTTTTGGAAACGCACCACCGGCACGGCTGCCATTGCAGGACTCCTTACAGGGTTTGTATTATGCGTTTTCTTCAATGAATTTGCGCCGCAGGTATTCGGGAATGATACTTTCTTTTACACAGCCTACCCGAACGGTAAAGGTGGTTATGAGATTCCCTTCCTGATCGCTATGGGATTATCATTCATGTTTGCGGTGATTGTAATGGTGATCCTTAGCCTGGCGGGGCCCAGGATAAACCCCAAAGCATTTGCCCTGGATAAAGAAATGTTCAGGATCAAACCTTCCCTGCTGGTCCAGATCGTTATCGTATTGTTGATACTGACGGCTCTCTATGTGAAGTTCTGGTAAGAATCCTAACAAATTAAAAGCCCTTATAAATTCTTTTTATAAGGGCTTTTATCATTCAGGAAGTTGCTGTAGGGGGAGGAGTCGAACCTCCACGGAGCAGTTAGCCAAAAAGCAAAGATCAGTGGTCAACCCTGGTCGGCATTGACTCCCGATCGGAATCGGGATAACGTCGGCTCTACTTTTCGTTTATCCTGTGCTCTCCACCCCCGAGACAAGGGGGCATGTCTGCCAAAAAGTTTCATCACCCCACAGTATTGATCGGATCAGCGTATCAGCGATCCTTAAAAGAACTTACAGCGTTACGATGGAATAAAATTAAGAGTTCTGACAATATTATTAGTCATTATTCAAATTAAATTTATAAAATATATTTATTGTTTAAAATATATCATTATATTTGAATATTATTTAAAAACCATACTATAAATGGCATATGATTTAAATATTGACAAACTGGACCTGCAGATCATTCATCATATGATGGAGAATGCCGGGATCTCTTATGCAGAGTTGGGAAAGAAACTATTTGTTTCTGCCGGAACCATTCACGTACGGATAAAAAAACTGGAGCAGGCGGGCATTGTAAAAGGGACCAAATTAAAAGTGGATGTAAAAAAGCTGGGGCATGATGTGGTGGCCTTTATCGGCATCTACCTGAAAGAAAGCTCCCTCTATGACAGTGTAGCGAAAGAACTTCAAAAATTGCCTGAGATCGTCCGGTTGAATTATACCACCGGCAATTACAGCATGTTCGCGGAGACAGTATGCCGGGATATTTCTGCCTTGAAAAATGTGCTGCACGACCAATTGCAGAAGATCAAAGGCATTGAGCGCACCGAGACCTTTATTTCCCTGGAAGAGAACTTCAACCGGAATGTGAAGGTCCTATAGTTTACCTCTTACAGTCAGGGCATCCCTTAACCCGTTGCCGAGTAAATTGAATGCGAGGACAAGCAGCATGATGGCAAACCCGGGGGCCAGGGCCAGCATGGGATTCTGGGTGATGATGAAATTATAATTTTCACGGATCATCAGCCCCCAGCTGGGAGTAGGAGGCTGCACACCAATACCCAGGAAACTAAGGCCCGCTTCAATGATTATGGCCGAGGCAAAATTGGAAGCCGCAATCACAACCACCGGTCCCAGGATATTCGGAATGATATGACGGGTGATTACCCGCAGGGAAGAATAACCCAGTAAACGGGCCGCTTCTGCATATTCCTTTTCTTTTTCCACGAGTACCTGCCCTCTCACAAGCCGGGCCACATTCACCCACATTGTCAAACCAATTGCGATAAAGACCTGCCAAAACCCTTTTCCCAGGGCCAGCGTAATGGCAAAGACCAGCAATACAGTGGGGATACTCCAGATGATATTGATGAACCACATGATGATATGATCTGTATTTCCACCGAAATAACCGGCCAGGGAACCCAGTACCAGGCCAATGGTCAAAGAGATCACTACCGCTACTAGGCCCACGCCTAAACTGACACGGGTACCCAGGATCAGCCGGCTCAGGATATCCCGGCCGAATTTGTCTGTGCCCAGCAGGAATTTTTTTGTCACCAGGGGCCGGGGAGACAACTGATGAAATGCATAAGCCCTCCTTTCGGACACTCCCTCATCAATGAATTTTTGTACGATCATACTGTCAGGACTGCGGACAACGCTTACGACGGGGATAAAATCATATTCATCTTCCCTTCCCTGCAGGAGCCTTTTGACAAAAGTTGGGGAGATGACCGGCCTGTCTTTTTTCACGAGCAGGAACATTTGCTCCGAGCCGGGCTTTCGGCCCCCGATCTCCACGATCTGCCGGTTGACATCCGGAGACGGATCAGGAGCAATGATATAAGCGAAGAGGGCAATGATGATGGATAGCATGATCACAATAATGCCAAATATTCCTCCTTTATTTTTCTTCAAACGGCGCCAGGTTGCTTTACGGTAAGATCTCCTTTCGCTCATGCAGGAAAGTTAACGGGAAATAAAATCTTCCCTTTAAAAATTTTGACTGCATAAAATTATCTTTGCCCATGCTACAAAATGTGCTGACCGATGCTGTGAAAGCAGGTGCTGCTGAAATACTTCGTTTTTTCAACCAGGAATTTACCATCAGCAGGAAAGAAGGGGTGAATAACCTTGTCACCGAAGCCGACCATGCATCCGAAAAAGCGATCATCAGTGTGATCAAGAAAAAGTACCCTGATCACCGGATCCTTGGAGAGGAGTCCGGAGAAACCAATACCGGCTCAACCTATAAATGGATCATTGACCCCATTGATGGCACGATCAATTTTGCCCACGGCATTCCCCTCAACTGTGTTTCCCTTGCGGTGGAAAAAGAAGGGGAAATCATCATGGCGGCTGTATTCAACCCTCATCTCCATGAATTATTCTTTGCAGAAAAAGGTAAGGGTGCAACCCTTAACGGGCAACCGATACAGGTCAGTTCCCAGTCAGAAACTATCCACGCCTGCCTGGTAACAGGATTTCCCTACAGCTACATCAATATGCCCAACGGTCCGCTGGAGATCTTTGAAAGATTTATCCGAAAAGGAGTACCGGTAAGAAGACTGGGATCCGCGGCCATTGACCTCTGCTGGGTGGCCTGCGGACGCTTTGACGGATTTTATGAGCATAAACTGGAAGCCTGGGACAGTGCGGCGGGATACCTTATCGTGGAAGAAGCCGGCGGTAAGGTGACGGATTTCGAAGGGAAAAAATTTTCACCCTACCAGCATCGCGTATTGGCCACGAATGGTAAAATACATGATGAAATGCTGGATCTGATCAATAATCGTAAACAATTGTAACTAATTTACAATTGGGAATTATGATTTACGATTTGGTAGTATGAATAAACATGAATTACAGAGACCAATTAAATCGTTCTGCTTCTTCTGCGGCGGCCAATTATAGTGCCTCGCTAAGAGCCAAATCAACTGCAGACTTTATAAATAAATTTAAAATAGTTGAGGAAGAATTAGATGAATCACTTTTATTCTTTGATTTGACAAAAGCAGCAAATCCGGCATGCGGGCGTGAAATAGATGAATTGGCAAAACAAGGAAACGAACTGCTTTCAATAATCGTCAGTTCATTGAAAACGCTCAGAGTCAAACAAGCACTAAATCGTAAATCTTAAATTGTAATTCGTAAATCAAAATGAGTTCTCGTACTGAAATATCGTCTCTTGGGGAATTTGGATTAATAGGACATTTGACCAAAAACATAGAATTGCAGAACGCATCAAGCATTGTGGGAGTGGGCGATGATGCGGCAGTGATCGATCATTTCGGGAAACAAACCGTCGTGACCACCGACCTGCTGATCGAAGGCATCCATTTTGACCTGGCCTATACACCGCTGAAACATCTTGGTTATAAAAGCGTAGTGCTCAACCTGAGCGATATCTATGCCATGAATGCGATACCCACGCAGATTACCGTGGCCATCGGTATCAGTAACCGGTTCAGCGTGGAAGCGCTGGATGAATTCTATGAAGGCATTTATGCTGCATGCCGGGCCTATGGCGTTGACCTCGTGGGAGGCGATACCAATTCCTCTCAGAAAGGATTTATCATTGCGATCACGGCCGTGGGAGAAATTACGCCGGATAAATTCGTAAAAAGAAACGGTGCCAAAAAAAATGACCTTATCTGCGTCAGCGGCAACCTGGGAGCGGCGTATCTTGGACTGTTATTCCTGGAAAGGGAAAAAAAGATCTTTTTGGAAAGCCCCAACGTTCAACCGGACCTGGAAAATGAATCCTATGTGATCGGGCGGTTGTTAAAACCTGAAGCGAGAAAGGATATTGTGGAATTCTTTGCTGCACATCAGTTATTACCCACAGCCATGATCGATATCAGCGACGGGCTGAGCAGTGATCTCCTGCATATCTGCACACAAAGCGGGGCGGGTTGTGTGATCTATGAGGACAGGATCCCCATTGCGGAAGAAACCAGGAACGCAGCCTTCAAATTCAAAATGGATCCCACGGCATGTGCATTGAGCGGGGGGGAAGATTACGAGTTATTATTTACCGTTTCGCAAAAGGATGCAGAGAAAATCAGCGCCAACAGCGATATCAGTATGATCGGTTATATCGCGGCGCCTGAAGCAGGAACAAAAATTATTACAAAAGGCGGAAATACATATGATATCACGGCCCAGGGATGGCAACATCTCAGGCCGTAACGGGTCGTCCAACCTATGAAACCAAACGAAAACAACATGAACGGCAGATTTTTGCGGGCTATTGTGCCAGCCCTGCTTGTATCGGCCTGCACGGTTCATCAGAAAGCCATTTCACCCGAAAAAAGATATACACTGTCGCAGCTGCAAAAGGATTATACCATTTACCGGCAGATCCTGCAGCAATATCATCCAGGCTTGTACTGGTACACTTCAAGGGACAGCATGGATCATTATTTCAATGAAGGTTTTTCCCGCCTTAAGGATTCCATGACGGAAGAAGGCTTCCGCACGGTATTGAGCTATGTTACCGCCAAGATCAATTGCGGCCATACAACCGTGAGACCTTCAGGGGGAATGATCAAATATGCTGATACTGCAAAACTGGGCAAATTATTCCCGCTCAGCGTGAAAGTGTGGGATGAAGCCATGGTGGTAACGGTGAATCTTGACAGGAAGGATAGCCAGTTGAAAAGAGGTACGGTCATCAATGCTATCGGTCACCGCCCGGCAGAAGAGATCACTGATTCATTGTTTCAGTATATATCCTCGGACGGGTATGACCGGACGCATAAATACCAGGCACTGAGCAATCGCGGGAATTTCGGCGCCCTCTATTCCTCCGTATTCGGAAAAGCAGACAGTTTACCTGTTGATTATTTCAATAATGACGGACAGCTTAACACCACGATGTTGCATGCCTATGATCCGGATGCGGATACCGCGGACAGGAATTTTGCCCGCTCGCTCTATGCTTTTGCGCATATGACGAAAAAGGAAAGAAGACAAAGAGCAATGAGTTCGGTGCGCCTGCTGAAGATCGACAGCGTGAACCATACCGCCATGATGGACCTCTCCAGCTTTGCCAACGGGTATAAGCTGAACCCATTCTTCAGAAAATCATTTAAAGTGCTTCACCGTTTGCATATCGGTCACCTGATCATTGACGTGCGCAATAACGGAGGCGGCAATGTGGCCAAATCGACGTTATTGAGCCGCTATCTTGCGGACCACCCCTTCAAGGTCTGCGATTCCTTATATGCAGTAAAAAAATGCAGGGAATACAGACGGTATGTGAAAAATCATTTCTGGAACAATCTTTTCATCAGTTTTCTTTGCCATAAAAGAAAAGACGGTCACTACCATTTTGCTTATTTTGAAAAACATTATTTCTCTCCAAAGAAAAAAGATCATTACAACGGAAAGGTTTACCTGCTCACCGGCGGCAATTCCTTTTCTGCAACGGTATTATTCGTCAGCTCACTGGTGAAGCAGCAAAATGTGACAATTATTGGCGAGGAGACGGGTGGCACCGCATACGGGAATTCAGCCTGGCTGATACCGGATGTAACCCTTCCGGAGACCGGCGTTCGATTCCGTCTTCCCCTGTTCAGGCTGGTGGCCGGCAACAATATTCCCAAGAATGGCAGGGGCGTGGAACCCGATGTGGAAGCAAAGCCTACGGTGGAAGCGGTAAAAAGGGGGGAAGACTTTAAACTGGACAAGGCAATGGAATTGATCCAAAAGGATAAAATGAAAAATCAAAACTAAATTCGTATATGCGGAAAATTAAGCCGGGCATTCCCGCAGGGCTATCCTAAATTATGACAGGTTGAATGAACACGAGCTGATACAACAACTTCGCCACGGCGATGAAGCGGCCTTTAAATGGCTGGTTGATAATTTCCAGGACAAGGTCTATAACACCGCCCTGGGTTTGGTGCAAAATGAAAAAGATGCAGAAGACGTAGCGCAGGAGGTATTTATACAGGTATTCCGCTCCATTAAGAATTTCAAGGAGGAATCAAAATTGTCAACCTGGCTTTACCGCATCGCAGTAGGCAAGGCCCTGGACCTGATCAGGAGTAAAAAGAGCAAAAAAAGGTTTGGGCTCATGCACCGCCTGACCGGGGAAGAGAATGAACCTGTCCGGGATATCCCCGATTTTCATCACCCGGGCATAGTACTGGAAAAAAAGGAAAATGCTGCAAGACTGTTCAAAGCCATCAGGCAATTGCCCGAAAACCAGAAAACAGCCTTTGTTTTGCATAAACTGGAAAACCTGAGTTATGAGGAAATCAGCAGGGTATTGCATACATCCCTGCCTGCTGTAGAATCACTGATGCACAGGGCCAAAATAAACCTTCAAAAAATCATTAAAAAGCAGCCGGATTGACAGATCCCGAAAGTTTCATTATCATTCGGCGTCAAAAACTAGTAATATGGAAAACAGACAAGACATCAATACCGAAAAAATACTAAACAGTCTTGACGGATGCCAACCCGCCTCAGCACCCGATTTCTTTTATACAAGGCTGAAAGCAAGGATGGAAAAAGAGATCTTGCCTGCTCCCGCCCGCTCATGGGTACCCCGTCCGGTACTGATACTGGGCATGACCCTGGTGTTGGTCATGGTCAATATCGTCCTGGTGATCCGCAAGGATACAGCATCACCCAAATCAGAGGAGAGCATCACCCAACAAAGCCTGGCTGCCGAGTATAATATCACTAATGAATCGAACACGATCTACGATCTAAACCAGGAAAAATGAAAACTCCCTCAAACAAAGTCATGACAATAGCGCTGGTGCTATTGTTGTTAGTCAATGTCGCCATGCTGGTATTCATGCTGAAAGGCCGTCCGCACCGTAATGGCAGGATGGACAATAACCACCAGCCTGTTTTTGAAATGATGAGTAAAGAGCTGAATATGACCGATCAGCAAAAAACAGATTTCAAAAAAATGCGGGAAGAACATTTTGCCGCCATCAAACCCGTTTTTGATTCCATACGCACCCTGAAAAAATCACTATTCAACCTGATCAGGGCGGATAATGTAAATGACAGCACCATCAATTATTATTCCATGCTGATCGCTGCCCAGCAGTCCATTATCGATAAAATGACCATCAGTCATTTCAGGAAGGTCAGGGCTTTATTCACTGGGGATCAGCAGAAAAAATATGATGATTTCGTGGAGAAGATGTATATGCAGCGTCATTTACCCCGCACACCGCAAAACAGGGGAAACGACAGCAGCAAATAAATAAAGTTAGTACCGGCGGTAATTTCATTCCTGTCCCTTCATATTGTAGATCCGGTCGATGGCATCCTTATATTTCTCCATCACCACTTTACGTTTGAGCGAGAGCTTAGGGGTGAGTTCGCCGGTGTTAACGGTCCATTCATAAGGCAGCAATTCAAATTTCTTTACCTGCTCTACGTGATTAAAGTATTTATTGAAGCTTTCGACCAGTTCCTTGTACATCTCATTTACCCGCGGATCCCTGATCAGGGCTTCATAATCGGTAAAGGCAATATTATTTTTCCTGCACCAGTCGATCAGGGCCGGGAAAGCAGGTACGATCAGGGCGCTCACAAATTTTCTTTCCGAACCGATCAGCATCACCTGTTCAATGAAAGGGGATTCTTTCAGTTTGTTTTCGATGGGCAGGGGCGCTACGTATTTGCCGCCGCTGGTCTTGAAAAGTTCTTTTTTACGGTCTGTGATCTTTAAGAATGGTTTATCGTGGAAAGAGACCAGCTCTCCGATATCACCGGTATGGTACCATCCACCGTCCGTAATGGCTTCCGCCGTCATGCCGGGCTGTTTATAGTATCCCATCATCACGTTGTCACCTTTGCAGAGAATTTCGCCGTCTTCAGCAATTTTTACTGCCACACCATCGATCAGCGGTCCTACGGTACCAAACATCCTGTCATCTTCATTAAAACGGTTAACTGCGATCACCGGGGAGGTTTCTGTCAGACCATATCCTTCCATGATCACGATCCGGGCTGCTGTAAAAATGCGGATCAGCTTTACCTGGCAGGCGGCTCCGCCTGTCACAATGGCGTTTATCTCGTTTCCCAGCCCTTCCCGCCATTTTTTAAATACGATCTTATTGGCGAGGCCCAGCTTGAACCTGTACCAGGCACCCTGTTTTTTGTTGATCTCGAATTCTTCGGCCAGGCCATGCGCCCAGTAAAAAAGGGTTTTTTTGATACCGGTCAGCTCGCTTCCTTTTTCCATGATACGTTCATACACTTTTTCCAGTAATCTCGGAACGGTAGTGAACATATGCGGCTTCACTTCAATAAGGTTCTGGCCGATTGAATCAAGGCTCTCTGCATAATAAATGGAGAGACCTTTGAAGAGATAGAGGTAGGATACCATCCTTTCAAAAATATGGTTGAGCGGCAGGAAGCTTAGGCAACGGGTTCCGGGCGGAAAACAATCCATGCAGGCCATTACATTGCTCAGAATATTCTTATGTGAAAGCATCACTCCTTTGGGGGTGCCCGTGGTGCCAGACGTATAAATGAGTGTCACCAGGTCCTCATAACCGATCTTATTGCTGATGTCGCTTAATTGCTCAGGTCTTGAGGTTTCATTTTCTGACAGTAATTCTTTCCAGTGGCGGGCATTGGCCACATGTTCAAAACTGATGATCTCTTTCAGGGACGGGACCTTATCTTTCAGGCTGCTGACCTTCAGAAATAGTTCTTCGTCATTCACAAAGACCATTTTCACCCGGGCATCGCTCAGCACAAATTCCAGGTCGCCTAAATTGATGGTCGGATATACGGGAACGAGGATAGCTCCCACCTGTTGCACGGCCAGGTCGAGCATGATCCATTCAGGCCTGTTCTTGGACAGGATCGCGATCTTATCCCTTCCTTCGGGCGTCATATCCCCGCAACTGATACCGCAGGCCAGCAATCCGGCACTGAGGCTATCTACGATACGTTTTACTTCCATAACGGGATAGGTCTTCCATTTGCCACCTTCTTTGCCCGCCAGCATGATATTCTCCGGGTCTTTTTCCAGGTGGAATTGCAGGCAATCGAATAATCTTTTGGGTTGATCCATGACTTGATTAGAATAAGGGCACTTGCGGAAACAAATTACTTAAAATCGGGAAATAAAAAAATGACAGGGATTTTGGGGGATTATTTTGAAAATAACTGGAGCCTTATTCGTGCATTCGTGGCGACCGCCATTCTACATCTGATTTCCAATAATATTTGGTTGCCACGAATTCACGAATTGTCACTGGTTCCACCAGTTTACATAATTAATGACACAGTCACCAGGCACTCAGGAATTATATTACGGCCTTGCTATGATGAAACTTGCCGGTAAGCAGAAATGTTTTTAAACCTCAGAGGCAGGTGTGATTCCAAAAATCAAAGTATACGCATGGAAGAACTGAAGTCATCACTAATCAAAACCAATCCCGGTTTTTTGCCTTTTTCAAAGCTTCCGAGTTCATCATCCCATCGCAGTGCACGGGCGCCATTGAAGGTGGCCCATTGCAGGATGGCCTGAAGCGGTATTCCAGGGAGCTGCTGATGAACGGTTTCCATCTCTTTGGTAATGCTCAGTTGCCAGTTGCTGCTATAGCTGTCCGTACCCAGTACGATCCGGCAACCATGCTTCATCAGCAGTTTAACAGGCGGCATTTTATTTTCAATATAGCTGTTGGCATTCACGCATAAGCAATAGACCAGGATCAACCCCTCATTTTTTGCATATTCATTGGCCCATACAATATCTTCTTCGGGCATATAGGTGTTGTGAATAAGAAAAATAGTTTGCCCCTTATTGAAATAAGGCAATACAGAACGTATACTGCTCTTGCCGGTAACGGGAAAGGGCGAATGATCGATCCCGAAGATCTTAAAAAGCCGCAATAAATCTCCGCCGCCGGTTTTATATAATTCATCTTCTGCAGGGTGCTCCTGGTTGTGAAGGGAAATGACCTGGTCTTTTGTGAGTTCATTTATTCTCCTGAAAGTTTGAGGACTGATACTGTAAGGAGAATGGGGAACCAAACTTGTACGTTGAATATTATTTATTGAGTGTTGTTTATTAAAACCTGAAGCTACTGTCAGGTAATGCTCTATGTTTTCCGCTGCCTTCTCATCCGTGAACCCAAGCACTTCCACAAAATTCTGCCAGCGGATCCTGCTTTTGCTTTTTACTGCTGCGGTATCAGCTGTATTACCAATATCACCCACGGCAACGATACCGTTATCATACATTTCTTTTTCTGCAGCGATGATCTCCTGTTGTATCAGTTCCCCGGGGAAATTTCTTTTGGTAACGACCGAACAAAGAAATTCGATCAGGCCGGTATGCGGCGGGATGACATTTTTCAGATGGCTTAATTCGAGGTGACAGTGGCAATTGATCAACCCAGGGGTCAGCATACCACGCAAATACTGAATATCATCACCGGCATCCTTTTCCGGTACGATAGCTTCAATCCGGCCGTCCGTTTCCGTGATCAGCACACAGTCCTCTCCGGCAAAATGACGGCCGTCAAACAACCTGCCGGGCCTGAATTTTTTATAGGCCATCCTCTTATTCGTTTAACTTTGCAGCCCAAATTTATGATAGAGCGATTAGAAGCCATAAAGGCCCGTTTTGACCAGCTCGGCATGGCGCTGACGAACCCGGAGATCGTGAACAACAATAAGAAATTTGCAGAGACCAGCAAGGAATACCGCAGCCTGGAAAAGATCGTAACGGCCTATCATGAATACAAAAAACTGCTGGAAGATATTGCGTTTTACAAAGAAGCCTTAGCCGGGAATGATGAAGAAATGAAGGATCTGGCAAAGGAGGAATTGCCTCTGCTGCAACAAAAAAAGGAACGGCAGGAAGAAGCCATCCGGCAGTTGCTCATTCCCAAGGATCCGCAGGATGAAAAGAATGCGATCATCGAGATCCGGGCAGGTACGGGAGGCGACGAAGCAAGCTTATTTGCCGGTGACCTGCTGCGCATGTATGTGAAATACTGTGAGAAAAGGGGTTGGAAGACCGCCATACTGAGCGAGAATGAAGGCACAGTAGGCGGCTACAAGGAAGTGCAACTGGAAGTGACCGGCGAAGAGGTATATGGTATTTTGAAATTCGAAAGCGGTGTTCACCGGGTACAAAGGGTACCTGATACCGAAGCATCGGGAAGGGTACATACTTCGGCGGCAACCGTGGCGGTGATGCCCGAGGCAGAAGAAGTCGATTTTGAACTGAGAGAGAGTGATGTAAAAATGGAAACGGCCCGCAGCGGGGGCGCCGGTGGCCAGAATGTGAACAAGGTGGAGACCAAAGTGATGCTGACCCATATTCCCACCGGTACGGTGGTCATATGCCAAACGGAACGGACACAACTTGGAAACCGGGAAAAAGCCATGCAGATGCTGCGTACCCGTTTATACGAGGAACAGGTAAGAAAACAGGAAGAAGAGACAGCCCGGCACCGCAAAAGCCTGGTGAGCACCGGCGACCGGAGCGCCAAGATCCGCACTTATAATTTCCCCCAGGGAAGGGTCACGGACCACCGCATCGGGCTCACCCTTTATAACCTGCAGGATGTACTGAACGGGAACCTGCAGGAACTGGTGGATGCCCTTCAGTTCGCCGAAAATTCCGAAAAACTTGCCAGGCAAAATTGACATTCAAAAACCCATTGACGGCATATCTTACAAAATCTTCTTCAGGATAACGGCGGTGGCCGATTACAGAATCTTGTAGACGAACTGTCCCAAAATGATATAAGGAGCAGGGGGTGGAAGCGACCCTGAATATCATTAAAAGCCTTATTTATGCGGATTTGCCCATATTTAGTGAAAACGGCAAGGAAATTGCCCTGTTTATTACGGGTGCCATCAGATAGATTAAGCCGGCACACACGTATATGTACTTAGGGGAATTAATAAGGAGACGAAAAACTGAGGGTACAAACCATCTATTTAGGGTTTTACACTTTTCTTAACAGCGAGCATTATACTATTGGTAATAAATTTGCGTTATATAAAGTACAACACAGTTCTTACATAAAGTAAAATTTTCTCATAAGCAGTTAGTTTTGGTTGCGACCCCTGTTTCCACAGGGGTTTATTTTTTTAGGAAATACCACCTGCTGAAAAGAAAACCTGCTGTTGCTCCCACGGCATCTGCCACCATATCCAGTATCTCAAATCCCCTTTGTGTAGCCCAGTATTTCTGAACGAATTCCATGAGAATGCCATAGCTGATCGCAAGGATCATGATGAAAAGGAAAGTTCTTCTGAGTTTTGCTGCCGGCCAGGACAAATGTGCAAGCGCCCAGCACCAGATCCAGGTGAGGATGCCGAATAAACCCGCGTGCACCCATTTATCGAAGTAGATCTTATCCAGCCAGGTTTCGGAAGGCAGGGTATTCCCTGGCACCACCAGGAGAAGGGTGGTCAATCCCAGCCATAACAGGGGCGGAATAAGGGAGATACCGATCTTTCTCAAGATTTTTTTGCAATGATAAGGAAACCAAACAAAAGAGGCCTCAAGACTGAGACCCCTTTCTTTTTAACCAACTATCGAACCAAAACACTGGGTTTGGTTTGTTAGGGGTAGATACGGAAAAGACGCAGAAAGAGATTTCATTAAGAACAGATCCTTTTCTCAGCCGAAAGCGTACGGTTATTTTTTTCATCCGGATCAGAATTTGAAGCCCCGAAAAGGGGAAGGATTCTTTATTCTTAAATTCGGCAGCATGATTTTATTTGTTATTTTTGCAGCCCTTAAAAATTCCTCAGTAGCTCAGTTGGTTAGAGCATCTGACTGTTAATCAGAGGGTCACAGGTTCAAGTCCTGTCTGAGGAGCTAGATAGGACAAGAGGTCATTTTTGACCTCTTTCTCTTTTTTACCGCAGGTCAGCCCAGCGCTAATTGTTTCCGCCGTGCAACCGGCAATTTTAATAACTTTCAATTTAGATTGTGCTGAAGGTTACACTTGTATTGCCAGGTAAGTGGTAATTCCGCATAAGCTTTTTATGAAACATAGATCGTTACTTGTATTGTTTTTATTTTTTGCACAAAATATTTCGTATGCTCAATCTCGTATTGTCCGCACATTTTATTTTGAACTGAATAGTTATACCTTAAATAAAAAATACGTTTCAGAAATAAAGAATTTGGCTAAAATTGCTAACACCGATTCTTGTACATTAATCAGAATAATCGGATACGCTGATACAACCGGATCACATAAGCGTAATGATATTTTATCCAGAAAACGTGCTTATTCAGTTTTCAAAGCTTTATTATACTTTGAAGACATATCACTCAAAAAATTTAAAATTGATTGGAACGGAGACTCAGAGGAATGGTACGATCTGCACTTTAAGGGAGCTCATATTATGGAAAGGTGTGTAGATGTTTCTTTTCAGTTTAATAAGTGACATACTCTTATAACACCCACTAGAAAACTTTAATTTTATCTGACTTTAAAAGGGGAGACTTACACTACCTATATTAGATTGAAAGCTCCTAAAAAATTTGTGTTTAAAGCTTCATTATTGCTCTCAGGACATCAAAAACACCTACCTGAGGTCAATCCAGCATTAATTAACCTCTCAGACGCAACCGATCATTTTTCATAACTTTCAGTTTAGACTGTGCTGACGATTTAGAAGTGAGCACTTTTAGGTAAAATTATTTTTTTGAATAATGATGTTTATAGAAATAATCTTGATCAGCAATATCTCTGAATGATTGAGTTGTCAATAGACCAGATTGGTCGAAGTTAAATATTTCATTTGAGTGATCACTTTTTACCCTTTTACCATATTTTTTTACCTCTATTATCCTTCCCTTAGCATCAAAATAAATCTGACTCTGAATAGTTTTATTAGCATTTTGCAAATAACTCGTCTTTATTCTTAAATCTTTATCATATTCGTAAATATATGAGTACATATAGTTTCCCTTATAGTCATAGGCTTTTACTTCTGTTAAATCATTATCTGTATAATGATAAGTACAATGCAGGTAAGGAGCAATGTGATGTAGAGCAACAAATTCTTTAGACAAAAATCCGATATCATTATATTCCAGGGTATAAATTATAGGGTCAGCATGTTTAAGAGAATCTTCAAAATAGGAATTTTCTTTCCTGGTAACGACTTTGCCATTTTTATTATATTCATAATTTATATCAATTTTTGAACTTGAATAGGACCCTGAGTTTGTGCTAAAAGTATAAGGGGTTAATTCTTCTGTTTCACCCTCTACTAAGAACGTGTCAATGTATTTATTATTTGTAATCTTAATAACTTGCCCATTAGTCCGGTTGAACTCATCCCTTTCCAGTAAATTACCCAGGGAATCAAAATACTGGGTCATTATTAATGTGCTATCCTTATTATGTTTAGCTCTCGAATAATAATATACAGAATCGCTGAATATATCATTCTCCATAATGGTCTGTTTTGAATTATCAATCCAGGTCGGCTTTATACTGAAATAAACAGTCACAGTATGTGTTGAGGGATTTATTTGAGAAAATCCATATAAAGATACCAAGAGAGGGAAAGTGATACAATATATAAGATTTTGAATCCTCATAAGTTAAAGTACTAATCACCAAAGATTGTAACTACATAATTTTGAAAAGTTAGTATTTTATTTTAAAGGTAGAGAAAAATGAAATGATAGCATCTATGCTACCCAAAGGTTCGCATTTTGACTAGATGAATTAACTAAAGTGAGGTCCTTTAAAACCAAATTTAGGTTGCTATATAAATAGTGAAACTTACACTTTCGCCAGAAAAAAAATGATGCAGGGGAATTCCTCTCCCAAACGCTAAGCATGTTTCTTTAATATAGTATTTTTGAATTTAATTATTATGCGCAGAGAAAGGTATTTTTATACTGGATTAGGAATATTAACAATTCTCAGCATTTGCGATCTACTAATAACTTGGATTCTTTCACCAGACTTAAAGCATGAATCAAATACTTTTGTCACAGAATATGGATTTGGGTGGCCGGAAATTATTAGCGTTAATATTTTATTTCTCTTTTTTGTATCAATTCCCTTTTATTATCATAGCGTAATTTTCAATTTCCCCTCAAATGATTCTTTGAAATTACCTTTATTTAAATACCTCATAACTCTATTACTTAAAAACGCTAAAAAACCATTTCTCTCAATTGCAAAATTATTATTCAATTTTTTAGGATTTTATTTATTCTGGTGGTATTTTATTTCTAAGTTTTCTGCAGTTTTCCACAATTTATTCTTGTTTATAGGCTCGCGCTATTATAGGTTTGAAATTAATACAAATAATACATTAGCAGATGCACCCGGGTTTTCTAAAAATTGGTTTTATAAATCAATAAAACAATATTGTGAAACACCTGAAGGGGAACAATTTTCTTTAATGAAAAATGTAGAGAATACCTTTTTATTAGTAATGGCCCTTATATTTCTGTTCTCGCTAGTATTAATTTCAAATAATAAGATTAAAATCCCACAAAGTAAACAAAGGCTTAAAGGCATATTTACAATAATATTTTTTTTATTATATATAACATTTAGGGGGTATGTATTTTTTGCAAGCCCACCCAAAAATCAAAATGTTAATCTTTCAAATAGAGAAGATCCTGATATTATCTTAATAAATATTGAACAGGGCGATAGAGCATTTATTGGTAACCTTATTTCAAAAGTAGATAGTTGTCACCCTCAAGTAATTGGGTTAGATATCTCTTTCGAAAATGAAAAAAAACATTATGAAGATTCTGTACTTGAAAATACTTTAAGGAAGGCAAAAAATATTATTTTATCTTTTTATATTGATTCATTAGGTAAGCCAATTAGATCAGCAGATAAATTTAGAAAATCGGTAAAGGATGAGGGCTTAAATAAATTTGAGTTTGATGAAGGTTTAGTTTCTAAATTCTCACCTTTACTAAATGTTAATAATCAAACCTATGAACAGTTTCCTTTAAAAATCATTAAATTATGGAAGCCTCAATTTCAATATAATTTTAAAGAAAATGCATCAATTCCAATTATCTATACGAGAACAAGGGATCAATATTTTCATCTCAATGGATCAGAATTAGAAAAACAAAAAAATTGCTTGAATATTAAGGATAAAATAGTATTGATTGGTTATCTAGGCCCAAGTAATGAGGATAAATATTTTACACCAATGGGGAATGTCCAAAGTCCAAATTCAGAGCAACCAGATACCTATGGGATAGTTATAATTGCAAATCAAATCAGAACAATCTTGGATTACAAAAAGCGAAAATAATGTGAGCAATTTTAAGCAAGGAGAATTAAAAGGCCTCGTTGTCCTTCACTTGCCATCAAAAACACTTTCATTCAGGTAAGGCAAGTATTAGTTGACTTCCACCGTGCACCCGGCCATTTTCATAACTTTCAATTTAGATTGTGCTGACTTTATACAACCAATCAATTCAACTGATATTCCTTCTTCAGGAATGCGACCAGGCTTTCTGCAGCTATTATTGCCTTTTC